>JBAYUX010000033.1:0-14829 GCA_041674865.1 Candidatus Altimarinota bacterium
GGATTCGAACCCCCGAAGGCGTAAACCAGCAGATTTACAGTCTGCCCCATTTGACCACTCTGGTACCTGCCCACGATATGTAAGATTCTGGAGCCGCCCATCAGATTCGAACTGACAACCTACTGTTTACAAAACAGTTGCTCTACCGTTGAGCTAGGGCGGCACACAAAGCTATTAGAAAGCTAAAGCTTGAGCCAACACGGCGCACCTTAGATTAGAAAAATGGGGTCAGAAAGTCAATAGAAGGTTTGAAGTATCTAGCTGAAGATCAGCTTATGGATAGCTATCTCGCCGGCTAGCTCCGGATGGAAGGTGCTCCCCCAGATGTTATTGTGACGTACAAGGACAGGGTCCTCTTTATATCGCGACAATACTTCGACCTCTTCGTCCACTCGAGTAATTTTTGGCGCGCGGATGAAGTGCGCTCTGGAGGTGAAGCCGGAAGAGCTGGTCCCGTTGGTGGATTTTTTTATGTCGAGTTCCGTAATGAAACTCGAAAGTTGTCGTCCGTACGCATTTCGATCAACATCAATATCGAGAAGTTTGAGCGGCTCCCCTTCTAAGTTGGGAACATTTTTTGCAAGAAGAATAAGTCCGGCGCAGGTTCCGTATATAATGAATTGAGGGTCTTGTGCGCGCGCACAAATCGCCTCGCGCAAAAAATATGCATCAATAAATTTCACCATCACCGTACTCTCGCCACCAGGAATAATGAGACCGCGTAACTGAGGATTCATCATCTCTTCACGCGTTCGGATTTCGCACGCTTCCAAACCAAGCAACTTCAAAACCGCAAGATGTTCAGCGTATCCGCCCTGTAATGCGAGAACTCCAATCATAGTATGTGAAATTTGCACCAATAATTACCAACCTCGCTGTTGCATCTGAACACCAAGTGTAGAAATTTCGAGACCAGGCATCGCATCACCAAGCCCTTCGGAAATTTCTGCGAGCTTCTTCGGATCGTTGTAATGAATGACGGCCTCAACAACCGCACGTGCAACTTTTGCTGGATTTTTCGCTTTGAAAATTCCACTTCCGACAAAGACTCCATCGCAACCAAGTTGCATACAGAGCGCAGCGTCAGCAGGAGTTGCAACTCCGCCAGCAGCAAAATTCACAACCGGAAGTCGTCCAAGATCACGAACTTGTTTTACGAGTTCGACGTCGACACGCATATCTTTTGCAGCATTTAGGAGCTCTTCTTCGCTCATAGTTTTGAGTGCCTCGATTTCACGAGCCATCGTTTTGATATGTCGAACTGCCTCGATCACATTACCAGTTCCCGCCTCGCCTTTTGTTCGAATCATGGATGCGCCTTCTGAAATTCTTCGAAGGGCCTCGCCAAGATTGGTCGCACCACATACGAATGGAACTTTGAATGCTTTTTTGTCGACATGTGAAAATGGATCTGCAGGTGTAAGAACTTCACTCTCATCGATGAAGTCGACCTCAAGTGCCTCAAGAATTCTCGCCTCAGTAATATGTCCAATTCGAATCTTTGCCATCACGGGAATCGTCACGATCTGTTGAATACCTTTGATCATTTCCGGCGCGCTCATTCTGGCAACTCCGCCCTGCGCACGAATATCTGACGGTACACGTTCAAGTGCCATCACGCTGCACGCACCAGCATCTTCTGCAATTTTGGCCTGCTCTGCATTTGTAACATCCATAATAACGCCACCTTTGAGCATTTGCGCGAGATTTTTTCCTGCTTCGTTGAACATAATTTTTTGGATTATTTTGCGCGTTTAGTCTGCCACAGGAAGGCTAAAAGTCAACGAGAAAGCGGGAAAGCTCGCCACAGAACGACCATCAAAAAGTATGTTTGGCGGAAAGTATTCCAGATAGAATACAAAGTTATTCTTGGTAGAATAACTTCTGCCAAATGACATTTTGGCATAGAAGGAAAGTAGACACAAAGCCGATCGACATCTACAATACCCTCGATGTCACAATCAAAATCACAACCATTGTACGAGGCGTTCAAAGCTGAATGCGCCGACCTCATCCGGGAAGGAGTTTTGCGGGAGCAGGTTACGCTCGCACCGCTCACTAGTTTCAATATTGGTGGGCCAGCAGATTTTTTTGCTGAGGTAAAGACGGTGGAGCAGCTCGAAAAAGTGATTACAGAAGCCGTAAAAAACGAAATTCCCTATTATATTCTTGGCGGAGGTAGTAACACGCTTTTTAGCGATAAGGGCTTTCGCGGAGTGGTGATAAGACCTGGATTTAAAGCTATAGCTGTTACAGAAGAGCCGGAAGGAGGTTCTATTGTCGTAGAGGCGGGACTTCCGCTTTCTCAGCTGATTCAGACGGCAGCAAAACATGAACTTTCCGGAATGGAGGTTTGGATCGGATTACCGGGAACGGTGGGCGGTGCTGTTCGGGGAAATGCGGGAGCAGGTGGCTCGGAAATCTCCGATTTCCTCGCCTCAGCAACCATCTTCGACCTCCAAACACTCTCCATAAAAGAATTCAAAAATGAAGATCTCAAAATGAGTTATCGTTATTCGATGCTCAAAGATAATCCGCATTTGATAGTGCTCTCTGCAACATTTCACTTCGACAAGAAAAAATCCGCAGAAGATCAAAGAATTACCATGCAAGAAACGCTCGCCAAACGTCACGCATCACAACCGAAAGGTCAGAATGCTGGATGTATGTTCAAAAATGCGACTCGCCCCTCGCCACTCGATCCGCATGCAGTCACCGTCGTCTCATCAGGAAAACTTATCGATGAGTGCGGACTCAAAGGTACGCGCATCGGCGGTATTGAAATCTCAATGGTTCATGGAAATTTCCTCCAAAATGTTGGCGGCACAACAGCAAAACCAGGCGATCCACCAGCTCCGCAGGCTACACAAAAAGACGTTCTCGACATGATAGCTCTCGTCAAAAAAACGGTTAAAGAAAAAGAAAATATCGACCTTCACGAAGAAGTGCAAATTGTATATGAATTCGGAATGCAACCGGAATCAAGGTCAGAATTACAATAAAACTTTCATACGGCAAAAAATTACGCTACAATACGCACAAGTATTAACCCTTACTTTATATGATTTCCAAAACTTGGAAGCAACTCCTCACGGTTTCAATCATTACCGTGCTCGCTCTTTCATTCATGAGCTTCTCGCCTCTTGCGCTCGCTCAGGTCTCATCTGTTGGCGGAACATCAGCCGGCGGCGGAATTGTAACAACAAATCCAGGCGATAACATTGTTGGTGGTGAAACAGACGCTCGTGCATTTGTCACAAAGATTCTCCGATTCGCTCTCACATTCCTTGGAATCCTCTGTGTTTGTTTGATTATCTACGGAGGTTTTCTTTACATCACTTCAGCTGGTGAAGAAGAAGGCGCAAAGAAAGGTAAGACAATCATTATTTATTGTATTATCGGTCTCGTCATCATCTTCGCTTCATACGCTATCGTGAATACGGTTCTGGGAGGTATTTCTCAGCCAGCGTAATAGAACGGAGTTCATCTCAAAAATTAAAAACCGCCTCAGCAATGAGGCGGTTTTTTGTTGCCAATTCAAAAATTAATAATCGCTACGCCCCCATCATCTCTGGCTCACGAACGCCTTCAGGAATGCGCATGTCATCTTTTATGATGATCTGGTCAGGTTCGACACGAATAATGTCAGAAACGGGAATAATTCGCTCAGAAAAGTTGATTAAACCAAGGAATGTCTTCGCAACCATCAAGTTCAAGACCACCCCCGCGTCCAAATTGATCAAATAATCAAAAACCCTGCCGAGTTTCTCGCCCGACTCGGTCACAACAGTATTCTTAAAAAACGGCCCATATGACGAATCGCTCAAAACCTCATGGACTTTGATGACCTCGTCGGGCTCCGTAATGCTATCCATATCCCGAATCACAATATGTGGATACCAGCTCAAAATATCCCGCGCCCCGACGATTTTGGCCGCCGAAGGGTGTACCGACAAAGCTACAAACGTGCCATTGGCCGGATCGATGACCAAATCAAATATTCTAGCCACCGGGCCAGCGGTATCCCGGCTAAATACCGGCCTTCCTTGAATTTCGGAGAAGAGCTTTTTCATCAAAACAAGTATAGCACAATTGACGACCATACTGACCAGTGCTATAGTTTCGCGGCCAGATATCGGGGCGTGGCGCAGTTGGCTAGCGCGCATGGTTTGGGACCATGAGGCCCTGGGTTCAAGTCCCAGCGCCCCGACCAGTTTTTGTAGTGCCTGGCGAAAGCTGAAAATTGGCTAAATCCAATTTTTGTGCTATAATAAAAAGACAAAAATATTTAGTCAGGGCTTACATGAACACGCCAGATCAATTACCACACAGAGAGGTTGTAGAAACTTTTGAGCTCGACGGAGTCCCAGCCCAAGTCGTGAGAATGGCTCCTGAGGATTTGAAACCAGAAGATATCGCGAATCTCGTAGAACATCTTACGGATACGAATTTTCAAATCTTGCCAATTCCAAATGCTGATAAAAGAATGGAAGTTCGAGATATGGTAGTTCGTATGCGAGAGGCGGTAGATCGTATTCCAGTTGTAGGTAAGTCAATCGCAAAATCAAATGTTTGGGACACAGTTCATGACGAAATTTATCCAGATGGTACACGCGGAGAACATGTGCGAGCATATAGAAAAAGATATCAGCAGCTAGCAAAAGATAAGCGGCTCATGGGGGTGCAAGTGAATGGACACATGGTAGCATTACAGGGGTTTGCTCAAACCGGAGTTTCCGAAAGCGGTCGACCAGTTTTTGAGTTTACGAAGGCCTCAACATCAGAGCTGTTTGAAAAGAAAGGTCTTAACTCACGCCTCAAGAGAATAATTTTTCAGGAAATTATGAGAGAACATCCAGATGGTATGTGGGCAACAGCATCAAGAAATGCGGACCATATTAAGCGTTTTCAAGAAAGAGGTTGGCACATTGCAGAAATGAATGACCCAAATGAGGCGGTCCAAGTTATGTTTCAGAAAAATCCGACATATCATACCCACATGATATCTCAAGGATATAAAGCTATTTACTGCGATCCCAAAGTAGACACGATTACGTGGGGGAAAAGCGAATAAACAAAGCCGAAAAGTGCCTTGTTGAAGAGGTTTAAAGGCTGTGCTATAATGCGAACAGGTGTCGACTCTATTGAATAACAAAAAGGAGTAGCGAGTTATCGCCCTCCTTTTTGTTCGACTACATCAGGTTGGTGGAGAGGACGGGGATCGAACCCGCCTCAACAGGTGTCGACCCTATTGTCCTCACCGAGAGGCCTCCCCACGTCTGATCTGCAAATAGAGTAGCAATTCGACATTAAAATTTTCTAAACTTTTCCTAACATTTTCTTAAAAAAATCCTGGCTATGAATGCATCATCATCTCTCCCAACCGTCACCCTCAAGCCAAAGAAAGAAGTTCCACTTCTCGGAGGACATCCATGGGTTTTTTCTGGAGGCGTAGCAAGAGAGCCAAAGGATCTCGCACCTGGTTCACTGGTAAAAGTAATTTCGAATTATGGCGATGAGCTCGGAATCGGAACGTACAATCCCCTGACGAATATTCGTGTACGTATGATTACACGCGATACTTCCGTCACGATCGACACCGAATTTTTTGCAAAACGTTTTGCGGAACTCGATGCATGGAAACAGAATCACCTTCCGAAAGACACGAACGGTTATCGGCTTGTGTGTGCGGAAGCAGACGATCTTCCAGGACTTATTATTGATCGTTATGACAGCACATTTGTCTTCCAGTTGCACACCGCAGGCATGGAGCACTTCCGTCAGGAAATTATCGACGCGCTGACAAAAACATTTCACCCGGCAGCTATTGTCGAGCGTTCAGATATCGAAGTTCGCAAACAAGAAGGCCTTACAACAATGCCTGTCACGACACATCTCGGAACGGTCCCAGAGTTTGTTCCTTTCAAGGAAAACGGTCACATATTTCACGCTGATGTCATGCGAGGTCAGAAAACTGGCTTCTTTCTCGATCAAAGAGACGCACGCGATGAAGTTGGAAAACTCTCAAAAAATAAGCGCGTCTTGAATCTCTTTTCATATACCGGCGCATTCAGCATTTATGCCGCCAAAAACGGCGCTTCATTCGTAACGAGTGTCGACGTATCCGATCAGGCAATAAACCAGGCAAAAGACCAATTCCGTGCGAATGGACTCGATCCAGAAGACACATCCCACTCTGCCTTCATCGCAGCAGATATTTTTGACTACACAACGAACAAGCCGCCAGCTCACGGTCCATATGACCTCATCGTCTGCGATCCACCAGCTCTCGCAAAAACCGAGGCGCATATTTTCAATGCGAGTAAGGCGTATGTCAGTCTGAATCAGCTCTGTTTTTCACTTCTCCAGAAGGGCGGAATTCTCGTGACGAGCTCATGCTCTGGTCGAATCACACAGGAAGCTTTTCGAGATATCTTGCGTATCGCTGCCGGAAGAGCGCAGAAGAAAGTCAAAATTCTCAAGTGGATTACTCAGGCCGCCGACCACGCTGAATCACTCGCCTTCACAGAAGGTCGCTATTTGAAAACAGCGATTCTCGAGGTGGTGTAAACTGAATTGATCACGCCAAGGACCTAGCTATCCCGCTTTCCGTGGAGCAGCATATCTACGGCGTGTTCCATCGAACCCGCGAGCGTGACCTCTCCTGCATTGATGAAGAAAATTTCATCAGCATTTTCGATCGTATTCAATCGATGCGCGATGATAACGCGAGTTGTTTCTTTCGGAAGTTTTTTTAAAATTTCTTCGAGAAGTTGTTCGGTGACCGTATCAATATTTGCAGTCGCCTCATCCAAAATCAAAATATCTGGTCGTCGTAGTGCTGCACGAATAAACGCGATGAGTTGTTTTTGACCAAGACTGATCGCATCACCACCAGCCAAAACAGGGGTATCTAAGCCTTTGTCGAAGCGGGTCAACAGAGTCTCAAGGCCAGATTCTTGGAGAACTTCGGCAAGTTGGGTTGTTGAGTAATCGGCATACATCTCATTTCCATAGACGATGTTGTCTCGGACGGTTCCAGTGAACAAGAACGGCTCCTGAAGAATAAATCCAATTTTTTTTGTTCGCTCTTCGGGTCCAAACGTTCGCAAATCTCTTCCATGAAGCAAGACCGTTCCGTGCGTTGGATCGTAGAGACGAGCCATAAGGGAGGCTGTCGTCGTCTTACCACCACCAGTTGGTCCGACGAGGGCATAGGTTTTTCCAGGCTCGAGATCGAAGTTAATATGATGGAGAACTTCTTTGCCATCAGGGTATTGGAAACTAACATCTTTGAATGACAATACAGAAGTAGTTGTTTCATGTTTTTTGGTCCAAGGACCTTTGGCAACGACGAGATCCGACTCGAGAGCGAGGATCTCAGAAATACGATCCCAGCCGGCAAGAGCGACTTGGAAGTTGGCCCAGAGTGCTGCAATGTGACGGAGTGGATCGTAGAATCGCGTCATGTACGTCAAGAAACTAATGAGGAGGCCAAGCGAGAAATCCCCAATCGATATGAGGTAAATTCCATATGCGAGGACGATGAGTTGCGCTAAGTTTGAGCACAGTCCGTACACAGGAACAAAGATATTATTCGCAATACCCGCCTTGATGGCGGTTGTGTAATTTTGATCATTCACGTCGTTGAATTTCTTTCGGAAGTAGTCTCGGCGATTGAAGGCGACAATGACTTTGAAGTTATTGAGACTCTCTTGAATTTCCGCACTCATGCCACCCACGCTCTGGAGACTGATTGAGTTTTTTCGCTTAACCCAAGGGGAAACGAGTTGGGTGAAGATGAGGAGGCCGAGCGCTGGCGCGAGGCCGGATGTACCCAGCTTAGGATGAAGAACGAGTATGAAAACGCCAGACCCAACCATAATAAATATACTGGCTATGAACTGCATCAATGATTGAGAAAAAAACTGATTGAGTTTATCGGTATCGTTATTAATACGAGAAATCAGATCTCCAATTTTATTCTGATTAAAGAATGCTACCGGAAGTTGTTGAAGTTTCGTAAAGATAGAATTTCGCAGCGTGTAGAGCATTTTTTGACCAACGGTTCCCATGAGTTTAGTCTGAAGATAGCTCATAACGAGAGCAACGAGGAAGACAACAAGAAGAATTCCTGATGTTACGAGAACGCCATGAAATTGTTTCGTAACGATGTATGTGTCCACCGCATGACCAACAAGAATTGGTGCAGCGAGATTGAGTGCAGAGTTGATAAGGATGGCTATAAAGGCAAGTACGAGCCTCGGTTTATCTTCAACCATCAACGAGAGGAGTTTTTTAAGTGCTGCAAACGTGCTCGTTTTTTTGGATTCTTGTCCTATTTTTGTAAGAGCGTAGTTCATAATGAGTGGTTGGTGCTTCGTTGCGACTGATAAATTTGTACATATTCTGGACAAGTATCCACGAGGTCTTTATGAACCCCCTGAGCGATTATCTCCCCTTCCATGAGAAGAATGATTTGATCATAGTGTTCGATCGAAGCAATTTTTTGCGTCACAGAAAGCAACGTAATGCCCGGATAATTCTTCGCAACATTCGCAAGAATTTTCTTTTCAGTATTGGTATCAACTCGAGCCGTAAAGTCATCAAGCAAAAGAATTTTTGGGTTGAGGGCCAACGCGCGCGCGAGCATCACTCTCTGTTTCTGCCCGCCAGACAAACTCGCGCCGCGCTCAGAAACCACCGTATCCAAGCCATTTGGAAGCGCATCAACGAAGTCGCGAAGTTCCGCAGTATCGATCGCCTTCTTTAAATCCTCATCTCGAACCGTCTCGCTAAAAGCGATATTTTCACGGACTGTGAGATTGAAAATAATACTATCCTGAAAAACGAAACCCACCTGCTGATGAAGAGTTGGCTTGTCATACTCATGAATATCACGTCCGTCATATTCTACATTTCCAGATTGCGGCTCGATAAGTGCCGTCAATAAATACAAAAGCTGTGTCTTTCCAGCAGCCGTTGGTCCAATGATTGCCGTCTTCGTACCACCACGAATCGCAAGTGAAACATCTTTAAGAGCAGGTTTTTCTCCATACGAAACAGTGACGTGATTCAAGTTAATATCGCCTCGCAACGCATCCGTCCGTATCCCACTCTCCTCACGTTCCTGCGACTTCAAGACATCGTCAATTCGCTGATATGAAGCCGTAGCCTGAGCGATCACATTGCTCATAAATCCAATAACAAAAATCGGAAAAATCAAAATACCGACGTAGCTATTAAACGCAGCAAAATCACCCAAACTCATATTTCCAGCGATCACAAAATGTCCACCGAGAGACAAGATAATGATCGTCGCAAATCCGCTCATGAACGTGACAACCGGGATCAAGGTCGCAAATAAATTCAAAATCTTCACGCCAAGTTCTTTTGCATTCGTATTCGCCGCCATAAATTTATCAGATTCTTGATTGTGAGCATTGAGAACACGAATGAGTGAAGAGCCAAGGATACTTTCATTGATAACCTTATTAAGCCAGTCGATAACTTCACGAGTCTTTGTGAAAAGGACGCGCACTTTGGAAAGAACGAGAAAAAACGTCACGCCAATAACCGGAACAATCGTAAGAACCGCAAGCGCAAGCTTCCAATCGATCGTAATGAGAATAATAGCCGCCCCAATGATAATACACAAAGAAGCCACTAAGGAGACGATCGCCTGGGCCACAAAGAGCTTGATTGAATCAATATCCGATGTGAGATTGGTAAGAAGTTTTCCCGCACCCACACTTTGAATATACGAAGTACTCTGTCGTGAGATTTTGGCAGCTAGCTGTTCGCGAAGATCGCGGGCCACTCGTTCAGACGCATATGTTTGGACGATGCTCTGAAGATAGGCAAATAGGAAAATTCCAAATGCCACAGCTGTAAATTCCCAAAGAACCGTCTTCAAAACAAACACACCATGAGTATATGCATCAATGCCATTCGACATGATCTTTGGCAAAGCAAGGCTGAGGAGGTTGGTCGCAAGTGTAAATCCAATTAACAGAATTATCTGCCGCTTATACGGCTTCAAAAGAGTGAAAATACTCGGCGATTTTGGTCTCGATGGAGATGGTGTCGATTTCATGTGGACACACACAGTACCACAACAAAGGAAAAAATCTACCCTATGCGGCTTCCAATTTTCTGAGCACCCCACGCGAAAAATACCGATCCCAGAACAAATGGAATCATGATAATCCAAAACCAACTTTCCCCCTGAAGGCCAGCAATAAGCGCAAGCGGAGCAAGGAAATAGTTGAGCCAGTAGTGATGTATGAGGAAGTTTTCGTATGATGAGTCGCTAAGGAAGAGCATCAGGCTCTTGATTGGGTTGAGTTTTGAGAAAAATGCACCGAGATTGATGAAGACGAGAAAGAGTCCAATAGCAACCGTAAGATCGGCATATGCCCAACCCCATCGATACATATCGAATGAAAATCCTACGAAAGTAATCACGATACCAAGGAGAAACGCAGGAACGCTCATTATCTTTTCGAGAATAGTATTTCGTTCGAAATAGAGACTTGCGAGCGCCATACCAAAAGAGAACTCAACGAGACGTGGAAGGAAGAAACTGAAGGCGACATACCCATATTGTGATGGATACATGACGCCCATTGGAGCGGCAGAAATGCCATACGTTGCGAAATAGCGATAGCCAACCGTGAGCACAAGCGTCACCAAGAGAAATTTCCAAACACCAAGTTTCCGCAGACCATACTGCAAAAGCGGAAAGAGAATATAGAGCTGAAGAATGAGTGTAATAAACCAAAGATCACCATTGAATTTCTGAAGAAGCGGAAGATCAAAAACCAAGAATGGAGGGAAAAGAAGTTTGAGCGCATCGATCCACGTATAAATTGGAGCCGAAATAAATGAAGGGAAGAGATAATTCCGAAGGAATAAAAATCCAACTCCTATGAGAATAGAAACGTAGAGTGGAATGATAATTCGTTTGAGTTTTTTCCAGTAAAACATGCCAAGTTCGCCGAGTGTTGAGATCGTCTCATTTTTTCGAATGGCAGAAAGTGTGAGCACGAAGCCGCTAAGGAGGAGGAAGAGATTGACCGAGAAAAATCCATACGCAAAGAGAAATCCAAAGAAATTTTTCAAAAATCCAAGTGCGCCTCCATCTTGAAAGATAGTAAGTCGTGAAAGATTTGCGACAACGCCCTCTGGAGCAATCAAAAAACTTCCGTGATACCGCTCAAGAAAGTAGTGATACAAAATAATATGAATAATCGCAATGCCACGAACACAGTCGAGAACTTCGATACGATGCGAAGGTTTGGCAACCGGCGGAACAGCAGTCGCCGCAGAGGCGATAGCTACAGGAGACGAAGAAGATATTGAAGTCATAGTGAGAAAAATAAAGAACACATACACCGTAACAGTCATGTTAAAAAATCGCAAGAATGGAGAAACATCGCGTTGAATTTTTCAAAACAGCGAGTAAAATCTCACCCGGCCAAAAAAGGAAAAATTGGTCCAAAAACATTTTAACCCCCTCTTGTTATGACGTTCGCAAAAGAAATCCAAAAATATCTTGGAAAGGATTTTAAACATGACCTCATTGCCGGAATAGTTGTAGGTCTTATAGCGCTTCCTCTGGCGATAGCCTTTGCTGTTGCGAGCGGCGCACGTCCAGAACAAGGTATTTACACCTCGATCATAGCAGGACTTGTGATAGGAACACTCTCGGGGTCTCGATATCAAATTTCCGGACCAACAGGGGCCTTTATCGTAATTCTCCTGGGCGTAGTAAATAAATTCGGTCTCGATGGCCTCATGGTCGCGGGATTTATGGCGGGCGTTATTTTGTTCCTTGCCGGCATATTTAGATTTGGATCGGTCATTAAGTATATCCCCTATCCAGTCACGGTTGGCTTTACATCAGGCATTGGTGTCATTATTTTTTCTGGCCAGATTAAGGATTTTTTTGGACTTCAATTTGCGCATCGTCCAGAGGATTTCATTGAAACAATAAAGCTGATTTTTGAAGGACTGGAGAAAGGTGTAAACCTGAGCTCGATTATTATTGGCATGATTACACTCGCCGCTTTTCTCGCCTGGAAACGTTGGAGTAAGTCATTTCCACCAGCTCCAATTGCACTTGCCGTTGGAACAATTGCAAGTTTAATTATTATGTTTTTCTTTCAGAAAGGACTTCCAGCTCCAGCACTTGTAGGTAATATTCCATCAGGACTTCCCCAGTTTCACATGCTGAATACGACATATGAAACGGTAAAGATGCTCTTTCCATCAGCATTTACGATTGCAATGCTTGGTGCGATCGAATCGCTTCTTTCTGCAGTCGTTGCGGATGGAATGACAGGAACGAAACATAACTCTAATAAAGAGCTCGTGGCTCAAGGTATTGGAAATATGATCCTCCCGCTCTTTGGTGGTATTCCCGCCACGGGTGCTATCGCTCGTACAGCTGCCAATATTAAAAACGGAGCAAGAACGAGAGTGTCATCCATAATTCACTCAATTGTTCTACTCCTTATCCTCCTCGTGGCTGCGCCATATGCAAAATATATTCCTATGGCAGCTCTTGCGGTTATTCTCATGACAGTTGCCTACAACATGGCAGAAATACCTCATTTTATCCGATTATTGAAGGCTCCAAGGAATGACGCCATGGTGCTTGTTGCAACATTTCTTCTTACGGTATTCGCTGACCTTACCGTCGCAGTAGGAACAGGAATTGTGTTGGCTGCTATTCTCTTTATTCAGCGCGTCAGCAACCTCTCTGTAAGTAAGGTTTTAGATGATGATGAGCATGTTGGAAGTGAAGGATCTGAGCGAATTCATGCATCACTGAAGAATTATCCACAGATCCAGCTCTACGAACTTTCCGGTCCTCTTTTCTTCGGCGTAGCATCAGAATTGGAAAATATGATTGAACATCACAGAGGAGATATTTTGATTCTCCGAATGAAGCACGTCAATCATATGGATGCGAGCGCTATCAATACGCTCGAACTTATTATTGATCGAATTTTAAAGGGGAAAGGTCATATTTTCTTCTCAACACTTCGTCCAAATATTCAAGAAAAACTTAATAAGCTCGATATTATTAAAAAAATTGGAGGTGAATATTATATTCCCCCAAAGACAACGATCGCGATCGAGAGAGCAAAAGAGCTTATCGATAACATGGATAAAAACGAGAAGAAAAAAGGAGCCAAGAGCTAGTCAGAAGTAGCCATATCGCAAAACATACCGTACAATAACGGAACTTATATACGCATTTACAACAAGCATGCTCGCAACCATCTTCCTTACTGTTTTTATAGACCTTCTCGGAGTTGGAATTATTATTCCAGTGCTCGCTCCTCTCTTTCTCAATCCAATGAGCGGGATTCTTCCTATTGATTATCATGCTGCATTTTTTACGCGACAGCTGTTACTTGGACTTCTGATTTCTGCCTACCCATTGGCGCAATTCTTTGGCGCGCCGATTCTCGGCGCGATGTCCGATCGATTTGGTCGTCGAAAAATTCTCATGCTCTCCCTCGTAGGGACCGTCCTCGGATACATATTTTTCGGTGTAGGTATAACGACCGCATCGATCGCCGTCCTCTACCTCTCACGCATTGTTGATGGTTTTACCGGAGGAAATATTTCAATCGCTCTCTCCGCCATTGCTGACATTTCTGATCCAAAAGAAAAGGCAAAAAACTTTGGTCTCGTAGGGATGGCCTTCGGACTTGGATTTATTCTCGGACCCTACATTGGTGGTAAACTCGCCGACCCAACCATCGTCAGTTGGTTTAATCACGCCACACCATTTTGGTTTGCCGCGATACTCGCAGCGCTCAACATCGTTCTCGTTGCTCTTCGCTTTCCAGAAACGCTCAAAACCCACAGGAAGACGCCAATTAGTGCGCTAACCGGTTTCAAAAATCTTGCAAAAGCAATGCGTATGCAAAACCTTCGCACCATGTTTCTCGTTGTCTTTTTCCTCACGATCGGATTCAACTTTTTCACACAATTTTTCCAAGTCTATCTCATCGAAAAATTCCAATTCACCATCAGTAATATCGGCGACCTCTTCGCATATATCGGCCTGTGGATTGCATTTTCACAAGGTTTTATCACGAGAATTGTCTCAAAAAAATTCAAACCACAACAAATTCTCTCCGTCTCTTGTATCATTCTTGCTATCGCACTTCTCGGACTTGTTATTCCAGATCACGCCACAACGCTCCTCTTCATTCTTCCCTTCGTTGCAATAAGCAACGGCCTCACGCAGCCAAATTCAACCGCCATCATCAGTAATCTCGCGGGAAAAGAATCTCAAGGCGAAGTCCTCGGAATCAATCAATCCATCCAATCTCTCGGCATGGCAATTCCTCCAGTCATCGCAGGAATCATCGTCACCATCGACAAAATTCTCCCAATCTTCGTGGCAAGTTGTTTCGTTTTTATCGCCTGGGTCACCTTCCTTTTCTTTTTCAAAAACAAGCAAAAAGAAGTATTTCACGAAGTCTAGATCGTTCTATAAATCAAAACTAAGCTGTATCAAATCATCGATTTGGAATCGGGTTGCATATTGAATTGCGAACTCTCGGAATTGTTCCGGCGAGTAAGTGAAACTATTGAGATGATGCTTTCCATCAGAAGATGAAACGACGAGTTTCCATTGCGGAAGTGAATCAGCACTACGTACGTCACGCATAATTCGCGCAGTAATAGTTGAGCCATCAGAAGAGTTCGTTTTTTTCAATTCAAGTACAGCATTGAAACGAGAATCTACCGGCTGAAATCCTAAAATCGTAAATGTACGCATCACCGCATCAAGCATATTAA
>JBAYUX010000034.1:0-14716 GCA_041674865.1 Candidatus Altimarinota bacterium
AAGCAGGGCGATTTTACGGCCCTGCTTCATATTAGTCAAGCGGATTTGGCTTCAAGATTACAGTTTTGTGATCTCGGAAGTCTTCTTTGTTTTAGCTTTGGTTACCGTTTTTGCCTTTCGAGTGGCGGTCGTACCGGTATTCGCAAGCTTCGTAAGGACAACTTTGGTCTCGTCAGCTGGGTCCTTTGAGATGGCGATCGTGTCGCCCTCAGCAAACTGTCCATCAAGGAAACCTGCCGTCAAAGGATCTTCAATAAGTTCCTGAATAGCACGTCGTACTGGACGAGCACCATACTGTGGATCGTAACCCTTCTTACAGACAACTTCGAGCCCAGACTCATCTGGCTGAAGAATAATGCCCTTAGAGCTCAAACGATCCTGCAACTTCGTAAGGTGAAGTGAGACAATTTTCTTCACATCTTCGTGAGAGAGCGGTTTGAACATAACGACCTTGTCGATACGATTGAGGAACTCTGGTCGGAACTTCATCTTGAGTTCTTTTTGAACATCTTCTTCGATCGCCTCGTAGTTACTCATAGCCTGCTCGAGCTCGTTACCTCGAAGGTTAAATCCAATTGGAGCGGCCTTCTCTGTAAGTTTATCGGCACCAATATTTGAAGTCATAACAATGATCGTATTTTTGAAGTCGATTTTGCGACCCTTTCCGTCGGTGAGAATACCATCTTCCAAAATCTGCAAAAGCAAGTTGAAGACCTCTGGATGAGCCTTTTCGATCTCATCGAAGAGAATCACAGCGTATGGTTTTCGTCGTACCTGTTCGGTAAGTTGACCACCATCTTCGTAACCAACATATCCAGCGGTGGTACCAACGAGTCGTGAGGTATTGTGTCGTTCCATGAACTCGGACATATCGATCTTGATGAGTGCATCTTTGTCATTGAAAACCTGTTTCGCAAGTGTCTTCACAAGTTCCGTCTTACCAACACCTGTTGGTCCGAGGAAGATGAAAGAGGCGATTGGTCGATTTGGATCAGAGATACCAGTTCGTGAACGTCGGATAGCTCGAGCAACAGCAGTAACGGCCTCATGCTGACCAATAATATTCCCATGAAGCGTCTCTTCAAGCTTCATGAGATTGGCGGCATCTTCATTCACCAGTCGCATGACAGGAACACCGGTCATTGTCGCAACGACTCGCGCGACATCTTCTTCCGTGACCGTTTCACGCTTCTCACGTGGAATCTTGAGTGTCTTCGTCTCATCAATCTCACGCATAACTTCAAGTTCGTGATTTCGAAGTTCAGCAGCAAGTTCGTAGTTCTGATGAGAAACAGCTTCTTCTTTTTTCTTGATCGTCTCATTGAGCTCGCCCTGAAGTTTTCGGATCTTATCCATATTTCCCTTCGAAGAGATTCTCTTCAAAGAAGACGCCTCATCGATGAGGTCAATCGCCTTATCCGGAAGGAATCGGTCGTTCACGTATCGCTTAGAAAGGCGAACAGAAGCCTCAATAGCCTTGTCATCAATAATCAATGAATGATGCTCTTCGAAACTTTCTCGAAGTCCACGAATCATCTCAATGCTGTCTTCGGTATTTGGTTCCTGAACCATAACGGTCTGGAATCGTCGCTCGAGAGCGGAGTCAGTTTCGATATGTTTTCGGTATTCAGCAGTTGTTGTTGCACCAATCACCTGAACCTGTCCTCGTGAGAGTGCAGGCTTGAGAATATTAGCCGCATCCAAACTTCCTTCAGCAGATCCAGCACCAATAACGGTGTGGAACTCATCAATAAATAAAATAACATTCGTCTGGCTTGAAGCCTCATCGAGAACCTGTTTGATACGTTCTTCGAACTCACCACGATACTTCGTACCAGCGACGAGTGATGTCATGGAAAGTGACAAAAGTCGCTTGTCCAAGAGAATATCTGGAACCTGTTCATTGACAATTGCCTGCGCAAGTCCCTCAACGATAGCTGTCTTACCAACACCCGGCTCACCGAGAAGGGCTGGATTGTTCTTCGTCTTTCGGCAGAGAATAGAGATCATTCGCTGAATTTCTTTGCTTCGCCCAATGACTGGTCCGAGTTTACCCTTACGTGCCTCGATAACGAGATCGGTCGTAAAGTAATCGAGCGCAGGAGTCTTACTCTGTTTTTGTCCCTTTTGTCCCTTTTTCGCACCACGCTGGAACTGGTCTTTGTTGAATCCAGTTTCTTTTTCCTGGCCACTGGTCATCACACCCTGAAGTCCGCTCAAGAAAAACTCGATTGGATTCATCGTTGGGTTTGCGCCTGGAACTCCAGGAACTGCCTGAGTACCTTGCTGTTGCTGACGACTTCGTTCGAAAGCCTCGATAACCTGATCTTTCACATCTTGTGGATTGACCTTCATGTTCTCGAGAATAACTGTCGCAGCGGTATTTTCCTGAGAAACAAGCGCGTAAAGAAGGTGTTCAGTTCCAACGAACTGGTGACCAAATTCTGCGGCGCAGTGTATAGCATCTTCAATAACTTTTTTGGCAAAACCACTAAGGCCCGTAGGACCCTTGTCGCTGGTCTGTTGCTGCCCTGTTCGACCAACCGTCTTCAAAACGAGGTGAACATTCTCAAGTGAGACACCAAAACTCAAAAGAATTGAGGCCCCCAGAGACTGTGATTGCGAAAGAATTCCGAGCAAAATATGTTCGGTTCCTACGTAATTGAGACGCGCTTCTCGAGCACGATCCTGAGCGTAGATCAGCGCCTGTTTTGCCTCTTTGGTGAATTTTTCAAATCGTGCAAAGTCTGACATGAGAAGAAGGTAAAGAGGTAAGTGTGAGGTTGAAAATAATGAGCTTCAGTTAGTCAGTAAATTGTACCACAGCCCAAAGCTACTATCACCTCATTAGAATGTACGTATTAGAGAAAGATTGTCTTATTTAGCTTTAACTACTCGTCTAGTTAGCACTCAAAAGTATAGAGTGCCAAAAAACAAAAGTCAAAACAAAAACAAAGGAAAAAGTCGAAACGTGATCAAGTCGTCGATTTATTTCTTCACAGGAATGAAATCGAACGATGCAATAAGGCTAAAGAAGTCGTTTGTTGATGGGTCGTATGTTTTGAAATTTCCAGGAGTATACGTTAAGACAAAGACATATTTTTCACGGGCAACAACAAAAGTAATAATACCTTTATCCGCCTGAGTTCGCTTGTATCCAACGAGTTTATGAGGACCAATGAGATTTTTGGTAGAAGTTTTTTCATCGCCAGTAAAACTTGCGAGAGAAGCATTATCAGAATTTGAAACACGCTCAATTTTAATAATGCTCGAAGGAACTGCTGGGCAGATAGGTTGATCGCCGCACGAGAGAGCGGAAAGAGATGGAATGGTAAATGTAACGGTGTTTGTTGTTTTTGCGATATCCCATCCATGACGTTGCTGAAAAGTCATGCCAAAAGATTCATCTTTGAACGTTTCCCATTTTTGAGCTTCTTTGGGGTCGATCGTAGTGGTAGATGTTGCCTCAATAGGAGTAACTCTCAAAACTTGAATAAGCTGTTTGCCGCTAGGGGACTGAGAAAGTCGTCCTTCAATTTCTACGTTTTTTTGGAGGTACTCGTCGAGATTAGCGCCAAGGCCAGTGAGAAGAATGGTTGTTTTATCGATCTTGGTAAGAAGATGTGTTCCGGAGCCAGGAACCGTGATGTTTCCTAGGGAAGAGATGATGCCTACTTCTCGAACGTCTTTGATCTCCTCCTCTTCTTGGGCAGGATTTGGGGTAGATGTAGAGAGATTTCCGCGTTGGGTGTAGAAAACATATCCACTAAAGAGAACAAGAAAGAGAACAAAAACAGGAAGAAAACGCTTCATTATTTAGAGGAGTGAGGAGGTAGAGATAAAGGTGATGCCGAGGTGCTCATAGGCATGTTTGGTGGCAATGCGGCCGCGCGATGTGCGCTCGAGGAAGCCCAGCTGCAAGAGGTATGGTTCGTAAATGTCTTCGATCGTTTCCTGTTCTTCGAAGAGCGCGGCCGATAGAGTATTGAGCCCAACCGGTCCACCCTCAAATTTTTCAATAATAATTTTGAGCAGTTCTATGTCGACACGATCAAGTCCGAGCTGGTCGACGCCGAGAGCCTTTAATGTTTCGTGAGCGATTTCCGCGGTAATAACTGAAGCCTGCTTATGTGCAGCAAAGTCGCGAACACGACGGAGAAGACGGTTGGCAATACGCGGAGTCTGGCGGGAAGATCTCGCGAGAATTTCGGCCGCCTCATCGGTAAGTTCGCACTCAAGAATCTTTGAAGAGCGATACAAAATATCCTGAATGTCTTCCGTAGAATACAATTCAAATTTGAAGATATGTCCGAAACGTGAACGGAGTGGCGATGAGAGCATGTTGAGTTTTGTCGTCGCACCGATCAGGGTAAATCGCGGAAGGCTGAGTCGCATCGATCTGGCCGATGGTCCCTTGCCAATCATCAAATCCAAGCAATAATCCTCCATGGCCGTATATAAAACCTCTTCAATTGCAGGCTTGAGTCGATGAATCTCATCAATAAAGAGAACCTCAAAATCTTTCATATTCGTGAGAATAGAGGCAAGATCTCCTTGTTTTTCGAGGGCTGGACCGGACGTAATTTTGATATTTACACCCATTTCTTTTGCGAGAATATTCGCGAGCGTCGTCTTTCCAAGGCCCGGTGGGCCGTATAAAAGAACATGTTCCAAAGGCTCATTACGACTTTTGGACGCGTCCATACTGATCTGGAGATTCTTTTTGATGGCTTGCTGGCCAATATATTCATCAAGAATTTTTGGTCGAAGGGTATTTTCAAACTGCTGTGCCTGAGGGTTTTCCTCGAGGGCAGGCGCAAGAACCGTATCGAACGTCTCTGGGTCAAACTGAGCATCTCGCTTAATCATGCCCGAAGTATACCACAGGCTTATTTCACGGAAAAAATAAAACGTTTAATCTGATCAGGATCTGGGGCCGACGTAAACCGAACTGATATTTCACTGGCTGCCGTAGCGATCGTGAGGGTTCCGTAATTTAAGAAGGGAATCGCTGAAAGAATGCCTTTGTCAACAATATGAATATCTTGAATATCATGGATTTCCGCTTCATTCTCTGAGCTTAAATTAAGAAGTTTCCAGTCAACAAAGATAACTCGGAAGTTCGTAACAACAAGCTTATCTGCCCAGTAGATGAATGAAACATACATAAAAACCAGGACAAAGAAGATCGTAACAAGGCCGAGGCTCATATAGAAAGCAGTCTTGGATATACTCTGTTGTAGGACGAAAATAAGGAAATAAAAAGGGAAGCTTGCAGCAAGTGTCTTTATAGCAGAGAAGACAAAAGGGAAGTAATGTCTTCGGTAAATTTTCTGAATAGTTTCGTTTCCTCGTAAGTGCATGATGAATTACTAGCATATTTATCAAAAATTTCATAGAATAAGCGGGAATTTCCTCTCGCCCTCATAGCTCAATGGATAGAGCAGCGCCCTTCTAAGGCGAAGATGTAGGTTCGATTCCTGCTGGGGGTACCACGATTAACTACAGCTACAATCAAAATGAGCCCGGTTCCGAAAGGAACCGGGCTCATAAAAATCCTCAAAAACTCAAAACCCTCTACTTTCCAGCAACCGTAATATCTGTAAGGGCAACATCTGTAGGAGATCCAGATGTCCAGCTGATAGTAGCTTTGTCTCCATTGAGAGCCGTAACAGTTCCATTATAGAACTTGCTATCAGTCCATTTCGCAATAACTCGATCTCCGACCTTCACAGAGGCAGCGCCGGAAGGAAGGTGGGCAGCACTCGTCTTCGCAAGAGTTTCTGTCGAGCTATCATCATCATACTTAACCGTAACATGATCTCCGGCCACAGCTGTGACCTGTGCATTCCACCAACGATCTCCGCCCTTCCAGTTACCAACAACCTTGTCACCAACAGAAAAACCACCACCACATCCAGTTAAGGCAAGAAGAGCGACCATACCAAGAGAAACACCGATCGAAGAAAGCTTCATACGAAAATAGTGAAGAAGTAAAAACTTCACCAACTATAGAAAAGAAACGTAACTCAGTCAAGAAAGCTCAAAAGAACTCTTAGCTATTTGCGAGTCCAGCTGTATAGGTATTTGAACCAGTGTTGAGAATGACGAGAAGTCGATAAATAATCTCAGCAACCTCTCCGCGTGTAATCTCTTCATTGGCCTTGAATCCATGAGCGGTAGAAGGGAGAAGATTCTTCTCTTTCGCAAACTGTGCAAAAACAGCGCTCCAATCGGTCGTATTAACATCTGAGTACGGAGCATTATTAACAGTTGGATTGAGAGAAACTGGAGAAGAGAGAAGAAGTATTTTGAGGAACTCTGCTCGAGTTACATTTTGTGCTGGTCTAAAATATCCGCCAATATAGCCCTGCGTAATGCCATTTTGTTGAGCCGTTGCAATGTATGGAATATACCAGGCATTTGGATCAAGATCGGTATAGGAAAGCATTCCTTTTGTAGGAAGGATCTGGCGATTTGATGACTTGAGAGCAACCTTGAGAACTTCAACTCGAGAAATAACCTGATCAGGTTTAAATGTTCCATCGTTATATCCACCAAAGACACCCTTATCTTTTACATATTTAATGGCGTCATAAAATCCTTCATCACCAGCAACATCAGCAAAGAGCTTCGTTCTATTGAGATCAGCTTTTGTGGCAACTGGCTGAGGAGTAGGTGTAGGGTTGATAACATCAAAAGATGTAGATTTTGTCTGTACGCCTTTGTACATAACGGTCACTTGACCTTGTCCAACGCGTGGATTCTGAAGACGGAAGACAAACTGACCATCAGAAAGATCGCCAGTGGTAACATCTGCCTTTGAAAGATTACCAACATCTCCGCTAAGAAGAAGAAGCGCAGACTCATCAAGAGCATTTACTGAATTACCATTTTGATCTTTTGCAACAAGGGTCATCTTGATATCCTCTCCGAGCTGATAACTTGCCTTCTGATTAAATGCGAAACTGATAACGGTAGGAGTTGGAGTTACGGGTGTAGGTACCGCGACAACCGGATCGGCTACTGCAGGAGTGACGACCGGCGTAGGAGTTGGGGCTGGCGTAGAATTAGGTACAGATGTCTGACTACCAGTACTGATTGGTGTTGTTGTGAGATTTCTCTGAACGAATGTCATCGGATTGATCGTATTTTCGTAGGCCTTATCTTTCCCAAGACTTGCATTAATGGCACCAACGAAATCGAGTCCAGCAGCAACCTGCTCTTGGTATGTGAATCCCCAAAATGGATGCCATGGAGCATTGATACGATCAATTTGAAAATGTATGTGCGGGGTTGTTGCAAATCCAGTTTGACCAGAAAGGCCGATATTTTGTCCACGAAGAACAATATCTCCTTCATTGATAATCACACTTCCTAAGTGGCTATATGAAGAATAATATGTTGTCTTCGTATTTGGATCTTCAAGAGAAGGAACATTCTGGTGAACAATAACAACATGTTTGCCGAAACCATTTGTCTGATTAGCGAGCTTGACGACAACTCCATTTGCAATTGAGCGAACAGGAGTATTCATCGGAACTTTAATATCAACAGCAAGATGACTTCCGTCATTTTCTAATCCATTGAGTCGGTAGCTACCCATGTATGGAACAGGGTAGGTAATCTTTTGATTTCGAACAGCGTCATCAGCAGCATTTCCCCATTTCAACGTATCAACCGTTCGTGCCAAAGCATCAGCACTATAGAAAGGTGTGTTAAGCATTTTACTCGCAGGGATCTGCTCATAACTATATTTATACTCCGCGCTTTGGAGCTTAACCCAGTTTGGAACTTTTTCGATTGGATATACGGTTCCATCAAAAGCTGGAGCCTGCTTCGTAGGAAGAATGCTTGCCGTAAGAAGAAGTCCATTTTGTCCAAGAGCGACAAACGACCCAATCATAAGAAGAGCAAGTCCTGCCCAGGCGGCCTGGTGTCGGCGATGACGTCGATCTTCGAGTTGATGAATTGGACTAGTGATGAGGAGATCATCTCCACCGCGAGAGAAATTTGTGTCTGACATTTGGTTTTTGTTTTGATATATCATATTATTATAGCAGCTTTAGCTAAAAAGATCAAATGTCCAAACCACAATCCAAGCCCAAGAAGACTAAGCACACTGCCAAATCTCAAGCTGAAACGAAAAAAATAGCTTCAAAACTCCTTCAGGACATGGGTCACAAGGGCATCATTTGTCTTTATGGCTCACTTGGTGCCGGCAAAACAACCTTTGTAAAAGGCCTATCCGAGAGTCTCGGAATCCCAGAAATGTCGATAAAAAGTCCGACATACACCTATCTTCGTGAATATATAACACCAACTCATAGCATCTATCACTTCGATTTATATCGACTCGAAGGAAAACCAGAAGTGGCAAGGCATATGGTTCAAGAGGTTCTTGAAAAGAATCCAGATCTTCTTCTTATTGAATGGGCGGAATATCTCGGATCATTTTTGCCAGAAAAAAGAACAGATATTTTTATCGAGGTAGAAGGAGACACCGATCGAATCATTCGAATTGAAGAACGATAAGACGATAATAAAAACAATGAATCTCCAAGACATACATCAACTCTACAAAGAGTGTCACACTCCACTTCATGTGCAAAAACACATGGAGATGGTTGCAAAAATTGCCACGCATATGGCAAAAAAAATTCACGAAAATGGACACAAGATCGATGTGAAAAAAGTTCGTGATCTCGCCCTCATACACGACCTCATGAAGGCGATCACATTTAAAAATATTACTCCAAATACTTTCATAAAAAATCCAACGAAACAGGACCTCCAAATGTGGGAAAAATGGAAGAAAAAATATAATGGAAACGACATAGAGGCAACCTCAAACATACTCAACGCAAAGAAAGAAATATATCTCTCGGAAGCGGTTATGTCTCAGCAATTTGACGCAATAATTTCAAAAAAATATCCACTCAAGACACTCGAAGAAAAGACTGTATACTACGCAGATAAACGAGTGGCTCACGCAGAGTTTGTTTCTCTAAAAAGCCGCCTTCAAGAAGGTTATAAACGCTACAGCGGAAACAGGAAAAAATCACAAAAAACAAAGAACGTTGAGCTCGCAATTCATATGCTCGAAGAAGAACTTTTCAGTATGGCAGGTGAAAAGATCTAACAACCACGTGTTGTTACTTTTTGTAACTACTTCGTGGCGACAGTGAGAGAATTTTTTGCAGTAGTAGATGGCTCAGATGCAACCTTTGACCCCTTTGCATTGACGATAGCAATCGTCTTGATGATATGGAATCGTGAAGCAATAATGGTGTTCATTCGTGTTCGAGCAGTAACTTCAAATAATTGCGCACTATCATCTTGTTCGCTTGCGACAATTCCCTGGGCCTGTTTGAATTTGAAAACAGCATGAGCCGTAGCAGGTCCATAGAATCCAGTCGGCTGAACTCGGACGTAGTTCAATCTCATCAACTCTTGCTGGAGTTGTCGAACAGACTCACCAGAGCTATTTGGAGCGAGATCCTGTACGAGATACGATGGAACGTCGATAACGACTGCGGCCTGTTGGCTCGTAAGAGAAGCAACATATTTCTTTTCAAGAGCGGAAAGTGTTTTTTGTCCGAAGTATCCAGCGCCGAGATCAGTCTCACGAAGAACGATACTCTGATCTTTTTGGAATTGGAAAAGTGCAGATTCAGTTTTTTCGTCAAAAACTCCAGTCAAAGGAACGTCGTATCCGAGTGATTTCAAAACTTGCTGTAACTTCAAGACATCCTCTCCATGAGAACCACGTCCGAATGACTTAGTTGGAATGAGTGTTTTTCGTCGGTCGGTGAAAGCTTTTTCAAGAGCGATTCGTGTCTGAGGGCCGGTATGCCCTGCACCAAGTTCCTCCCGTTGACCAAAGAGGCTGTGATCTTTTTGGAAGGCGAAGACAGCGTCACGAACATCATCTCCATAGAACCCATCAATGACTCCTTTGTAATAACCAAGAGCCTGGAGAACTCGCTGAAGTTTAACAACTGAAGCGCCACTGCTCAAATACCAGATATCTTCTTCGAAGAGGGCCGGTGGAGCAATCACAACAGGTGATGTTTTAACAACAGCTTTGTTGGTTGTTGATGGGGTATTGTTTGTAGAAGGCGGATTTGGGTTTGGGTTTTGGTTTGGAACTCGTTCAGACGGATCATAATTACTGAGGGTAATTTCTTCTTCAATAGAAGGATTAATGCCGAGAAGTTCAATACTAACCGTTCGTCGTCCCCAAGTAAGAGCACGAGAGAGGCCCTTGTCACCAAATCCCATCCAGATATCAAGTCGGTCATGGTGAGTAGAATCCTGTGATGCGACAATCGCTCCTCCTCGATCATGAACGGCAACCGTTCCGATCCCAGGAATTCGCATCTTCGTTCCAAATGGATAGACTGAAGGAGCAGCAACCATGCCAGGGTAAACCGGAGTACCGTCAGCACCATTCGTACCGCGTCCATTGAGACGGATATCAGAAGCATAGCTTCCAGTTACATATTTCTGCTGATTTGGAAGCGGGGAGTAATAGGCAGTGGTTTCAAAAACTCGTGTTCCGACGAGAGTCCTTGCTTTAGGATTCTGGACAACTGGAGCAGGAACAGTATCTGGATTCACCGGACTTGAAGGATCAGTTAACTCAGCCGGAGGAAGTTCCTGAGCGAGAGCCACCATTCCATTAAAGGATATAGTGAAGAAAAAACTGACAGTGACGATATGTGCTAACGTACGAAAATGGGAGCGCATAGAGTTTTAGGTGTGTTTGTGTTTGTTTGGACTTTTCATATAAGTATACCACAAAAGCACACGGACGGCCGTTATATACCATTGCTATGTGCTTGAAAAGGTGTCCAGCTAAAAAATCAAAGCTGAGTGAAGCTAGGTAAGAGGACTAGCCTAAGACAAAAAAATGTACCCAAATAGCCTTTCGGGGTCGGTTTTATCCTTATATAAGGACAGGGATTCTGATGAAAACTAGCGAGAGCTAGAACCCAAATGGATCCTCCGGCTTCGGAAGTTTAGCGCTACCTGGACCACCGTTGGTAAGACCGAGACGTCGGATAATTTCGCGATCAACGAAGTCCTTGTCTCGTCCATATTTGAGACGAGAGAGTTGTTTGAATGCCTCAGCAGCCGATCGATCACCTTTTTCAAGGTACGGATTAAGAGGCGTAATAGAGAACGGTCTTGAAGGTTGCGTATCGATAGAGAGTTTCATTACCGCCTTGAACTTATCCAAGTTCACAAGGTCCTGGTCAGAGAAGACAGGGGACATTTCCTTCGCGAGGTACTCAGCATCCTGCGCACCAATCTTATAACTCAAGATCGTACCAACGTTACCGAAGATCGCCTCCTTAATACTCGAACCTTTCTTATTGAGTCCACCACCCTTGTCCTCGAGCTGCGCGAGGTACTGATGAGCAACCGCCAAACCGAGACGATACTTACGAGCTTCAGAGAGAATAACCTCAATAGAGTCGGTAACGTAGTTCTGGAACTCATCGATATAGAGGAAGAAGTCACGAGGTTTCTTGCCCTGTTTCAACGTCTTTTGTCGAGCGAGTGCTGCCATCTGCAACTTCGACACCATAATCAAACCGAGAAGCTTGGAGTTCATTTCACCAGTTTCACCCTTTGAAAGGTTTACGAGGAGAATCTTTCCCTGTTCCATAATCTCACCAATGTTGAAGGCCGACTTCGCCTGGCCGATGATATTACGCATCATCGTGTTCGTCACGAACTGACCAAACTTCGCTGCCAAGTATGGAATCATTTCCTGCTTTTCGCGCTGACCGGTTTTCGCCATCTGGTTGTCCCAGAATGACTTCACAATTGGATTGGTAACTTTTTCCGCCTTGTATGCTGAGTACTCATCATCCGTAAACAGACGAACGATATCCGTAATCGCACCACCTTCTGGATCAGACATGAGCGTCAAACAACCGTTTCGGAAGTAATCCTGAATACGTGGACCAAAGATTTCTTCACCGAAGAGTTTGATCATGATGTTCATCGCCTCCATAGAAACGAGTTCCTTTTCTTCCCAAGTATCACCTTCGAGAAGGTTTAATCCCATTGGACGATCCATGTCACCCGGATTGAAGTAGATCACATCATCAGCACGTTCTCGCGGAATAAACGGCATAATATCTTCAATCAAACTTCCGTGCGGATCGATAATGGCAATACCATCTCCGTTTCGAAGATCCTGTCGAATCATCGCCTGGAGAATGGAAGACTTACCAGTACCCGTCTGACCAATGACGTAAAAGTGTCGGAATCGATCATCTGGTTTCATTCGAATTTCTTTCGTCACACCACGATAGGTATTGTGACCGAGAAGAATACCTTCTGTTGGAATATTCGCAGGAGCTGGCGCGATCTTATAGTTTTGCCAAACAATATGCGGATTCATATTGTACTGAATGCTTGGCAAGTGATAGAGACTCGAAAGTTCTTCTGAAGAAAGTATCATATGACGCTTACCCTCAATAGGATTAAAATCTCTAAACCAACTTCGTCGAAATCGTCGGAAAATGAAGTCTCGTACGAGCTTTTTGACGTCGTGATATTTTGAATATTCGAACTCATTTCCGTTGGCGAAATCGAACTGACCAAATGCTTTGTGAATATTGGAAACATTCATCTTCGCAGCTCGAAGTGTCGGAGCTGTACACAAAACACGAATGACCGTATCAAATCCAGGATGAGCATTTTTCTCATCGAGTGCTTTAATTTCTTCTTCGCCCATCGAGGTGACACGCTCTTGTTGTTCAGGAGTTTCCTTATGTTCCTTATTCATGAAGAACTCAAAGAACGCACCGATCCAAGCGACCGGATTGTACCAAGCAAATCCATGTTCTTTGCCTTTGTATCGAGCCTTAGCCATTTCGCGACCACTATGTTGCCAGTGATTTGATTCAGGCTTGATAAGAATCTGAATCGAAGCGCCCTCATCTTTATCAAACTTGGAGAGAGCGTTAATGAGCGCATTGAGTGGATCAGAGTTGAGACGATTGTAATTTTTGATCGGCAAGTGGTAGTCCTGCTCGAGTTGCATGTAGCATCCGTCAACTTCTGAATTAGGTTTGAAGATGTTGTAGTCTGTGACTTTTTCAATATGACAGTCGGGATAGAAACTCGTGATCTGTTTTTCGAGATACACAAGGAGGTCATGTGGAACCACCATGTAGAAATGAATTTCCCCATCAATAACCGCAAATTCAAGCGAAAGATAATCCTGTCCAATGAAGTGATATCTCCAGCTCTTGTCATACATACTATGAAGTGACTCGTAGAAGTGAGTCATGATACCAACAATTTCCTTAAAGCTCTTTTGTGCAGAAAAGGCTCGTGACTCTTTTTCGGCATCATCCTTTGACTCCTTACGCGGAACACGCACCTGCAAAAACACCATGTCACGCATTCGATGCGCATCAGCATGATGATGAACGAGGTAGTGAACGAGTTCATACAACCCAAACAGGGCGACAATCGTTCCAACAATCCAATATGCGAGTAAGAGGGTCATATTTGTAAACCTATAATAGCATCAAATCATTATACCAGAAAAGGTAGCTTTGGGGAAGGCTAGAAGTATTATTGAGGTGAAAGCTGGTAAAAATAAGGTATTAAAACATTTATCAAAGCTGAAAATTGACAAATAGCCAATTAAGAGTAATTTAAGGCGCCGATAAAATTCTAAATTATATTCATGGATCGAATCCCAGAAGGCCAAAGTCCAGTCATTGCCAGGGATACAAGGCAGGACGTGGTCAGAGTAGAAAGTTTCGACGGAGGCGCATCGACACACGCAAGACTTGCTCTTGCTCAGTGTCTTAGAATGACTGAAGGTGCTAAAACACCAGAACAGATGGCGACGGTGAATAGAATTGCATCTCAATACGGGTCAAGTGTCGCAACTTGGACCAGGCTTGGCATTGCAGTCGATGGAATTCAGACAGAGGAACAAATTACGACTTGGCTCAATAGTCTTCCAGGTAAAACGCTCGAAAACCTCGCAACGTATGGCGAAATAAGATTGAAATTTATTCCACCGGTAAAAACGTTAGAACTTCCGGGTGCCATCTGTAGGCATAAGTATGCTAGGGAAATGTGGAATGATATAGGAACGAACGAATGGGAATTTGGTCTTACGGTAGATGCAGGAGATATCTCACTCGATCCAGAAATATGCTATGTGAATGGAATAAATGAGAAGAATGGAACTCGAAAAAATGTAGAGATGGTTGATCTCTATGAGAAAAAGTATCAGGCAGAAGGATTAGATCTCATGCCACAAAAAGCCTATGTTCCATCATTGGTAGATGCTCGAACTCAAGGGATTATGTTCGACTGTAAATCTTGTACACTTTTTAAACTCCCAGAAGAAGGAGCTGACCGCTTACCGCGCGGCGAAATAGATCTATCTTGGAGCTATGCTGGCGGTTCAGATAGAGATCTTCGATGCCGTCCATGGCTACAGGGAAGGGGTTAGATCCTCTCAAGAGGGTCACACGTGATCGGAGCTTGGTAATACCGCAATATTTGCTATAATTAAGATTATATGGTATAATAACATATATACTATATCTCTCAAATATGGCTCAAGTACCATCATCTCGACCAACTTCTACGCCAGCTTCAAATACTGACATTCTCAAAGCATCATCATCTTTCGGTCTCAATGAAAAAGGAGATCATGTCCGAG
>JBAYUX010000035.1:0-14133 GCA_041674865.1 Candidatus Altimarinota bacterium
ACTCATATTGCCCTAGAAACCCGCACCATTTCTTGCTACAATTACGTCCGCACAACCCACTTTTATGGCTCAAGAACCACAATTCGACCACGTGAACTATGATGCTCTCGATGCGGCGAAACGTGCCTTTATCGAAGCTGGAAAGCGCACACAGGAGTTTGCAAAAGATTATGGATTTATTCCAGAGTCTGGTTTTGGTAGCAGTGCGAACGTCTTTAGTCTTGATCTTAAGCCATTTTTCAAAGCTATGGGTGATGGGACTGGCGCAGACTCTCTCCAAATCACACTTCTTCCTGAGGGGCTTGGCACTTCTGATGATGCACGTCCCGAGGATCTTACTGATGATGAGGCGACGAAATTCTGGTATAATATTGGAATCAAAACGGTAGCCGTCATGACGAATGATGCAGCAGCAAGCGGCATGCAGACGGTTCTTATTTCACTTTATCTTCCTTCGAGTACGCCGGAGCTCGTCTTCAATCCTGTCTTTATGAAAGGCTTTCTCGATGGATTCGTCGAGGGTTGTAAACAGGTTGGATGCGTGTATTTCTCAGGTGAGACACCGCAGTTAAAAGGAAAAATTATTGAAGGAAAACTTGATATAGCTGGAGCGCTTTTTGGCCTTGTTCCTGCGGGAAAAAAGCCTATCGATGGAACACAGCTCGCTGCTGGAGATACGATCGTCTTTGTTGAAAGTAGCGGCCCACATGACAATGGATTTACGACACTTCGAAAACTCGCAGAACGACTTCCGGAAAAATATCGCACGAGCGTGAAGATGAATGATGGTAGTGGTAGCGGAAGACCATACTATGAGGTGATCAATGCGCCGACTGTTTTGTATACGCGATTTGTGCAAGATCTCATGAAGGCCGATATCACTGTCACGAATCTCGAACCGATTTCTGGCCATGGTTGGCAGAAACTTATGCGCAGCAAAAAGAAGTTGCGATATGTGATCGATAAGATGTTACCGATTCCTGAAGTTTTTCAGTTTGTTGAAGAGAAGGGTCGCGTTGCAAAACGAGACATGCTCAAGGTTTTCAACTACGGTGTCGGACTTGCCGTCTTCACCAAGACACCTGAAGACGCCGCTAAGGTCATTTCTGCCGCTGAGCTGAATGGACTCAAGGCTTGCGTCGCCGGACACACTGAAGAGGCTCCTATGCGGGAGGTTGTGGTGAATTCACTGGGAATTATTCTCAGTGAGGATGAGTTTACGCTATAGATGGAATTTTAGCTTTGTCCTTGTCTTTTTATAGGTCTTGCTTTTTTTGTTATATATTGTATAATATTTTCTTTTAAGTATCACTAATAACGCTCAGTCAGCCAGCAGACAGACCTTCTGATACCTCACCTCCCGTGGGACATTTTCGCAATACGGTTCTTTCGTGGCACAAGGGTATGCAACTATTCATGAATCTTTCGAATCAATTAAAGGAAAAATATAAACTTTCGGATACTGTCATCGAAACGGCCCTTGGTCGGCCCCTTGGTTTTTTAAGTAGAGTTCGAAATGGAAAAATATCGCATCCGGATTATTATTATAATTTTGATGCCTATTGCAAAAAATTGTCCGAACTTTTGTCAGAACATGAGAAACGCGAAACCAACACTCAGCCATCTCCTGTGGATTCCACCACTCATCTTCGTCGCTCTTTTCGGCAGCGCTATCGTGCCGCATCCGATACCAAACCTGCAATAGTAGATCGCATTCAATCAACCTTTCTGTGGCAATTTCCAGAAGAATGGTTCTCCCTTCCCTATACAGAAGCAATGGCGACCTGCACTACTGCATTCGATGCCTCTTACGTTCAGGGTATTGCAAAAATAGCGCAATACAACATCACAAAATCATCTGAACTGGCCGGAATAAATCGAAAGCATTTTGGAAAACTTTTCAATAAATACGATGGAACAGCTTCCTGGTGTGAGTTTGCGCCTGAGGATTTGTCTCGACCATTTTCAGAATTAAAACGCGAATGGATTGATGACTTCAAGAAACAATACGTTGCTCGCGCTATCGACAAATCACAAACACTTACCGGCGCCAGTAAATCCACCGGAATTGATAGAAAACATTTGCGTCTCACAAAACGCAGATTGATAGATATGCCAAATGGCTCATCCGCTGTCGAAGAGTAATTATGCCCTATAGCTCGCTGCTTTTTTATCTCTGGTAATTTTGCCGTTGTCGATTTGGATGACGCGTTTTTTGAGTGTGTTGACGATTTTTTCGTTGTGAGTGGCGATGATGACGGTCGTTCCCATCTTGTTCATCTTTTCAAAAAGCTTGATGAGTTCGTCGGTGGCATCTGGATCGAGATTACCTGTTGGTTCGTCCGCAATTAATACCGGAGGATTGTTAGCCATGGCACGTGCGAGTGCGACTTTCTGCTTTTCGCCACCAGAGAGTTCGCCTGGAAAACTATTTCGGATATCAAAAATTCCAATGAGCTTGAGGACTTCATTGGTGCGTGCGCGAGTGTATTGAGGATTATTTCCGCAGACCTCGAGTGCGAAGGCGACGTTTTCAAAAACAGTTTTGGTTGCGAGGAGTTTGTAATCTTGGAAAACCATACCAATGCGTCGTCGCAAAAAAGCGAGATCCTTTTCTTTGGCTTTGCTGAGCCGATAATTGTCTACGTAAATTTCTCCGGATGTAATAGTGTCGGCACCGATCAATAAATGAAGGAGTGTTGATTTTCCTGCACCAGAAGGGCCGATCACAAATACAAATTCTTCACCTTCAATTTCGAGATCGATATCGTCGAGAATGAGCTTGTTGCCGATTTTTTTTGAGACGCCTGTATAATTAATCATCGGGAGTAGTATAAGATAGCATCTTAGTTTATACAATCAGAATAGCCGCACACCCAGTTGGATGAACGGCTATTATTCTAACCTGCTATTCTTTTTGCACTACCCTTTTATAAACATTACTTTAACCAAAGATTGGAAGGTACATTCTTTTTGGCGTTTTCAACCCAATATTTAGCACGTCCAACAGAAAGACTGCTGAGCGGCATAAAGTTGGCGATATTACCGCCTTTGATATCAAGAATCTTTGCTACGGCATCAGCATTTACACATGAATAATACCAAGCATTCTGGGTCACATCCTTGTATTGCTGTGGGTCATTCTTGGCAGGAGCGTTATTGAGAAACATAAAACTGAATACCTTAGCAGCCTCAGCGCGAGTCACGGAGTTCGTAGGTTTAAATGTTCCATTACTAAATCCGGCAAACACACCCTTTGAGGTAAGATAACAGATGGCCGGTGCGACAGGAGTATCTACTATATCCTTGAAACAAGTTGTTGAACCCACATATGTTGCACCAAAATTAGGATCAATAGCATCGACAAGAAGAACTGCCAACTGACCACGCGTAATAGCATCATTCACTCCTACTCCAGCGGTACTCAGTGGCTTTACTCCACTTACAGGAGCGCTCGAGAAAGATCTAGATGACTGCTTCCAGCCCCAGAAGCTCCCTTTGAAATACGCTCCTTGCGCTACTACGGCAATGACAACCACCCCGAGGACGGCAACTGTAGACATGGCAATATAGAACTTTTTGTTCATATGCTTTTTGTTTTTATTATATAAAATTTATTGTTATAATACCATATATTTCGTATTATTGCAAATATTGTGTCCGCGAATCAAGCTCACGAATGCATGTCTTGTAGATAAGTATACTCATCACTAGCTTCATTTATGGAACTTCTCGTGAACCTCGCGAAGGCGTCTGTTCGTGAGATGAGTATAGATCTGCGTGGTGGTGATTGAGGCGTGGCCGAGCATTTCCTGGACAGAACGGATGTCGGCACCATTGATGAGGAGTTCTGTGGCAAATGAGTGACGCAAGACGTGTGGCGTAACTTTCTTAATAATGCCGGCGTGGAGAGCGTACTTGCGAACGAGATTTTCGATGGAGACGGTTGTGAGACGATGTTTCTCTGCAAGGGTGATGTCGTCAATGGATCCTGATTTCCCGCGTCCGTGGTTGATAAAAATCGGCTCGAAGTTGTCGGTGCGCTTATTTAAATATGCGGTGATTTTGTCGGCGGCCTGTTGCGAGAGGAAGATAATTCTTGGCTTGCGGCCTTTACCTCGAACCATAAACTCACGGCGCTGCAGATCAACTTGTGCGCGATTGAGCGAGGCAAGTTCTGATACACGAAGTCCGGTGGAATACAGTGTCTCGAGAATAGCAATGTCACGAAGGCCGCGAATATTACTCTGATCTGGCTCCTGAAAAATTCTCTCTAACTCTTCGCGCGTGAGATACTCAACCGTTCGTGCTGGAATTTTACTGAGTTCGATTTTTTCTGCCGCGAGTGAGGCGATGTCATTTTTTGCGAGATATTTGAGAAAGGCACGCAATGCGATAATATGATAGTTCTGTGTTTTAATTGATAATAGGTCGGAGCCCGACTTGCCGCTCTTCTCATCCGTAAGACGATTCAAGTAGAGTCGATATTTCTGCACCATGTCGAGTGAGATCGTTCCAACATCTATGTCGCCGGCCCACTTCTGAAATCGGCCAAGGTAGTGATGGTAATTTTGCAGTGTTCGTGGCGACTGATTTTTCCCAACCTCGCAGTGATCGAGGAAGTTCTGGATATAAACAGAGAGAGCTGTTTTTGACTTTGGTGATGGGTTTGTCATATTTGAACTTTGTACAATGCTCATTGTATCAAAATTCTTGCTGAGTCACTATGCCATGCGCTCACTTTTTTGCGGCGAGTTTTGCTAACTCTTTGTCGAAGGTTATGAGAGGAATTTGCTCCTCTTTTGCAAATTTAAAGAGCTGTGTATCAACTAACGAAAGATGATTGTCATGAGAGATGAAGTGGCCTATTGCTGACATAAAAATATCTTCATCTGTCGGGACGATCATGATTCCTTCGCAATTAAGAAGAAAATCAACAACCTGGCCGGCACGCTCGTAACCTTCTTTCATTTTTATGATCGTAAGCACTTCTATTAATACTACGTCAGGGATAATTAGGATTTCATTTTTGCTAAAAATCTCTTCCGCCCGCTTGTGATCGAGTTCATTTTTTCGGAAATAGGCGATAACGACCGAACTGTCGAGTATAACTTGCATTTACGTATAGAGATATTGTTTGTATGTACGAGAGAGATCCCTTAAGGCCATATCTTTGCCAATAAACATGAATTTCTTTCCATCACTTCGAGAAAATTTCTTTGCTGGCGTACTGTTGACTGGCCCAATCTGAAATGCCGGCTGAGAGTGCTGCAACACGGTATACACGGTTCCATTTTTCATGACGTCATCACTGACTGCCTTGAGGTTGCGATACAGCTCTAATTTAGAAATGGTTTTGGTCATAAAGTTATAACGTAAGTTTGTATTTAAATTGTAACAAAAATACAAACTTTATTCAAGTGGCAATAAACCGATGTCGCAAAGTTATATTGGCTTTTTCTCGATTTTCCGCTACCATTAGAGCACTAATCGATCTTGTGTAGACACTATTATGCTTTTCACCCGACAACATATCGAGCAGCGCGAACAAAACACTCTTGCGCCATATGCAGTGAAGAGCGGAGAGAGTGCTGGGAGAGTTTTTCCAGAGACTCTTAGCGAGTTTCGAACGTGCTTTCAGCGTGATAGGGATCGCATTATTCACTCGAAGGCGTTTCGACGATTGATGGAAAAGACGCAGGTGTTTACGGTTGGCGAGGGTGATCACTATCGAAATCGAATGTCACATTCGACAGAATGTGCACAGGTGAGTCGGGGACTCGCAAGGGGACTTGGCTTGAATGAAGATCTCGTTGAGGCGATCGCGCTTGCGCATGATTTGGGACATACGCCATTTGGGCATGCAGGTGAACACGCGCTCAATGAGTGTATGCTTGAACATGGGCTTCATTTCGAACACAACGAACAGAGTTTGCGAATTGTGGAGCGACTCGAATATATGTATCCGGAATTTGATGGACTCAATTTGTCAAAAGAAGTTCTGGATGGATTACTGAAACATCGAACACCATTTGATCAGCCGAAAACTGTATTTAAACAGTCGGCGCATTTGGAAGCCCAGGTCGTAGACCTGGGCGATGAAGTGGCTTATATGAGCCATGATCTTGACGATGGCCTTCGTGCTGACATGTTCGCGCTGGATGATATTGTGAAGTTGCCGATTGTTGCGCGAGCGTATGAAGCGATGACTCAACATTATGGTGAAGTTGCTAAAAATATGACTCCAGAAATTCTTCGTGCACGACTTTCGAGTTCGCTCATGCACTTTCTCGTTGATGATATTCTCGAAGAAACGGGGAAGCGACTCGCGGCGCATCATATCAAAACTCTCGAGGATGTTCGCGCGTTTGATGGCATTCTGGTCCAGTTTTCAGCACAGATGCGTCATGATATCGATGAACTCCGCGCATTCTTTATGACGCATTATTATTTCTCTCCAAAAGTTTCTGAGCAAAGTCAGCGAGGACAAAATATTATTAAACAACTTTTCGCATTCTATATAGAATATCCGGAAAAACTTCCTGAAAATTTTCAGCGATTTTTAAAAAAAGAAGAGGCTGAAAAAGACAGGGAATGGGAACAGGCAACCGCCTGTGCGGTTGTGGTAAAAGATTATGTCGCAGGCATGACAGATGGGTTTGCAGAAGCGCAATTTCGTGTATACTTTTCGCATGTACTGCCCTAAATGCAAACACGTAGAAACCAGCGTTCTCGACTCGCGCCTCACGCATGAGGGCAAGTCTGTTCGACGAAGACGGCAGTGCGATACCTGCAAATATCGTTTCACAACCTTTGAGCGAATTGAGCTCAGTTCTTTTGTGGTAGTAAAGAGGGATGGGTCACGCGAGCCATACAGTCGCGAAAAAATTGAAAAAGGGGTGTGGCGAGCGTGCGAAAAGCGAAGCGTTACTCAGGCGCAAGTTGACTCACTTCTCAACGATCTTGAAGAAGAGTGGACCTCCTCTGGCAAAGAAGTTCCAAGCAAGACTATTGGCGAAAGCGTGATGGAGAAGCTTAAGAAGCTCGATGAAGTTGCCTACATTCGATTCGCATCTGTCTACAAACAGTTCAAAGACCTCGAGAGCTTCAAGAAAGAAGTGCTCAAGTTTCTGCCGTAGCGTATTGATTTTTCTATAGTCTACTTTTCGCTCTCATTCTTACTCGTATCTATAGACTCTTCTTTTTGCGGTCTCACAATGGCTGCTGAGCTGCATCGTATGTCCTTCTGGAAGAATACCTGACCTTCTCTCGTATCAAAAGTTCTCTCTCCGATCGCAAACTGAAAACGATAAACATCGTCTCTATCGACGACCTTCGCACAGCATGCTCGCACTTGCAATTGAACACTTATTGGCCATTCTGCTTTCTTAGCTAAATATCCTGGAGCATCCATTCTCCCGCCTGCAAGACACTGTCTCATTGCCACATGAAGTGCCGCATTTACCTTCTGCTCTACCTCTTCTGGCGCACCTTCAAATACGGGCATATGATCCTGAAAACCTCGTACGTCATCAAGACCCTGTTGCACCAAACTCAACGGCTTAACTCCATCGTGACTTGTTTCTTGCTTATAGAGACCACCTGCTGCGCCCAGCACAGCTGCTCCTGTAGCAATTGCTAATTTGACGTTCATATAGCGAAGTGATTTATCACTTAAGGTGGTTATTTTATAGCTTTTCTTGTATTTGTCAAATTCTGGCCGTTTTCAAAGCTGATATTCTTGACGAAATCGTTGACTTAGTTTCAAAAATATATTATAATAGTACAAACAAACATATAAAAAACAATTATGAAATCTAAAAAGCCGTTTTATCGTCATACTTCAATTCTTTTAGCAGTCGCTTTCACGACTGGTATTGGTATTGGAAGTTTGAGCGACTCTCTTAATGTTCAATCTTCACAAGATTCTATCTTGCAACGATCACCTTTTGTTCAGAGTGTTACCAAAAAGGCTTCCCTCGATAGTATTGGAAAGGTTCTTGCTTATGAAGTATATGATGGAAAAGTTGTCGACGACAAAGTTGGTGATGATCTCAATGCTCCTGATGTTCCAAAAAAAGTAGATACCACTCCTGTCCCTGTTCCAAAGGTTGAAAAGCCAGAGAATCAGGCTCCTGTTTTTTCCTATGATATCTCTTGTGACTATACGACTGTAGACAAACCTGTTTATAAGGCAACATCTCTTCTCAAAAATCAGGGTGTCTCTTCTCTTCCGAATGGAATTATGCGTGTCACTATTGCGTATAAAAATGATGGAAATATTCCGTGGTTTAGCGACTCGAGTGGATGTGCTAATGGTCCAGTTGTTCAGCTCGGCACGACACACGAACTTGATAGAGATAGTGTGTTTGCGCATAGCGATATTGGAAGTGGATGGGCTGCATCAAACCGCATATACATGAGCTCTCCTCGCGTTGATCCAGGTCAAACTGCAATGTTTACTTTTGATATCAAGGCTCCATCTGTAGAGGATGTGTATCGAGAAATGTTTGGAGTTGTTATTCCTGGTGTCACATGGGTAAAGGATAGCGATTTCGGTCTTAATGTTACTGTTGGTCAGCCATACGATGAAGAAACTGCTCAGAAAAAACTTTTTTTCATTAACGGTTCTGGCAGAGGTGTTGATGTTAATTTGAGTGCAGAAAAAAGTGTCGAAGTTGACCTCTCTGAACAGAAAGCTACTCTTCGACTAGGGGATTATGTTGTTCGAGTGTTCAGTGTGAGCACTGGCGCACCCGATCACCCAACTCCTGTTGGAACATGGAAAATTCTTTTTAAACAACAGGTGAGAATTGGTGGAGCTGCACCGTTTTACATCATGCCAAAGTGGCAAGCTATTCGACCTGATGGATATGGATTCCACGGACTTCCAAGTCTTGGTAATGCAACCCTTCGTGCAAAGATTCGTACGCTTGGACCTGACGATCCAGTTCCTACTGAATGGTTCAAAACTGACTCATTCTGGACTGAGGCACTTGATCATATTGGATCAGCACGAAGTCATGGATGTGTTCGATACCTCCCGGATGATGCTGACTATATCTATGATTTCACGGATGTTGGCACTCCGATCATCGTTCATAAATAGCCGAGAGCTTGAAGTTGCCTCGACTCAGTGTTAATGCTACTATTCCTGCGCTTTATGGGCTGTATAGCCTTGGAAGTTCTTTGGGCGGCATAGCCAAGTGGTAAGGCAGGGGTCTGCAAAACCCCCATTCGTCGGTCCGATTCCGACTGCCGCCTCCAAATCACCATATTTGTGTCGTAGAGACCAAATTTTAGCTTAGATAAGCCTTATCTTGACTTATTAAATAACTTGGGTATGATCTGCCCCTGGCTTTTAACTATGACTTTATGAATGCAGCAGCTTTAGGGACAGCAACTGGCGAAGAATCTACTCATCATGTAGAGACTATGGAAGGTTATGCTGATCCAATGAAACTTCCTAAGCCTACCTTTAATCTTGATCGTATCGATGCGGATGTTGCGTTGATGCATGAGATTCTTCACAAAGAAGATGTTGGCGATTCGCAACAGCGTATGGCTCTCGATGCGTATCGCGAGGAGCTTGCATATACTATTGAGCAGCTCGGTGGTGGTGCTCGTGCATATCATCTCTTTTTGGGGTCACCTTTCCGTGATCGCGGACTTCCGTCTCGCCGAGAGGAAGAAGGCTCGAGAAATGCTGCTCTCTTTACTATCTTTGATCTTCCGGTATTACGACAGCTTCGAGCCATGTATCCACGTGTTCGCCGCTCTCACATGGCGCTTGAGGTTGTAAAATCTGGTGGAAAATTATTACAACTTGGATTACGCGCTGCGTCTCAACATGCACTTGGGCAAGAAGTAAAAAAACCAAGTGATTTGGTCAAAGTCCTTGTCGCAACTGCTGCTGAACGCGTTTCTAATGTTCTCGATGGCGTCGGCGTTTTGGATGAGTAGAGAAATGAATCGTGTTTTTATTCTCATCCTTCGTCAAGTGTAATGGCTTTTTTTGAGAAGGTCGATGAAGTATACTTCGCGGGCTATACTTTTTTATGTGTGAGGGATTATGGACGATATGAATCATCCGTTATTAAGTAGTTTAAACGATTGTCAGCGTGAAGCTGTGGTTTGCACTGAAGGGCCTTTGCTTGTTATTGCTGGAGCTGGCTCTGGAAAGACAAAAGCTTTGACGCATCGTATTGCGTATTTGATTCAAGAAAAGGGCGTTTCGCCATGGAATATTCTTGCGGTGACCTTTACGAATAAGGCCGCAAAAGAAATGAAAGAGCGCGTTGCAAAGTTGATTGGGGCAAAGACACAGCCAGAGTGGATGGAGAGTATGGGAATTGTTGATCAGGAGAGCGGTCCTGCGCGATCGGTTCCGATGCCCACAATGGGAACGTTTCACTCGATTTGCGTGAAGTTACTGAGGAAGTATGCGCATCTTTTGGACTATGAAAATCAGTTCACGATTTATGATCAGCACGATCAGCAAATTTTGATGAAGCAGTTGATGGAGGAGCATCAGATTGATGAGAAAAAGATGAATCCGAAGTCGGTCCTTGGTGCAATTTCTGGGGCAAAGAGCCAGATGATCGATCCGAAGGGATACTATCAATATACGAATTCTTTTTTTACGGAAAAAGTTGCGGAGTTGTATGAGCCGTACCAGAAGGCATTGCGAAAAAGTGGCGCGATGGATTTCGATGATTTATTGATGAATACCGTGATTTTATTACGGGATTTTCCGGAAGTTTTGGCGGAGTTGCAGGAGAAATTTAAGTACATCATGGTTGATGAGTATCAGGATACGAATCATACACAGTATGTTTTGGTGAAGTTACTCGCGGCGAAATATCGCAATGTGTGTGCGATTGGCGATGATGATCAGAGTATTTATTCGTGGCGTGGTGCGACGATTAAAAATATTTTGGATTTTGAAAAGGACTATCCGGAGACAAAGGTGGTCGCTCTCGAGCAAAACTATCGATCGACGCAGAAAATTCTCGATGCGGCGCATAGTGTGATTTCTTTGAATAAACATAGGAAGCCGAAAAAACTGTGGACGCAACAAGATGGTGGACAGAGTGTGAAGGTGTGGATGGCGCGAAATGAGCGACATGAGAGCGAGATGGTTGGTGAAGAAATTTTGCGACGATTACGAGAACATGAAAATCCTTCGTATAAGGAATTTGTGCTTCTGTATCGGACGAATGCGCAGTCGCGTGTCGCGGAAGAAGTATTTTTGCGATATGCCATTCCATATAAAATTATTGGTGGAACGCGATTTTATGATCGAAAAGAAATTCGAGATGTGATGTCGTATTTGAAAGTTTTGAGTAATCCGCGGGACTCAGTGAGTTTGATGAGAATTATAAATGTTCCCGCGCGCAAGATTGGGACGAGGACACTTGAGATTTTGCAGACCTATTCGTCGGTGCAGAATATCTCGCTGTTTGATGCGATGGCGCGCGCGGGCGAAATTCCTGAACTCGCCGGCGGAAAAGTCGATACGATTCTCGGATTTGTGAAGTTGCTCCATGAGTTACAACATATTGCTGGCGAAGTTTCAGCCGCCGGCGTTATTAAGCACGTCATGGAAGATGCGAAATATCGTGAGTTTCTTGCTGATGGAACCTCGGAAGGTGAAGAGCGTTTAGAAAACGTTCGCGAACTTATTTCCGTTGCGAAAAAATATGATGGTCTCGAGCCTGGTATGTCTCTGTGGATTTTCCTTGAAGAAGTTTCGCTTCTTTCCGATACCGATCAGATGGAAGAGAGTGATAATGCCGTCACAATGATGACGATTCACGCGGCGAAAGGTCTCGAGTTCACACACGTGTTTGTCCTCGGACTTGAGGAAGGAATTTTCCCAAGCAGTCGAAGCATTATGGAGCCCGATCAGCTCGAAGAAGAGCGTCGTCTCATGTACGTCGCGGTGACTCGCGCACGTGAGCGGTTGTATTTGATGCATGCACAAGAGCGATTACTTTATGGCGAATATAAAACCAACGCACCATCACAATTTCTCGATGAACTTCCTGAAAGTGTTGTTGAAAAAAATTATATGACGACTGGTTCGCTCTCAACTGGCACCATGCGACGTGGCAGCGGATTTGATGATGACACCGTTCGACTCGTCGGCATGGATGATGATAACCCTGGTCGATCACGCGTTGGCGGACGAAATGGTGGAGGTGGATACGGCGGCGGATACGGAGGTAGTGGTAGCGGTTTTGGAAGCTCCGGTGGCTCCCGCTCTGGTGGAAAAATCAACATGGGCACTCAGTGGGATGGAAATAGTTCTGGATCTAAATCTGGCGGCAGCAGTGGCTCCGAAGAACGTGTTGTTCGCATGGTTCCGCTTGAAGATGGTGAACCTACCGGCGCTCTGACTGAACAAGATCGCGTCGCGCACCCTATCTTTGGAGAAGGGATTATTCTCAGCATCGTTGGTGGAATCGTCACTGTTGTTTTCGAAAATCCTACCATCGGCACCAAAAAACTCGCCCTCAGTATCGCGCCATTACGGAAGGTGGAGTAGTAAAAAATCGAGCCCATTCTCGCGTGCACTAGATCAGTATCTTGCCATATTGTGCAGATATTCTTTTTTAGAATTCTCTGCCCGGGCAGAACTTTAGCTTCAAATTTGACACGGTTTTCATAAGGTTTGTAATTTTTCTGGGGGAGCTCCGTGCAGTCGTTTTTGAGGCGAGCTACACGGAGCGAGAGAAGACAGTTCGGTAGTTCTTCGGGCTGGTGGGCGATTGCGAAGATCGTGCAATGCGCTGACCAGTCGAATCGGATACCCTTCTGGAACATCATGTGTCTCGAGATGATCTGCACGTGCAGACGTCAGAGCACCTACTGAGTTTTGATATTCTCGAGAAGTTCTGTCTTTGAGGGCGGGAAGTTGAAGAAAGGCGAACTCTAGTTGCACTTCTGGATCGTCACTGATGGAGTGATTTCGTAGCCTCCGCAGCTGACGTCGGACCAGAATTTAGCCTGTACCTGCATCTGACTGGAGATCGTCGCCAAGTTGATGTTGGCGGAGATTTCGGCCTGACCAGTATAGAGGCTTGTGCAGAATGGCGTACCCGGAGTGGCCAACACCTTGGTGGGATTGGAACTTGAAATCATCCACTCGAGAGGCATGTTGCCAAAAGCGCTGCCGCTCATCTTGGTGAGTTTTGCGGTTGCGTAGCTCCCGCTCACTCCCGTGATTTGGAGACAGTATTTGGGGCCGCATGCTTTCTGAGAATCGTAGGTGTAGGCCGTCGTGTTGACGCAAGTCACGTTGTTCGCGCCACTGCACTGCCACGTTCCGCCGCAATTTCCGCACGAAGTTCCAGGGGTCGCCTGAAGTGTATTTGTTCCGCCGCACGCGTTGTAGTTTGGCGGAGGAGTGTAGACGTCAGGTGGCGTGTAAACATCGGGCGGGTTGTTTGGGGGAGGCGTGTATGTGTCTGGAGGAGAGGTGTCGGGTGAATCGTACGTGTCTTGTGATTGTGTGACTTGTGTGTCGGGAGGAGACGAGATCACGTCCGGCGTTGATCCGGCGTCCGGTGTATTTGGCGGTGGATCAGAAATCGGGACTTCTTTGCAGATGACCGAATCTTTTCCGTCGCACTCGTAGGTGCCATTCGTTCCGCAGGAAGAGTAGAGTTTGGCCGTGAGGGTTTTGCAACCGCCGCAGTCATTCATCGACGCTTCGCAGCAGAGCTTTTGGCTGTCCGGATCGGCGCATGACGACCAGGTGTTCCAGATGCAGTTGCTCATGCAGGTTCGGGTTTTGGTGCCGTTATTGCATTTGCCACAGACCTGAGATTCTTGTTCGCCGGGTGTGCATGGGCCTTCGCTTGTGCAGGTGTTGGTTTGTATCCACATGTAATTCATGCAGCTCCATTTCTGGAAACCACATTTGCCACATGAGGATTGTTTGGTTGAACCGGGGCACTTGCACGAGAGGCCTGTTGAGGTGATGTCGACATCGGGACACTGATTGCTGCTCGTGATCACTTCGCCGGATTCGAGAATGGACATGCCTTTTTCGAAGTCTTGGCGATTCATCGCGAACTGCGTGTCGAAGTAGACATCGTTGATCGGCGCACCGAAGATGTCGGGACC
>JBAYUX010000036.1:0-13371 GCA_041674865.1 Candidatus Altimarinota bacterium
CGCCTTTATGGCATTTACAACGCATCGTATCCAATCGCCTACATTATCGCGCCAACTTTTGGTGCGATTCTCCTTTCCAGCTTTGGAATAAGTGGAGTTTGGATCGGAACGGCATTTGTGTTTATACTAGTCGCGTTATCATCGCTCTCGATATCCAAGAAATACTAACGTATGGACAGACGAACCCAAGTACTGAAGGCCATTGTGCAGCACTTCATTTCAACAGCTGAACCGGTCGGATCAAACACGATTATCGTGAGCTATAAGTTTCACGTCTCACCGGCAACCATTCGAAATGAAATGGCATCTCTTGAAAAAGAAGGTCTCATCTATCAGCCACACACCTCTTCTGGCCGTGTTCCAACCGAACTCGGTTACCGAAAATACATTGATGAAATTGCCGATTTTGCTGATGCTCGCAAACGCGCGCAGCTCATCGTCGCCAATGTTCAGAAAGAATACGCTATCGAAAAGGTTCGTGAAAAAATGTATGACGCCGTGCATTTATTAGCACGTTCTACCGGAAGTGTCTCCTTCGCAACCGTTCCTGACAACCGACGAACATTCTTCCTCGGGCTCTCAAACGTTTTGAAACAGCCAGAATTCATCGAAGATCCGATGCGCGCATCACAAGTCGTCGAAGTTCTCGAAAACGATGACAACTTCATCAACACCCTCATGCAGCTCGGCATCGAAGACACGCCACAGGCATTCATTGGTCAGGAAAATATTCTTCCGCAAATCCAATCATGCTCGATCGTTGTCGGACGCTACAACCTTGAAGGATTCGACGGATTCGTTGGGGTTCTCGGCCCAACTCGTATGGACTACGCTTACAACATCGCTCTCGTACAGGAAATCATCAAGCTCATCGAATAAATTATTTTATTTCACTCCACGTTATGTCAGACGACACACAAAACCCACAAGACCCAAAGAACCCGCAGCAACCAATTCCAGACGAAGGCGCACAAGAGAATGCACAACCAGAAGGAGACGTCGAACTTCTCAAGGGACAACTTGCTCAAATGACCGAGACCTGCCGACGTGCCCTCGCCGATCTTTCGAATTACAAACGATTCGTCGAAGAACAGCGCAAACAGGCCGCATGGTACGGAACGGCAGAAATTCTCAAGGACTTGTTGCCAATTATCGACAACTTCGATCGTGCGCTCCAGCACATGGCTGAACTCGAACCACAACATCGCGAAGGAGTTGAGGCGATCTCTCGCCAGCTCAACGCCGTCCTCCAAAAAAACCGTGTCGAAAAGATGGATGTTGTGGGCAAGCCTTTTGATGCCAACATGCACGAAGTTCTTTCTCAGGCTCCAGGTGCCGACGGTATCGTCGTCGAAGAGTTCGAAAAAGGCTATCTCATAGCCGGCCAAGTTCTCCGCCCAGCCAAGGTTATCGTCGGAAACGGCCAGTAATTTCCGAGCGACGATCAACCAGCAGCTCCGCAACCGACAGAGCCCCCGGCATGCCTGTACCCTCAAACTAAAGACCAAAAGAGCATATTTTTTTATTGACAACAAGCCATTTTACAGGTAAAAACCCACCTGCACTTTTGACGTGCACGAACCAAGCCACATAACCCCCAAAGCCATGAATACAGCAGAATATCCAGACAATACCCTTCTTACTATTCCTAAAGGGATGGTAGCTATGCACACATCAAATCTTTACGGCGAAATCGAAGACGCTGTTCGTTTCGACGCAATCGGCGATGCTCTAAGCAGAGCAAGCATTCTCTATAGAGTTGAATTTTCAGCAGACAAAAGAACACGAACCATTTTTATTGAAGAAGGCTCTAAGGCCGAAGGTCTAGCAGCAGTCAGCCGCGTTACAACTGGGACTGAAGTGACTCCCGATCCACGAGAGGACATGCGATTTATGAGACATGCTTGCCGCAAAGATGTAGCTACAGTACTCGCAGAAGCAGCTTAAAGAAACGTAAAACAACCCTTCTCATGGTTGATACACATAGACACACGGACGAACTCGTCAGTATTGTTCATTCGCCAAACTGGAGCACGCCAGAGCACCCAATTGTAGAAGTTGACGAACATATCATGTTTGATGTCATGATTGACCTCGTGCGACGATCTGGGGTTTTTGCAGAAATCGGACTCGCTCCAGACAATAGCGCCCGCTCAATACGAGTGCTTAAAAAAGATGCCAACCACGCCCGACACCTTCTTCGCGAAGCAGACAAACATGGAATCCTCCAGGACATGGTCAATGATCGAACCGAGTGGGACATATAAATTTGGCTTCAAAAATCACTCTTGACGACACGCTATTAGCACTCTAAAATACTGAGTGCTAATTTAAATTTTACACCAAAATACTATGTCACGAATCATTGGAATCGATCTCGGAACCACCAACTCTTGTGTCTCTGTTATGCAGGGCCAGGAGCCAGTTGTCGTCCCAAACACAGAAGGCATGCGAACTACGCCTTCGATTGTTGCAGTCAGCAAAGACGGTCAGCGTCTCGTCGGTATTCTCGCCAAGCGCCAGAATGTCATGAACCCAGAAAACACGATCTACTCTGCAAAACGTTTGATCGGTCGTATGTATGACGAAGTAAAACCAATCATCGATAAGTTTTCTTTCAAAGTTGTGAAAGGAAAAAATGGTGAGCCGGATGTCGTCCTCGATGGCAAAAACCGACAACCACCAGAAATTTCTGCGATGGTCCTCCAGAAGCTCAAGGCCGATGCTGAAGCTTTCCTCGGAGAGCCGGTTACAGAAGCCGTTATTACGGTTCCTGCTTACTTCAACGACTCACAGCGTCAAGCCACGAAAGATGCCGGTAAAATTGCTGGTCTCGATGTAAAACGAATTATTAACGAACCAACGGCAGCCGCACTCGCTTACGGTCTCGACAAGAAAAATAAGGCAAGCAAAGTTGCCGTCTACGATCTCGGTGGTGGTACATTCGATGTCTCGATTCTCGATCTCGGTGATGGAGTCTTCGAAGTATTATCGACGAACGGTGATACGCAGCTCGGTGGTGATGACTTCGATAATGCGATCGTCAATTACATTCTCAGCGAGTTCAAAAAGAGCGAGGGCATTGATTTGAAAGACGACAAACTCTCACTTCAGCGTATTCGTGACGAGGCAGAAAAAGCTAAGTGCGAACTTTCTACGCTCCAGGAGCGAGAAATCAACCTTCCATACATTACTTCAACAAGCGCTGGTCCAAAGCACCTCCAGATGAAACTTACTCGTGCGAAGTTAGAAGATCTCGTCAGTGATCTCATCAAGCGAACCGAAGGCCCATGTAAAAAAGCCATCGAAGACGCCGGCGTCAAACTCTCCGAAATCGACGAAGTCATTCTCGTTGGTGGTCAGACCCGTATGCCAGCCGTTCAAGATATGGTGAAGAAAATCTTCGGCAAAGAACCACACAAAGGTATCAACCCAGACGAAGTCGTCGCAATCGGTGCCGCCATCCAGGGTGGTGTCCTCATGGGCGACGTGAAAGATATTCTCCTCCTCGACGTCACGCCACTTTCCCTCGGTCTTGAGACGCTCGGCGGTGTTATGACGAAGTTGATCGAACGCAACACTACGGTGCCTACTAGCAAGTCCCAGGTCTTCTCTACCGCTGCCGACAACCAAACTTCGGTCGAAGTCCACGTCTTGCAGGGTGAGCGTCCTATGGCTCACGATAACAAGTCCCTTGGCCGCTTCCAGCTCGACGGCATCCCACCCGCTCCCCGCGGCGTCCCCCAGGTCGAAGTCACCTTCGACATCGACGCCAACGGAATCCTCCACGTAAAGGCAATCGAGAAGGCTACGAACAAAGAACAAAAAATTACTATTTCTGGAACTTCGAATATGAGCGATGCCGAAATCGAGAAGATGCGCAAAGAGGCAGAGCAGTATGCCGAAGAAGACAAGAAGCGCCTCGAAGAAATCGAGATGCGAAACAAGTCTGAATCACTTGTATTGCAGAGTGAGAAGACTTTGAAAGAAGTTGGCGACAAGGTTGGTGACGAGATCAAGAAGCCGATCACGGAGAAGATCGACGAGCTGAAGAAGGTACTTGAAAATAAAGATTCTCCAATGGAGACTTTGAAGGTCGCTTACGACTCATTGTCAGAAGAGTTGCAGAAGGTTGGTAGCGAACTCTACAAGCACATGGGACAAGACCAGGCCGCTGCAGGCGCAGGAGCCGAAGGCGGTGCTGCAACAGAGGATGACGGAGTCCGCGTTAAAGACAACAACAAGAAAGATGACGTTGTTGAGGGAGAGGTGGTGGATGAGGATAAAAAATAGTCGAGTTAACCATGAATTCCATGAAACGAGTTTTTATTAGCTTCAGCCATAATGACATTGACCACGTGAGAGGATTGCGCCTGTTGAATAGCAATCCAAACTTTGACCTAGAATTCTATGATCAATCGATAAAAGAAGCTATAGATAGCGAAAACGCAGACTATATTAAACGAGTAATCAGTGATCAAATCAAAAGATCAAGCGTGACTGTATGTCTGATCAGCGAATCAACCCATCTAAGCAAATGGGTAGACTGGGAACTGAATAAAAGCAAAGAACATGGAAACTTAATCATTGTAATGGCGATAAAAGGAGTTGAAAGCGCAATACTGCCAAGCTTTATCAAGGATAATGATGTTGCATTTCTAAGTTGGGATCCCATTTACCTTACACAATTACTTAATCAATCATAATGAGCACAACTTATGCGAGACTTAATGATCAGATTAAATGGTACGACACAAAAAGTATAAGTAATAAAAAATATTTTATTCGCCTTAAATTAGCGGAAATTGTAATTGCCAGCTCTATTACAATTCTTGCAGGAATAGACTCACCGAAGATTATAATAGAAATATCCGGAGCCCTAATTATAGTACTTGAAGCCATACAGCATTTATATCAATTCCAGAGCAATTGGATCAGCTATAGGTCAACATGCGAAAATTTAAAACATGAAAAATATTTATGGGATGGAAAAGCAGGCCCATATACCAACGATAACGAAGTAGAGAACCTTTTAGCAGACAGAATTGAAAGCCTTATATCACAAGAAAACGCCAAGTGGATAGCAGGGCAGGGATCTAAAGAAAAAGGTAAAAAAGAATAGTTTATTCAAACTTAACCAACTTCGAAAGCGGAATCGCCGAACTCGCTAAACATTTAACGCAGAAAAAAGGAATGCCATTTTTCTCGACTTATAATTGGAAAAAGAAAGATATTTCTTAATGGCTTAAGGGTTCTAACATCACTCATTTTCCGAGTGGTACTCTCGATATGCTCATCCAAATCTTTATATAACTGATCCACATGATAAAAACGATAATGATTGCCCCATGCAACAATCTTCTCCTCCATTTGATAAGCAATATCCAAAATTTTTGTACCGCGAATTAAACTTTTCTTATAGCTCGACCGATTTAATACATCATTCATATGAGTTAAAGCAGCACCTTTTCCACCTTCAGGAAAAAGTCCACGTCTCTGAATAGAAATACCAAGAAAATTGATAACCTCTGACGCTTTAAGATTTTTAATAAACGTCTTTTTATTTTCAGGTGAAAGATCTAGGCCAACCTTAGCAAGTTCCTGTAAGGCAAATTTATAGGCGATGATTGCTTCATCTTTAGTTTTACACATTATTATAAAATCATCCACATATCGGATAAGCCTATCACCAAAAAGAGATTTAAGGGCAATATCAAATTCGGCAAGATAGAGATTAGCAAAAATTGGAGAAAGGGCGGACCCCTGAGTAATTCCAACATCGCCCACTGGTATAGAGATATCTTCCTTGCCTACAAACTTCTCAGGATTACCAACTTCAAAATAAATATATTCAACTAATAAATTAGTTAAACCGATATCCATCGGTACAGTATCTCGAAGTTTATCCAACAAAGCTTGTTTAGGTATTCTATCAAAAAAAGACACAATATCGGATTCAAAAATCCAAAAACATCCTTGTCCTACATGATAAACCACCTTCTCGATCGCATTTTTAAGACTTATAGATTCATCTTCATCATTCTTCGCACCACAGTAGCTAACCCCAGTACTAATGACAGGAGTAAGACAAGGCTTAAAAAGTTCAAGCATAGCTCGCTGGACTATACGATCTCTAATCGTTGGCACAGATATAATACGAAATTTCCCATTATTCTTCTTCTCAAGCACAACTTTAACAGGTTGAGCATGATATTTACCAAGCCGCAACTCTTCCGACAAGATCGATAAGTTTTCAGGCAAATTTTGACCAAAATCAAAAAGACTAACGCCATCAATCCCTTTAGACCGTGTAGCGATCTTTTCGGTCTTACCTCTCCGGACAGAGAGCCATGATTTTTTCAACAAAAACGGATTTGACAATTCGACGAGATTGAAAGCCATGATTTAGCTGTTATAGGTTCGCGAAGTAAAGCTCTTTTTCAAGAATTCTTCACTTCACTTTCGGAACAGTTCCTGTCGATTCCAAGACTCTGTTCTGTACCAGCGCTGGTACAGAAAGTTCTTGGATTCTTTTAGAGTTGTCACAAAACAAACCTCCAAATTTCGGAACTTTATTCCTAGCCCTTGATTAGTTACCTGGAGGCCTTGCGGTCTGCCGATAACCCCTCTAATCCACTGGGCGTGGCGCTCTTCGTTTCCGTTGAGCTACCTTAACTTTATCAGAAAAGGTAGAAGGATATTATCACAATTCGCAGACCAAGTAAAAACTTTTCATCCAAAACAGAAAAGAAAAGTGATAATATATGTCGTATACGAAATCAACTCCATGCCCCTCCTCTCCCCCTTCATCCTCGGCCTCATCGGAGCGCTAATACCCGGCCCGATTCTGACGGCGATATTTACGGAAATTCTGCAGTACAATTTTACAAAAAGTCTGCGGATCATTCTCATTGGTTTCGCAACTGAAACAACCGTCGCGTTTGTAAGCCTCATCCTTTTACAACAGCTCAATCCGCCTGAGGCTATTTTTAGAGGGCTGTCGCTGGTTGGGGCGGCGATATTGATTTGGATTGCGTCGTCGATTTACAAAGTCAAAACGCTGCATACGGGAGAGAAAACGTTTTTCACGTCGGGGAAAATTATTGCCATGATTTTGGCGAACGGGGTGCTGTGGACGTATTGGATTACGGTCTGTATTCCGAAGGCTATCGCGCTCGGTCAGGTCATGCCGCTGGGGCAATATATTTTCGTAGGGATCGCGCAATTAACGTGGCTACCGGTTACGACAGGTGTCGCATTTGTGTTTTCGCGCTTCCGGGGCGTGCTAAGCAACCCACGAATCGTACCGGTCATGTTCAAGATATTTGCCGGGACCTTTGTCTACTTCGCGGTGAGCATGGCGTGGGATAGTGTGGGGTTTTTTGTGGGGTGAGAAGAGAGTTAATTTTTTAACGCCAAATCCCTCAAGTACCCGGACACAGAAGCATAACCTTTTTTATGTGCCTTCTTTTCGATAAGCTTTTTGTCGTCAGCGCTAATTCTAAAGCGAATAACCTCTTCCTGATTATTTTTATAATCTTTCTCTGAAATAATTAAATTAGGTAAATCATGAAGTAATTCTGGAATATCTTCATTTAAAAAATCTTGAGCAATATTAGCAGCTTCACAAACAACATGAGTTTCCTCAGAATTAACTTGTTTCAAAGTATAAAAATATTTCTTGTTGCCGATGGTGAGGAAGTATTTGGCTGAGGTTTTCATGAGGAGAGTGGTAAAAGTGAGAGTATGGTGAGGTATTTTTTAATTGAGATGGTTATCCCTGATGAGTTTAGATGCCTTGATCTTATAATAACCCTTGCAGTCATTTTGGTGAACAGGAATGATGAGATCTTGGTCTAGCTGAGGATGCTTAAACTTCTGATGACTCCCTTTGGCTGGAATATGTTCGAAGCCGAGGGACTGAAGGATAAGCAGTATTTGTGGATATTTGAGCGATTCTGGACGATCCAGGAATTTCTGAAGCAGCTTCTCTTTTTGCGACATGGCCGAGATAATAAATGAGGTTTGTAGCTACATTTTATCAAAAAAGAGCTACAAAATCAAGAGAGTAATTAGCTTTAAAACAGCGAGGATCTATTTTTTATAAAAGAGGAGCTCCTCTCGGAACCCCTCAGTTGACCAAAACGGTCATTGATATCAGAGCTCCTAAGGCTCATCAGCTAGGCACGGCTGCCACATTGTGGAAGAAGTGTAGCAAACCAACCGCTTCTACACAACGAAATTTGTAAAACATCTCGAAGCCAGTGTAGAGTAAAACCATGGACACAGGAACTCGCGCCATTACCGCCGCTGTCATTCGCGTCATCCACAAGAATCATATGATTGATAAGATTCAGGATCGCAGCGCAGGAAAAACATATAGCATCACAGGGACACTCTCCCCTACTGCGATCGATATTTACGATCACACTCGCGGCTGTCATGTGAATGGTTCTATTCATGGTCATGACATTTCTCTTCACGATCATAAAACAACAAAAAGACTCACGCTCACACTTAGTGGCGGATCATTTCATGGTTACGATTCTGGCTCAAGCAAAGGCTTCTCGGGATCGGTCACCGATTCATCCGTAAGCATCTACGACAACGAGGATGGAAAGCATCACCTATACTCGTAACGAACGTCGAACATCGTCGTATCATCTACTACATTTCTTCTAATATTTTGCATATGAAAATTTCTGAAACCGTAGTGTCGACCGCACGGAAAACCTTATCCGGGTTATTCATCGTGGGAATATTGTTAGGAGGCATTTCATATACCGAAGTAGCATCTGCCAAATCTTGGAAGTACGTCTACGACAAAGCAACTCACAAATACTACAAAGTCCCGAAGGTCACAAAAGCAGCAAGCACTCCAGCCGCCGCAACAACACCCACACCTTCAGCAACAACTGTATCGGACATCGTACCGGCAGGCGCAAAAACCTACGGCCTCACGCTCGACTCCGTAACAAATCTCACGGCAATCGTCGACTCGCTCAAAAATCTTCCACAAAAACCATGGGTACGTATCGTCTTCGATTATCCATTACAACCAAGCGGTTACACAAAAGCTGTGAAGGCAATTGCTCCATACGCAACCATCGTGGGTCAACCCTCTGATTCTACCTACAATAACAAAATGACGGTGGCGCAATACAAGGCACGTTTCCAGGCGTACGTTTCACAACTTCCACAAATCAACATTTGGGAAACATGCAATGAATGTAATGGTGACTGGCTCGGATCAAACGCTGCCGCTCAAGCAGACGCAGCCACTGACGTCGTAAAGGCCGCAGGCAAACAAGCCCTCTTCACGCCATACTGGAACACCGACACATGTGTAGATAAAAATGGTCCGTACGTCGCATGGACTCAGAAAAACATCAGCGACAAAGTAAAAACACAGAGTGATTATGTCATGCCATCTGTGTATGGATTTGATTGCGATGGACCAGAACCAAGTTATGCCGAACTCAACAATATGGTCTCAACATTCGCGACAATGTTTCCAAATGCAAAAGTCGGCATCGGAGAATACGGCAAAAAAGGTAGCGCACCAATCATGTCCCACTATCTCAATTATACGAACTCAAACCCACGCTACATATTCGCAGGACTCTATTGGTATGGAAAACAAGATCTCGTTCCATCAACCAAACCGCTCTGGACAGTATTCAAAACAGCGATGCAAAACTAGTGCAAAATTCAGGTTGATCTAAGCTCAAATCAAGTCTAAGATCCACCTCTATGAACGTACCTGACACAAATCCAGCTTCAAAAGCAGGCGATTTACCACCAAAAAAACGACCACCCTTCAATGAGGCGGCTCGTAGAAGCAGGTCTATCAGGCCAAATTTTATGATGCCGGATGAGTTAAGCGCAGAAATGCAGCTTTTCAAAAGAAGAACTCTCACGCCAGGCATTCAAGTTGTCACAGCAGGACCAATAACTACAATTCAGGTTGAGTCAGCTGCACTTCGAAAGCATCTCATGCGTATCTTTGAGCAGATAAATGGAGAACCAATTCCCGTTGAAGAGCTAAAGATCGAAGATTTTATAGACTTCAGCTATTTGCAAGACAGCATAACGCAAAACATCGACCTAGAAGGAAACATCCTCGAAATGGAAATCCAATTCTCGAGAATGAATATGTTGCATATAGTTCTTACGCTTATGACAGATGATGATATTCTCTGTACAGGGGAACTCAAGATTAGTCAGGCGCCAAAGGGTTTTGTCGCGGAAACAAAAGTAGCCCGAGTTGATAACACGCCGGAACTCAAAGAAATACTCGGAAGATGTACAATGGAGCTCGATAAAAGAATCTTGAGGTATATTCAAGTTCTCGCAAATCAATCAAACACTACTATCACACACTCCCCTTCACAGCCAAATCCTATGCGAATTCCAGGATGGGAAAAGAAGTTTGGACCAATACTCAAAGAGCATAAATACACCCATATCAAGGCAGGAAAATGGGAAAAAGTATATGCGCCAGAAATAGAAGAGATTTCCAAAGAGTCAGGAAAATAAAGCTAAATCACTAGCGTAGAGAAAAAACCGTGCTAAACTAGGCACGGTTTTTCTATCTGTAACGCTAAATCCCATGCTCGACATCAAATACATTCGTGAAAATCTTGAGGCCGTTCGAAACGCCGCAAAAGTAAAGCGTGTCAAAGTCGATCTCGACAAACTTATTGCTGTTGATGATCAGCGACGCGAGCTCATTACCAAATCAGAAACCATTCGTGCTGAGAAAAATAAGGCTTCAGGCGAGATTCCAAAGATGGCTACAGGACCTGAAAAACAGGCACTTCTCGATAAAATGAAATCCTACTCAGAAGAAGAAAAGGTATTGAGTGAAGAGTTGAAGCTTATCGAAACGGAGTTCACACAACTCATGCTTCTCGTACCTGCGGTTCCATCAGACAAGGCACCAGTTGGAAAAGATGACACCGAAAATGTCGAACTCTATAAAGTTGGTACACCAACCGTTTTCAATGGATTTGAGCCAAAAGATCACGTTACGCTCGGCGAGGAACTCGACCTCATTGATATTCCACGCGGCGTAAAAATTGCTGGATCACGAAGCTACTTTTTGAAAGGCGACGGACTTCTTCTCGAAAACGCCGTCATGCGAATGACGATCGATCACCTCGTCAGCAAAGGTTTCACACCATTCTCTGTTCCGCTCATGGTCAACAACGACGCCATGACAGGAACGGGTTACTTCCCAGGTGGCGAAGAGTCTGCTTACAAACTCGAACGAGATGACCTCAACCTCATCGGAACATCTGAGGTTTCTTTGACCTCATACCACCGAGACGAAATTCTTTCTAATGACGAACTTCCAAAGCTCTACGCAGGCTTATCAAGCTGCTTCCGACGAGAGGCTGGAACCTACGGAAAGGACACTCGTGGTCTCTACCGTGTTCACCAGTTCACAAAAGTTGAGCAGGTAGTTGTCTGCAAAAACGACCTCGAAGAGTCACAGAAAATGTTCGACCTCCTCCTTACAAACGCAAAAGAAATTCTTGAGAAACTCGGACTCGCCTATCGCGTTGTTGCGGTCTGCACAGGTGATATGGGACAGGGACAGGTTTACAAAAACGATATCGAAACATGGATGCCATCACGAAATGGCTACGGCGAGACACACTCTTGCTCGATGTTTTTCGACTTCCAGGCACGACGACTCAACCTTCGTTACAGAGACGAACAGGGAAAAACAAAGCTGGCTTACACGCTCAACAACACCTGTATCGCATCACCACGCGTACTTATTCCCCTTCTCGAGTGCTACCAAAACGCCGACGGATCAATCACGATTCCAGAAGCGCTCCGCCCATACATGAACGGTCGCACAAAAATCGAGCCGAAGAAAAAGTAAGCAACGAAGCAGAAAAGTATAAAAAGAGAATAAAATACAGCAAACGTCAACAGGTTTCACTGGAGAATTGAGACCAGATAGAGGAAAAACTTGACTTTGCTCATATATTAAATACAATCAACGAAGCTATCACGCCTATCATGTGTTGTGAGAGATAGCATCTTCCTGTATTTCCAAATCTCTTACATCTTTTTCATTATGGCTAAAAAAGACAAGAAGTCTGTAGCTAAAACAAAAAAGCCAGCTCCAAAGGCGGCTAAACCAGTTAAAAAAGTAGTTCCAGTCAAGAAGCCCGTTGCTATAGCGAAGCCGCAGCATCCCTTGGGGAAAAAAGCAGCGCCTGCTAAAGCTGCTCCAAAGGTAGCAGTCAAAGCTAAGGTGGCTCCAAAACCAGCCCCAGCAAAGGTTGTAGCAAAAGTAGCTCCAAAAGCTGCTGTTCAATCTACGAAGGCTACGTTGTTGTCAGCAAAAACGGCTGCTCCCCTTCCTAAAATGGCAAGTGCCAGCAAGGGCGGAGGAAGCCCATCTCACGAGATTATCAAGCCATCCAACCTTAATACGGATGTTATGGACTTGGATAACGACAAACTCCGAAGATATTACACACAGCGTCTCGACGCCTCAGTTCAGCTTCCAAACTTGATTGAGATCCAGCTCGATTCCTATAAGTGGTTCCTTGAAGAAGGTATCCGTGAACTTCTCGACGAGATCAATCCGATCGGCGACTTCTCAGGAAAAAAACTTGAGATGCAGTTCCTCGATCACTCTCTCGGTGAAATTAAATACGACGCAGAAACAGCACGACAGAAAAACATCACATACGAAGCACCTCTCAAGGTTCACGTTCAGTTAGTCAACAAGGTAACTGGTGAAATTAAAGAGCAGGACGTTTTCTTGGGATCTATTCCACTCATGACAAACCGAGGTACCTTTATTATCAACGGTATCGAACGTGTTGTCGTTTCACAGTTGGTACGTTCTCCAGGTGTTTTCTTCTCAAAGAACTCAGCTGCTCCACAGTTCCACAACGCAAAGATTATTCCAAAGCGTGGTGCATGGTTGGAAGTTGAGACCGACAAAAAAGGTGTTATTACCGTCAAAATCGACCGTAAGCGAAAGATTCACATCACTTCCCTCTTCCGTGTTTTCGGATACGAGACAGACAAGCAGATGAAGGAAATTTTCAAAGACGTTATTACCGATCCTTCGAACGATTTCATCACAATGACACTCGAGAAGGACAATGCAAAAACAGTCGATGAAGCTTACCAGAATATCTACAAGAAACTTCGACCAGGCGATCTCGCTACTCCAGAAAATGCAAAGGCACTTATCCAGTCAATGTTCTTCGATTACAAGAAATACGACATGGGTCACGTCGCTCGATACAAACTCAACCGACGTTTCGGAGTTGATGTTCCAAATTCAAAAGAGTACCACACATTCCAGGTTAAGGACCTTATTGAGATCATCAA
>JBAYUX010000037.1:0-13041 GCA_041674865.1 Candidatus Altimarinota bacterium
AAGTTTATCCATGTACCACTCATTGAGATTTTTGATGACTGGAACTTTTGCCTCAGGATCTCGTCCTGGTTTCCAGAAAACCTTTCCATTCTTCAAGAATGCAACTGCAGGATATTTAGAAGAACCATTTTCAAACTTGAGTTGTTTGCCACTCGCAACAACTTCCTGCGCGCGAAGACTCGACTTCATGTAATCATCATAATTTGATTTTCGGTTTGAACCGAGAGCATCATATCGCTTTCTGAACGCTGCATCTTTGAGTGTTAACTTAGCAAGATCTGGCTCGAAGACAGTTGGAGTATTATCTCGAACAGTTTCTTGCGCAGCCTTTACTTTTTCTTGCGCAGCTGTAACCATCTTATCAGCAGCATCTTTCATGCCAGTAGCATCAGCATTTTTCCCATCTTTGTCTGCCCAACCTTTCGCAGCCTTCTGCCAGTCTTTAGCTTTTGCGAGATATAATTCAGCAGCCTTCAATGCATCTTCAGGTTTAGCATCTTTAGGAAGTGCATCAAACTTTGCCTTTTCTGCGTCAGCCAATTTCTTGGCTGCCTCAGCTGCATCTTTTTCTTTGTTTTCTACAACAGCATCAGGTGCCTTTTCCGCAGGAGCTACTTTCCTCAAATCTTCAACGGCCTTCTTCGCAAGAGTATCCATGTCTGTAGCATCTTTTTGTGACTTGAGTGCATCTGTTTTTTGATTCTTAGCTTTTTCAACCCACTTGTCAGCGGTCGCTTTCCAGTCAGCAGCCTTTTTTGCCCATGCATCAGCATCACCTGCTTTTTTGTCTTTTATGGCATCAAATTTTTTCTTCTCACCTGTTGTGTCAGCCTCGAGTTGAATAGCATCTTCCTTCAACTGATCAGCATCTTTTTCTGTCCCCTCTTTGCCCTTTTCTCCCTTGCCACCTTCTCCACCACCCTTTCCTCCTCGTCGGCCACCACCCTTTCCACCACCAGTGCTATCACCAGCAGGAGCAGGGATTCCGCCTTCAGCAGCAGGAACAGGTTTGCCATCAGGACCGACAGCAGGTTTTGGTGTCTCACCAGGTTTTCCCGGTTCTACAGGTTTGCCATCAGGACCGACAGGAGCAGGAGTACCCCCTTCAGGAACGGCTTGTGCTGGACCATAAAGACCATCTTCAATATTGCCATTCATGCGATCTACACGCTTCATGATATCGCGAATATCTTCAGGCTTCTTCCCATCAAAATTATTTTTTATATCTTCGAGAGAAGCAACAAGCTCAGCAGCCTTTGCAGAAGCAGTAGGATATTTAGGTCCTTCTGTCTGTAAATATCGTTTCCATCCATCGATGAATGTTGCTGGTTCAGACTTCATGCGCTCCCCCCATTTAACAATATTCTCAGGAGTCATATCCTTGCGAACGAAAGATCCATCGGCATTACGTTCCAAGCCATGATCGATATCAGTCTGCCAGTGATCAATATATTTTTTAGTAACACCCGCATCAGAAAACGCCCAGAGCGCTTCTGCGCGAGGTACAAATGTCTTTACCTTATCAATATATTCAGTTCGCATCTTGACCTCCATCTCAGAAACTTCTGGATTGTCCTGATACTTATCCTTATGATCAACCCACTCCTTCGGAGCTGGGATAGTATTCATAACAAGGTTTCGCTCATATTCGGCACACTGATTATAAGCATCACGAATGGCATCAGGAGTGAGAGCTCCACGTGTCATACGTCGACCTGCTTCATAGCCACCAACAGCAGCAGCTCCACCAAGAGCAACGGTACCAACCGGTCCGGCAGCAAGCGTACCAACGCCAGCACCAACAGTACCAGTAACAGCACCCGTCACAACACCAACACCTTTCGATATTGTTGAGTGATCAACAGACGCAAGCATCAATGTTGCCTTCTGTTTATTCGCCTGTAAGAGTGGAGTGATTTGCGTAAGTCGTGCCTGAACGAAGTCGCGATATTGTTTTGTATCTTTGTTATCACTTCCCCAAAGAGAAGCAGATTCCTTCATCAATGTCGCAACGTAAATACGTTCGTTGTCCGTAAGAAATGTTCCACTTGAAGAGACATCGACAGTCTTCATGAAGGCTTCGATATCCATCTGCTTTCGGAGATTTTCCTCTGTAATAGTGTGGTCACGGAGTAATTCAGGACCGAAACCCTCATCCGCATTGTACGCAGCCTGAAGGTCTTTTTCGCCCTTTCCCTGCTGTCCCATCGCGATCTGAGCACGAAGATAACCTTCGGCCATAGAACGTGATTTGTTTTGGTAGTTGATATATTTATTTCCAGGGTCGGAATTGTCTTTGTAATCATCACCATCGAAGTCATGATTATCCATATTCGCCATAACGGCATCAGTAGCGTCTTTATTGGCATGTGGAGTTGTTGCCTGAGCCTCAAGTTTAGCGACGAACTTTCCCTTCTGTTCCATCTTGCTGATCTGAACATCCTTGCCCAAAAGCGCAGACTTCATTCTCTCGTCAGCAGCCTTTCGTTCTTTTTCTCGCTTAGCATCATTTTGCGCATCAAGTTTAGAAAAAAGATCAACACGAGCCTGGTCGGCATCAGTATTCATCTTGTCCATCTGGCCAACAAAGGCTTCATATGCTTTTTTATCAGCATCAGCTTTTGGAGATTTCTCGAAGTTTGCCTTCGCAGCTTCTTTCGCCTTCTGAACATCGGCTTTTACCTTCATGTGGGCGCCCTCAATCTGGCCCATCTTCAGGTCTTCGCTCTTTTTGAGCTCATCGAGTGGCTTTTTATCAGCAGACTCTGGAGCCTTGAATCCTTCAGCCTTTACCTCAGGTGCTTTTTTATCAGGACCCTTGGCAGCAGCAAAACCCACAAAACGTGGATAAGAGAAGAAACTAAACTCTGAATGTTTTCGTGTAATACATTTCATGATTAATGGTTGTTAAGTTGACCAAGAAGGTTTGCCTGTGAAGAGGCATCTTGATTTTGCGAAATAGTCTCCTCGTACTGGCGACCAGCACGAACTTGTGATGCTGTAATCTCTTTGAGTCGTGAAAAATACTGATCAAATGTAGAGAGTTTTTCCGTGAGAGCTTCGCGCTCTATTTCATCAAGTTCTTCTTTCAAAGCAATCATAAGCGCGTGAGCCTCTTCAAGTTTTTCATCGCTTACAAAAGCGAAATCTCGAAGCATCGCACACTGTGCACTTGTGAATGCAGGACTGCGGGTAATCTCAGCAACGAGATCGTAGACGGTCGAACGAAGAGCGTTTTCCATAGAGGTTTGTTTTTATATTTATCTGATCATTATAGCATTTTGAAGCCGAGTTGTAAAGTGCTAAAAGCCACCTCTAGTCACATTTGTGCGTACGCACAAAAATAAAGGGAATAATCACCAAAAAAGCCAAAATTCAGCTTTGTTCGAGATAAACCACTCAACTCATTTTCGTGTTCATAAAAATGTTAGAAATTATTTAAATTTTCTTAATATCAATCCGATAAAATAAAGCATAAAACCTAATTATCCGTTACTTTATGCCTTTATCAGAAGACCCAAGAAGGAGAACCTTTGACTGCTGGAACGAGGAAAAGAAAAAACTCGATTCACTTCAGGTCAAAAAGCCGAGATTTCACGAAAGGGAAATTTGGTGGTGTTCCCTTGGAAAAAATATTGGCGACGAACAGGATGGGAAAAATATCACCAAGCCAATTTTATATTATAAGGCAGAAAATTATGCGACTGATTTAAAAACGGAGCCCCTTGCGGAGCTCCTCATTGGGCCTAGTGGCCATTTGAGCCTATGGTAACAAAAAGTGACGAAAAATTCAAGATCAACTAGCCCTTCACCGCCCTGATATACACCTCCCTGAAATCCACCAAGGCCTGAGCCGTGATCTCTTCAAAGTTAGGAATCGTATTTCTCAAATACATCATCACCTGATCAGTATCACCGATACCCTTAACTTCTTCCTGTTGTTCTGCAGAAAGTTGCTGTGTACATGTAAGTACTAATCTATCTTCTAGTCGTGGTGCTAAATCCTGCACCATCACTTCTTCTAACTCCGGACCTAAATCAGTCTGTCCAGCATCGTGCAGAAGTTCTACCAAGAATGAGTGAATGTTTGGGTCCATGGGAAAAATAAAAAAATCAAAACAAATTATAAAGTATTTGCTTCCAATAAACCATAGACACTCTACTTGAAATAGTCAGTGTCACACAAAAATTATAATCAAATCCCCTATCGAGTTCTCAAAATCCAGTCTGGATGTGGGCTACTATGGAAACGTTCTATCTCCTCGACGATATTCGATAAATTCTTTATAACGATCCTTCCAGCACCAGGAGGATTTCTAATCAACTTACCGAGAACGGTTTTCTCGGGATCATCACTGATATTTCCTTCATAAACTACGTCACGAGAATCGTTGGCGATGATCTCAAAATCATCAATCTGGAAGCCCATGGATAAGAGCGCTATAGTAGAAAGTTTTTTTGCGCGAGCGAAACAGCCTGCGAAATTTTCCTTCAATAAAACATTATTGCGAAACATTGTACTAAAGTAGTAATTAAAACGCTCCGTAACAAAATGACCGACATTTTCTTCAGTTAATTGCATGTGATTCGGGAGGTTTTTCGTAGTTATGACATCAACATTTAATGCACGAACACCTTTTTCCTCTTCTTCCGCACCAAAACCTGCATACTCATTAAGGGTCGATCTCTTTTCAGTCATTCTATACAATCTGCGACGAGGATCTTCGGCTGCATTTACACTTGTTGATTTCCATACGTTATTAGGTTTTTTAGTTGAAGGCGTAACTCGTATTCTCCTGGATAGATCAAGTTCCTCGGCGGTCGCTCTTGTAGGATTAAAGCCTCCTGCTGCAGAATACACGGCCGCCCTATAGGTACCCAGTCCGTAAACCTCAGTACCATCGGCACAAAGTCTATTCATGCTTTCAAGGTATCTTTGCGTAATATGCAATACGGGAATTTTCTCAAGGACACGAGGAGAAACATCAGCTCCAGCCTTATATTGATCAAGAGTAGGAAATGAAGAGAATGTTCCCATCACATCACGAAGTAATGTTGGACTGCGTCCATATGCATCAGCAGCACCAGTGCGCATAAGATGGTCAGCAATGACTTCAGGAGGAACACCAGGTCGACGACTATTTCGTATAACCGCTAAATCGCCACACACCTTGTAAACAAGTCCCATGATGACACCCTTTCGTAACTCAACATCTTGTCCATTTATGGTTACTAGTTGCGTTTTTGGCTCGCCTTCGGCACCCTTGGGAAGGAAGTTAAATGTTTTATGAACATAGGATATACGGTACTCAGGATGTTCTCGCTTGAAGGCATCAATTTCACGAGCAGTATTATCAAAAGAAGCCTTAGCGTTTGGCTTATTGATAAGCACAATAATTTCAAAAGATTTTGGATCTAGGGGTTTACCATCAGGTCCAACTTGAGAAATCCAGTCAGTCAAAGTTTTACGAATTCTTTCTTCTTCGTGATAAGACGGTAATACGATAGTCATTTTACATTCCGGATTCATTGGAGGAAGTTGAGTATTCAACTCAGAAACTTCATCTAAATAATCCCTTGTTGCTCCATTCATACGATAAAGATTTGCCTGCATATTACGGTCGCTATTTGTAGCGCGGAACTCCGAACGAAGATTTTGTAGGTAGTCAGCTTGCTGGCGGAGACGATCCTTTGTCAGTGCCTGTCGTTGTTCAGGGGTGATAGGTTGTACTTTTTTGAAAAAATCATTTTTTTGAAAAACATGATCTATGGCAACTTCGAGAGGACCGATAGAATCGAGAGTATGTGGCGATGTACGGAAAAGTGCAGAATATTCAGGCGCATTTTGATTTACATATGCACGCGTTCTTACTGTTGCAGAAGTAGTGGCAATAGAAGAGGTATCCTCTTGTATGAGAGGAGATGTATTAATGGTTTTGATAAGTGCCTCCTTCGTCTTCGGTCCAAAAACACCAGCTGCACGATGATGCCGATCATGAATAATGCCCTTAGCAAACTGGAATTTGATAAGTGCCTCCTTCGTCTTCGGCCCAAAGTTGAGCGTAATGACGCCTGTGAAATATCCAAGTGAACGAAGAGCCTTTTGCAATGTTCGAACATGTTCACCCTGTTCACCTTCTTCAATGCCAGTTGAAATCTGAGAAATTTGATCCACGAGTGGTGAGTCTTTTTTCAAAGAACGAACCTTATCTTCATAAAGAAAAAACGGAGGATGTCCTGATCGTGTTAAGGCGCGATCGTTGTGCCGGAATCCCATTCCAGAAACTTGTCCAACAAGTTTCCACGTAGCGCTGTGTGCAGGCTTAACAAGAATTTCACGATTAAATAAAAGCACAACAGGGTTGTCTTTGAAATCTTCTGCCATCTTTGTAAGCGCAGGAAGTATCTCTTTTTCCCAGTTACCATAGAGATCAATTGAATTCGCGGCACGTACAATGATAGTACTATTTTTTGTTGGAGTAGGACGTGGTCGTTCTGGATATGGGTTTGTTCTAGGTGAGACGAGCTGATCCTTAAGAGAGGTTAAGCCATTGCCACGAATGAGATGCATATTGCGTTTTGCAAGGAGCTCATTTCGATCTTCAGAGGCGATAGTATAGCCGGCAACAGCCTCAGGAGTTTTTCCTGTAAAAATATCCATCTCACTTGGCATATCAAGGGCAAAACACTGAACACCTTTGAATTTTCCAGCAAACTCTTGAAGTGAAACGGCAGGCTTGCCCCTACCACCACGGACATCAAGATCTTTGTTCGCAATACCGGGACCGATATCGATGAAAAACATTCCATCGGTTTGTGGATTCAGTAAGATATCTTTGAGTATTTTTGCACTTTCACCACCATTCGCACCGCTAAAAATACTATCCAATAGCATTTCGTGATCCTGAAGGCGTCCACGGAATGTTCGATTCTGAACATTATGAGAATGGCCAATATTTTGATATATCGAATGACGAGCCAGTCGCCTTTCTTCTTCACGCGTTAAGCCAGCGAGATTGCCAGGTTTAGCGTTTTCGCCAGTTTCGATCTCGCGTAATTTTCGAGCAAGTGCTTTGCCGAGTGCTTCCTTTGTTTTTGGTCCAAGTACGCCAGCACCTTCATCTTCCGGATTATGAATGACACCATTTTCAAGTTGGAGATACATAAGAGCCTCTCGAGTTATCTCTCCATAACCACCATCGATCGGATCAAAAAAATATCCCAAAAGCCACAAGGCATTTTGGAGAGTTTTTACTGCAGCAGGATTGTGTTCCCTCCTGTTAATAACAGAAAGGCCGCTAATGTGGGGAAGGATTGCTCGTATAGCCTCAGCTCTTTGAGATTTTATTCCTACAGTATGTATTGAGTTGATACCTGAAGGTCCGGCCTGCATATAAAATATTTTTATTTATTTTTTACTCCCCCTTAACCGCCCTGATATACACCTCTCGGAAATCTACCAAAGCCTGAGCCGTGATCTCTTCGAAGTTAGGAATCGTATTTCGCAAATACATCATAACCTGATCAGTATCAGTGATTTCTTTAACTTCTTCCTGCTGTTCTGCAGAAAGTTGCTGTGTACATGTAAGGACTAATCTATCTTCTAATCGTGGTGCTAAATCCTGCACCATCACTTCTTCCAACTCTGGACTTAAGTCGGTCTGTCCAGCATCATGTAGAAGTTCTAGCAAGAATGAGTGAATGTTTGGGTCCATGGAATGTGTGTATTAAAGTGTGTAGTTGTTAGTATGCAGTTCCAGTAGCATCATATCCGGCATCGCTTTCTCCATATCCTTTATCACTTGCTGGGGCAACTGGAGGTTTTGGAGCCACAGGTGGAACTGCTGGAGTTGCTGGAGCTGTCGTTGTAGGTTTAGGAGCAACAGGAGCAGTCGTTGTAGGCTTAACTGGTACAGTAGTAGGTTTTGGTCCTACAGGTGGAGCTGTTACAGTTGAAGTTGTTGCAGTTGGAGCTCGTGGAGGAAGATCACCGTTATCGACATATGGATCATAGCCATCATCTTCCGGTGGAGTAACCGGAGGTGTAGGAGGTCGTGGTGTCTCTCCGGTACCGCCAGAGTATGGATCATCATAATCATATGGCTCTGGTTCTGGTGGAGGCACAACCTGTGGCACAACAGGCGGAACAACCGGTGGCTGTGGTGGTGGAGGAGGTGGAGTCACCTTCTTCTTTCCATATTCCAAATGGCTCATCGGAGCACCAACGATTGGAGGTGAGGCGACAGCTTCTGTCGTAGTAACAACCTTCTCAACCTGCTGTGATGCTTCGTAAAGTGCTGATCCTGGTTTTGTGATAGTGCTCTGAATAGTTTCTTCACCAGAGAAGTTAACGACATCGCTCACGATAGGTGTTGGCGTAGGAGGGTTAGGAATATATGTTCCTCCACCTCGTACAGAAGCGAGAACTTGATATGTTCCATGATTATCCATAAATCCAACAGCCATACCGTGCGTTCGAAGACCTGGTAATACAGATCCACCTCGAGCTACATAGCCGACACTATTAGTGAAATATTCTTTTGGAATAGACACCTGTCCACGACTATCCGGAGTGAAGAACTTCCAGTAAGAATGGCCATTTGTATGAACCTCAAGTCCAATCTTGAACTGTGAAGGATCACTAGGAAGATTAACGCCAGATGGCATTCGTGTGTGAGTAAGACCTCCATCAACCATGCCCTTCATACTGAAGTGGCAGTTACCATCAGCACCAACTTCAGGCGCTCCAGCCCACTTGAGACGAAGTTCATCAAGAATATGTTTTGGAGTGTGTCCATTGAAATGAATATGTCCAAGTCGTGAGAAACCTTGTGTATTAAGTGCCTGTATAGGTGTTACCGGTCCAGGCGTAACAGGACCAGGTGTAACGACACTCGTAACATGTTCATTGAATCGAATATTGTGAGCCTGTAATTTTGCAATTCCCGATGAAAGTAAGTGACCACGTGCATCGAAATCACTCGTACCTAAACCAGCTCCACGAATATTAGCCTGTTGAATGAACTCAGTCTGAGTCATGTGAGTGCCAAAGTTAATTGGCTGAACAAGACTCTGTGTTCCAGTTGTTCCAGGTGTAACAATCGATTTAAGATCAATATGTTTCGTATGCAAGAAATCGATAGTAGCCTGAGTTGGATTGCCATGTGAATCAAATGCAAGTCGGCTGATTTCTGAATTACTCAAACCAGAACCCTTGAGAGTTGTGATGAGGGCTGCCTTATCAACAGATCCAGATGGTGTGAGATTTTTGAGTGATGTTGTCGTGCTATTAACGTTCTGTTCAGACCATCCAGCGAGGTGCCCGAGACCAGTAAGAGCGGCAGCAGTACCAGCGCCAAAGAGCGCACCAATACCAGCAGACTTCAAATTCTCCATTCGTTTAAATGATTTGAATTTAGATTCTGCATCGGCAACTTCAGCACGGATCTGTGATTCCGTTGTACTTCGTGCACGATCGAGGTCGTTGATATGATCTGCGCCAGGACGTTCACCAGTAGGACGAGTAAGTCCGCGTAGTCGTGCTCTACCTCGTGAGATAGCGCGTACGAGAGTGAGTCGTTCAGACTCAACATGAGACTCATCGGTATACTTGATCAAATCCATTCGCTCATTTTCAGAGATCGTATTGTAAGCGATAGCTCTTCCGAGAGCAGTGCAAAGTGCATCATAATTTGCTGCACCATCAATACCACTCGTGAGAGCATTTGCTCCAACTTTCTGGTAGAGAGTAGATTCAATTCTTCGCTCAAATCGGCCACCTTCGGCCTGTCCTGGTCGAAGTCCCTTGTCATCAATATCTGGACGATACTCGAGCGCATCACGTCGTTCTTTCTGTGCTTTATGATAAAGAGTTTCTTTGTTTTTTCGAATAGCGGCGAAGACACCACCAGTAATACAACCAGCGGCAATTCCCCACATCGCAGGACCAGTAAATGGTGCGAGTGCAAGAGCGCTCCATCGAAGTGTTCTCGATGTAGCAATCTGAGCCGTAATATTTGCAAGTCCAAATCCAACGATACCAATCGTTGCCGGCGTAACAAATCGTCCGAGGAATTTATTCTTCTGAAGTCCCTCAACCATCTTTCGTGACATGCTATCACTCCAGTTGAGATCCTTGACCTGAGTCTTCACATCAACGTTCTTTGCAGTACCAAGATTGATACGCATATTGTCGAGATCGAGAGCGACGAGACCCGCCTTGTGAGCACGGAGTTTGTCGAGAAGACCTTCCTTGTGTTCACTCACAGAGCCCTTGTCAGTTGTCTCTTCAAGGAATCCAATAATCTCATCATTCGTTCCCTTAAGTGTCTGAATCTGTTGAATAATTCCCTTCATACGCTGACGGAATCCAGAGTCATCAACCGCACCATTTGTATAGTCGACACAAAGTTTTTTGATATCTGCCTGAATCTGTTCATTCTCAAGTTTTTCAACCGTCTCGTTTCCAGTGAGATATGACTCACTATCACCAGATGCGAATGAAACACCAAATCGTTCTGCAATAGCATCGAGTTCGCCATTGAGATCTTCACGTTGACCTTCAGCAGGTGTCGCGCCAGACCACTTACCATCTGGTTTCACCTGGTCACGCTCTAAGCGCATAAGTTCTGTTCGATATTTTGGATCTTCCTTCAGTCGCTTCTTGATATCCTCAATATATTTATCTCGGTAGGCAACAGCGGCATTTCGCTTCCACCACTTACATGCGATCTTGTCGACTCTCCAGAGTTGTCCCCAACCTTGTGGGCCAGCCTCCTTGAGTTCCTGATCAAGTCGCTCATCAGCAAGACGTTCTGCAATTCTTGATAATTTTTCTTCAATATTGACGAACATAATGTCGAGCTTCTTTCGATCTGGACCCTGAATTTTATCCATAACAGGAACATCACGTTCCTCTGAATTGTAGAGTGCATGCTTGTAAGCCTGACCAACCTTGTCCATACAAAGTGGAATGTCCATGAGCTTTTCGAATATTGCGAGCTCGCTAGGAGTGACAATACCCTCAAGCTCCCCTTTCTTATGCTTCTTAATAGCATTTCGCATATGCTCAAAATGAGGAGCAACTTTGATGATAAACTTATCGAATTCTCCACGTCGCATTTCAAGTTTATCCTTGAGTTCGTTGTAAATCATACCATCGAGACAGAAGTCTTCGAGAACACCAACACCTTCTTTTCGTGTTCCAATAACCTCCCATCCATTATTGGTATTTCGGAGGTCGTAGACAAAAGGTGGCTTTTCCTTAAATGCAATAAGGAGCTGAAGCGCCTCTTTTTCTCCAAGATGCTCTGCCTTCATAATCAAGAAAGCGGTATACATTTTCTTTGCTTCATCTTGCGACATGGTCTTTTCACCAACTTTGAGTGGGGCACCACCGCGAGTTTTGATGGCATCAATGAGGAAATCTCGGCACGTAGCGAGGTTGAATCCACGATCCGCACCAATACCTCGATAGATCTTGAAGAGAACTTCATGAGTCTGTTCAACCATATCTTCTCCGTAGCCCATTCGTTCTGGAGCTGCGAGAAATTCTGAAAGTTTAATCTTCATTGGCTTACCATCTTTATCGAGGGCCTGTTTGAAAATCTCCTTACCCTCACGGATAGAAGGTACTATTTCCAACTGAATAACATTCTGTAATTTATCAAAAGCAAGTGGCAACTCTTGTACACGTAGTGTGTGAAGAAGAAGTGCTTCTGAGCCTTTTGCAGTAACACCGAGCTTGTCGAATCCTGCAAGTCCATGACTCTTTTCAAGAAGTGAGTCGAGAAGTACTGTCGTCTCCTCACGAAGACGCTCACTCATGACTTCTTCATTACGATTGGTCTTTAACTCTTCCTGAAGTTTGTGTGCAATAGCTGAAGCATCGTTCTGAATAAGCGCGAGGATTTTTTTATTAGAAGTAATGAAAACCATAAAGTTTTCATACTTCTTCACCTCCTCAGCAGAAAGAGGTTTCTTGTCTTTCTTAGCCATATCTTCTTTCCAGAAAAGTTCTTTATCAACTCCTGGCTTAGGCGGCTGTCCATATTTTGTGACCAACTTTCGGCAAACAGCCTCATTTTTATTGATATCTTCAATACTCTCAATTTTTTCTACATCAAGAATTTCTCGCTCCTTTGATTCAGAGGCAGTCTCGCGATGCTCAATAGCTTCTTCATGAACAGGTTCAGCTGCTGGGTGATTATCTGGATTGAGAAGTTCAATGACGTGATCCTCTTCGAGGATATTAAGAAGGCTTTGGTAGGCTGCTACCATATTTTTGAGAACCTCTTGTTTGGTGGCATCCATAGGGGTTTTCAATCTCACGTTGAGATCTTTAATCATTCCCTTAATTTTAGCCTCATTATCTTCAATAGCTCCTGCTACAACTCGACGAATTTCTAGCTCAAATTTCTTTCGCTCTTCTGGCTTCATTGAACCCTTGCTACGGCCAAGAACACGCGCAATTCCCTTGTATGCATCAATAAATGAGCCATTAGGATCCTTGAGTACTTCGACAATCTTTGGGATGTCATCAGTATCAAGTTCCTCAATCTTGTCTCCAAGAACTTTTTGCTCAATGGATTTTTCCTGCTCCGGAGTCAGAAGTTTTTTGTTCTTATCTTCTGGTGCAGGTGATGCGTGTGGATCTGGTGTGTGTGGTGTAGCTGACATAGTGTTTTGTTTTTATTTGTTTTTGTTTTGTGCAGTAAGGTCTACTCCTGATTAAGTTCAGGATACTGAGCAACCAAATCTTCCCAAGAGAGGTCGCTTCGAAGTGCATCCTTCGCAAGTTGCGCAGCACGCATCGGATCATTTGCGAGAATTTTGATAACCACTTCTTTCACTTTGTCTTTGACTTCGAGCTTCTGTCCTTCGCTTCTGTTTGAAGCAAAATCACCTAACGTCGGAAATGTATCTTTGAAGATTTCAACAAATCCATCGATCTCTTCGACCGTAGATGTCTGTCCGAAGATCAAGAGAATTGCCATGATCTCATGGACAGTAATTCGCTTTCGTTCGAGTTCATTTGCGAGA
>JBAYUX010000038.1:0-12723 GCA_041674865.1 Candidatus Altimarinota bacterium
AAGAATTCTTCGGTTGCTTGCGATGTTGACGGCCTGAGCTGCCTCAAGAACACGGTCGACATCATCTTCAGTAATTTCATTGTTTGCGTTGGCAACAGCGATAACACCTTTCGAATCCATAGATTCAATATGATTTCCGCCAATACCAAGGAAGACGTGGTTAATTGGTTCGCCAGCCATTCGCTCTGCATCTTCAAGTGAAGCAGCGATCGAGTTGATCGTTTCTTCAACATCAATGACCGAGCCTTTTCGGAGGCCGGTTGAAGGGGCAATTCCAACGCCGATCACATTGAGAACCTCTGATTTTTCATCAATGGTTCCGACAACGGTTCGGATCTTTGAACTACCAATATCTAAGCTAGCAAGAATACGCGATTTAGCCATCTTGCGAGCACTATATTCTATCTCTTCAGTTTTTACAAATTTATTGTACGTTTTGTAGCTTGTATTAGCCCTATCGAGTACATTTTATGTTCTCTCGTTTCGGCTTCGTACTGTGTGAATTGTGCTTGTATTGCGAACGCACTATATTGTGATGATGTATATATCTATAGCTGTCGGTTTTTGGGTGGATTTTTCAATTGGAGCAATATGGTGTGTATACTTTTTTTATACAACTTGCCTGAAGCTGGGTGCCAAATCACACATGCTTGCTCGTTGATATACATTCTGTGCGGGGGTATTGGGTCTTCAAAGTGCGCTTTGTGTATGTATTGCAGATTGCAAGCAGCGCGTGAAGTTGACGACCAAAATTCTATTCCTTAAAACTCCAACGGCAACATTCCATTTACCTCTTCCTTTCGGGCCTCGTCATATTTTCCATTGAGGTCGGTGAGTTTTTTGATCAACGATCGGAACTCGAGTGCCTGAAAGATACTCATAACTTCGTGCATGTTAAAATCATGGACCCTACATTTGTCGAGATCGAAGTCGATATCAACATCCGAACTTAATCGGACGAGTTGGCGACTCATCTCCATACTTGCCAGACCCGCAGTGAGTTTCTTTGCCACGGCAGGGGAGAGTTTGTCGAGATTCCCATAAATACCATCGATCGTCTCAAATTTCTGTAATAGGTCCGTTGCTGTCTTCTCCCCAATGCCTGGAACGCCTGGAATATTATCGGATGTATCACCGCGGAGCGTCTTGTAATCGCAAAACTGTTCGGGTGTAATTCCAAACTCTTCTTTTACCTTGGCGGGATCATAAATAATAATTTCATTAAATCCTTTGTGCGGAGTAATGACTGACACATCGTCTCGTATTAACTGAAATGTATCTCGATCACCAGTGACTACGTACGACTGAACATCTTTGTATTCTGCGTAATTTGGACCTGAGCGGTCTGTCATTTTTTTCACAATGGTTGCGATCACATCGTCCGCTTCGAACCCTTCTACGGCGAACTCGGGAATGTTAAATGCCTGCACGAGCTTTTTGATCTGAGGAATTTGATCGTAGAGTTCTTGCGGTGCGGCTGCGCGCGTCGCCTTGTACTCAGTATAAAGATCATCACGGAATGTTCGTCCTTTGAGGTCATAAGTCATCACAATATATTCCGGATGGACCTTGAGAAGAAGGTTTAAAATCATTGATGCGAAGCCATAAACGGCATTTGTTGGCAGGCCATTCGACGAGGTGAGAAATGGGATTGCGTGGAAGGCTCTATGTATAAGAGCGTTTCCGTCGATGATAAGGAGCTTTTTCTTGTTCTGCAACATAACTGTGTTTTACGTCAAGGATTGGGGGTTGGCTAGAAGCTGTTTTTTTGGTATACTACGTAAAAAGCTTCTACAAAAACAAACACACCGATTATGTCAGTTCCGAAGGAATTCTCCAAACTCTTTGATTCAAAAAAAGTTTATAAGCAACAGTGTGCGCCACAGCTCACACTTCCTTTTTCTCATCAACAGCCAATCGTAGGCTTCTGTGCTGAGACGGAAAAAGATCTCGAACTTCTTCAGAGTTTCCTTGATGGAGTTAGCGCATTGAAATTTCCACTTATTCTTTTTTGGAAGGGGAGTAAGAAACCTTCTATTGATTGGTATGATCAGGTGACGATTGCAACCGTGCACGATGCTCACTATGAAGCAATGTGGAGAGCCTGCGATACCGCCTATTGCTTCACCGAAGAAGATGTCGCTCAGGCGTTTGAGTCAGGAGTCGTCCCTCTCGCTCCAAAAGGACTCAAGGGTACGGAAAATTACGATCCAAACAAAGAGAAGGGAAATAGTTTCATGTACGAAGGCAGTGGTCCGTGGGTTATGTTCAGCTCACTTGTTCGAGCTGCAGAAACGTTCAAATTTCCATTTGATTGGAAGTGTATTGTGAGAAATGCGAAACGATAAAAAAGAATCTGCTCTATCTCTCGACTGCGGCTTCGACTTTCTTCGAAAGTCTGCAGATTGCAGTCTGCGATCTATACCAGACTCTTTTTTTGAATGTTAGCGCAAACTTCCAGAACTTGATCCGCTCTGACCAATTTGAGCGACGGTATCGATGATGTCGGAGAAGTTGATGTATTGGATCACGTTGATTCCGATGGCTTTACCGACGGTTGCAACGATAACGACTGCAAGAATAGTGATTACCAAACCGATGATAGCGTAACGAATGGTTCCTACGGCTTGCTTGATCTTGTCTTCACTTCCTCCGGAGAGAATAAATGAAATACCACCGATGAAGATAAATACCACTGAGAGAAAACCCGCAATAATAATGGCGTAGGCAAGTCCACGATTAATAATTTCTATTATGTCGTATGTTCTTGCAGCATCAATAATATTAGGAGCGTCTTCCATGGGTGAGTGGTGAAATTTTTAGACTATATGTACCATACTACGCTTCAGCCGGCTCAGCAATTTTTAGATTTACGCGTTCATTTGAGCGTGAACCGATCATTCGAAGAAGAACTCGGAGAGACTTTGCTGTCTGACCGCTCTTTCCGATAATCTTTCCCATATCTTCTTTGTTGACCATAAGTGTAATAAGAACACCCATATCATCGACTGTCCGAGTAACAACTACGTCATCTGGATGTTCGACAATCTGCTTTACGACATATTCAACAAAGTCGCGATCCGCACCTTGTGTGATATCTGACATAGTAGGAGAGTTAATAAGTTAAGTTAAGAAGGGTGAGGGATTCCTAAAAGTTTAAGCGGCCTTAGCCTCTGCTTGCGCCTTTGTGGATTTCTTCTGCTTATCTCGTGATTCTATGTATTTGTCCATGTTCGCAAAACCGTTCTTCTTGAGAAGACTTGCAACTGAATCTGATGGAATAGCTCCATTTTTGATCCACTTTTCAATGCCTTCCTTGTTGATTTTTACGAGTTTTGGTTGTTTTGATGGGTGGTAATATCCAAGAATATCCATAGCATCGCGCTTAGGACTTGTTCGCTTATCCTGGACAATAATACGGAAACTAGGCTGTTCTTTTTTTCCAACGCGAGAGAGACGAATAACGATCACGGTATAATAAGTAAATTAGTAAAAAATTTCAGCTTTGAAAGTGCTTGGTGAACTTGAGAGTTGCCTTGGTTCTGATGCCAAGAGCAGCTTCATTGTACGAGAAAATGGCAGAAGGTCAAGCAAATTAACCTTAAGAGGTTCCTTATTAGGCACCCTGTTCTGGATTTTGAAGCTGCACAAGCTCCGTCTTAATTCTCTGGATAACTTCTTCGCCGTATTTTGCGTTTACTTCGGCGATGATTTTGGATTGGCGGTTGATGACTTCGTTAGCCCAAACTGAGTCGGGGACTTGGAGTGTGAGAATGTGGTCCTTGAACTGTTTGGCGATGATCTGATTTTCGGGATCTTCGGGGAAGACGTTTGGTTTGATTTCGGTGAATCTTGCGCACACCTGAGAAGCCTCGACAATTTTTTGCATACCGTGTCGGGCGATGGTGAGCTTGAGGGCTTCTTGGAAAGGGGAGAACATGGGTGAAAAAGGTAAATCAACTGGGGACGGGAACAAGTACTCCTCGCTATGCTCGGAGTATGGCATTGTACACCTCGAGGGTTTCCTTGGCCATTTTTTCCCAGGAGAAGGTCTTCACGTGTTCGCGGCCGTTCTCGATAAGTTTTTTGCGAATGTCGTCGTTCACGCAGAGAGTATGAAGTTTTTCGGCGATGTCGGTCGGGTCGTATGGATCGAAATAAAGTGCATTTTCTTCGCCACAAATTTCTGGAAGGCATGATGTTTTTGAGAGAGCGACAGGAACTCCACACTTCATCGCTTCGAGCGGAGAGAGACCAAATCCTTCGTACAATGATGGAAGGCAGTAGACGTGTGCGCCAGTGTATAAGTTCATTAAATCTTTTTCTTCGACCATGCCGGTGAAAATCACGTCCTCCATATGACCGCTTTCTTGTGCGGTTCTTCGTATTTCGGGATAGAGAGGATCTTCGCGACCAGTGATAACAAGTTGAACATCTTCTTTGTACCGATCTCGCAAAATGTGAAATGCCTTTACGAGTGAGACGAGATTTTTGTGACTGCGCCAAACGCCAGTGTAGAGAATGTATGGCTTAGTGATACCGAGCTTTTTTTTCGTCGTATCAACTTCTTCTGTGTTTGGGTTTGGTTTGAAATCTTCGTTCACGCCTTCGTAGGTGACGTGAATTTTATGTGGATCGACGTTGAGCATTCGTTGAAGATCGTTGGCCGTGTAGTTCGAAACAGAAATAATTTTTGAGGCGTTGTGTGTTGCGGCCTTCAGTGTAAGTTTGTAAGCGCCTCGATAGATAGGGGATCGCATTTTGTTTCCAGGGAAGAACGAGAGTGTCAGATCGTGAATCGTGACGATGGATTTTTTCCTATACAAAATTGGCGCATTGAAGTGCGTGAAATGCATCAGATCAAGCTTCGCCTGATAGAGTTTGTAGAGAAAGATCGTCTGTTCGGCGACAGAGTAGTGCTTGGCGCCGACCTTTACCTTTGTGCAGCGTTTGTTGGGAAGCTTGAAATTGGAAAATTCTGGTTCATTGAAAAAAAGCACATACTCATGTTCTTTATCCTCGGCTGTTATGTGATGCACAAGCTCGTAAACATATCTTCCAATTCCTGTGAATTTAGAAGAATACATGCGACAGTCGATGCCGATGCGTTTTTTTTGCGACATAAAAACAAGATGAGGAGGTGTAAGAAACTTGTCTTACTTCTCAGCGCCTTTAACGATCTTGGCCTTCTGAAGTGTGTGCTTTCGAAGTGTTTTGCTGTAACGCATTCGTGTAAGGTCCTTGACCTTTTCTTTCTTGATTTCGAACGCGCCAGTCTGCATACCAGTTTCGGTACAGTTCCAAACGGCTACTACGGTTTTAGCTTTTGCCATACAAAGAGAAATTTAAGAGCCCCCATACTGTAGGGGATTTTTATGAAAAAGCAAGAGAAAAGGCCATGTAAGCCTAATATAGGGTGGGCAAGTAGATGGCTTTATCTTAAGGCTGCTTTGATATTTTAGCAACAACCTCTTGTCAACATTCGGAGTTGTCACTATGATAGGTGGGCTTTTCGTCCTAGGGTGAAAGCGATGCGGAGTTGTAGCTCAGCTGGTTAGAGCGCCACACTGTCACTGTGGAGGTCGCGGGTTCGAGTCCCGTCAATTCCGCCAGATTATAATCTGGACTCTTTTAAGCGGCTTCTAGCCGCTTTTTTTGTGGTGTTTTTTCGTTGTTTTTGGGCCTTTTTGTGGTGTTTTTCTTGAAGCTGAAATCTTGGCGCCCTAGCTTTGCTTTACCTCTTTGATCATTGACAAATTCCTTATTTAGAGTATGCTTTTCCCCTTGTCGCCGGATTTACTCTCTAAGTTCAGCTTTATGTATCAGTTTTTGAAGACACGTTTAGCTTTGATTCTCATTATTACCCTCTTGGCAGGTGGTGCGAGTAGCGTAAAGGCTTATGAACTCAGCGAAGATAGTGCTAACCAGCAGAACCAGGTAGACACATCGGCTGGAAATGCCCAGTGGTCGCTCCCGAGCTCTGAAACAACCGATCTTGAGAGCTGGATTCCGCAAAAAGGCGATATTTTCGAGGTCAATGTTCAGACGAACATTGGTCACCTCTATCATCTCGATGGAACAACGCTCGAGTTCGAGGTTGTCACTGGTGTCCGACGTGTTGTTCGATATATCGGTTTACGATATTTTGCTGCAACTCCCGCAGCCAACTGGGTCGCCCAAGATATGCAGATCAAAAAGAACCGAGTTACGTTCGGAAAGAGTGGGCGATTTATTCGATTGTATAAGAATGGTGTTAATGGAACTGCCTACGGTATTCACCCATTTGGAAAGGAGAATTCAATGTTCAATGTTCCTGGTCGATACGGAAGCATGGGTTGTATTATCGTTCGAGAAGCGGTTATGGACATTCTCGTAAAGACTCTCGAGGTGAATGAAGGTAGGCTGCCTGTGAGGACGTTTCCAGATATGCCGCAGGAGAATGTCTAGCTCTATAGCATTTCATCATTATGAATATCATCCATCGTCTCGATCAATTACCGGAACCGGAGCGCGTGGTTTTCGCTACGAGTTATCGTGAGCAGGTGCTTCAAGCGCTTGGCATCGCACAGTCGTATGATGGAAGTGAGGTGAAATATCAAGAGCTCACTCGTGTTTTAATCGCGTTTGAAGGCTGGCTGAAGGGCTCTCTCGGCATCGCCACCGAAAGGAGAATTTCTCATCGCAGTGAGCGAAAACTGAGTTCTCTCGCCTTTGAGGGAAAACAACATATTGCCATTGATGACATTCTCGGACTCTCCGTAAAACGGTTTTCTCAGGTGCTCCAGGGTGGAGCTGTGGAATCTTTGGAAGATTTTTTATGTTCTTTAAATATCCTCTCCACTAAACTACCGGGCGACATTCTCCCCTCGGGTGAAGGAAAAATAGCTGAGAGCAAGAACGGGGATACGAGCAATGTGTTTGAGATCAAATTCCAGCAGCGACTCTCTCAGTTCGTCAGCCTCCTTCAGTCTTACGGTATTTTTACCGATGATATTCTTGTGTGCCATGGAGAGATTTCTGATCAGATGATGAGACAGGCATCATACAACGTGATAGATATTCCGAGATTGAATAAGCAGGTATTATTGTGCGATCAAGTTGGCGAGGCGACCTTTGTGGTCCAAGGACGATTACCGAGAGAAGTGCTCTTAACTCTCACGAAGGAACAGCTGCAGGAACGTTATCCAAATCTGGTTACTCGTGTCGTATACACTTCGGCGGCGGAGTGGGAAGAGCAACTCACGACATTACTTTTTTCCGATGGAATCGGTGCGAAGATTAATGTGCGCGACCAGGAAGCATTGCGTGCAGAGATTATGAAGTTAGTGTCGACTGCAGAGGAGTGGGCTCGGATGAGTCATATAACAAAACCTGAATTCAAAGTTATGGGACTCGGACTTTGCGCTATTGCGAGGAAATTTGGAGTAAGTGGAAATCCTGTCGGTTTCCGTAAAGTTCATTTAGAACTTGGAAGAAAGATTTATGGAGAATGCGAGGCGTTAGAGGAAATTTCTTTGGATAAACTAAAACTCAAAATTCTTGAACAGGTACCCACCGTTGCGCAATGGATAGCGATGAATAAAGAACGGCGATCTTCCTTCGAGGTCTACGGAATGGGCATTAAAGCCATTGCAACGATGTTCCATATGGATGGGAACTCTATCAGAATTTATAAAAATCATTTGGAGCTTGGAGAAAAAATTTATGGAAATCACGAACTTTTGAAACATGAAAATGTTCCCGCATTGAACGATGATGAGCTCAAGGCGGAAATTTTGAAGTTGGTTCCGACCGCGGAGGAGTGGGCGGGGATGAATGTACGAGAAAAATTGCAATTTAAAGTTACTGGCATGGGGCTTACGGCGATTGCAACAAGATTCGGAGTAAGAGGAAATCCTATCGGTAACCACTCTGACCACCTTAAGCTTGGGCAGAAGGTTTATGGCGAAGACGAAGCGTCTGAAACGGTTCTTCTTGAAAAATTGAGAATGAAAATTCTTGAACAGGTACCCACTATTGCGCAATGGATAGCGATGGGTAAAGGGCAACGATTTCCCTTCAAGGTCGATGGGATGGGCATTAAAGCCATTGCAACAAAGTTCGGAATTAAGGCAGATCCCTCTCATAACTATTCGGCATGTCTTGAGCTTGGACGAAAGATTTATGGAGAAGATGAAGCGCTCAAAGAAGAAAAAGAAATTTCTTTGGATGATTTGAAAGCAGAAATTTTGAAGTTGATTCCGACTGCAGAGGAGTGGGCGGGGATGAATACCAAAGAGAAGACAGCGTTCAAGGCATGCGGGATGGGATTTACGGCAATTGCAAAGAGATTTGGAGTGCAGGGTTCTTCGATTACAAATCATTCATTCCACTTGGAGCTTGGTCGACTCATCTATAAAGACCATACTCTTTTGAAACATGAAAACGTTCCCGCATTGAACGATGATGAGCTCAAGGCGGAAATTTTGAAGTTAGTTCCGACTGCAGAGGAGTGGGCCGAAATGAATTGCAAAAGAAGACAAGCGTTCAAGGTTGCGGGTATGGGCATAATCGCTGTCGCGAGAAGATTTGAGATAGAAGGAAGGCCTGCCACCAATAGTTCTGCGCACTTATGGCTTGGCCTGGCCATCTATGGTGACCATTCTTGTTTGCGAAAGGAGTAGAGATTGTCGCGCTACTTACACTTCTTGCAAAGTCCGCTGAGCTCTAATTGATGTTTTTCAACTTTGAAGCGGTGGAGTTTTTCCATCGCTTTTATGAAGGTGTCGAGATTTTCGCCGGAAATTTCTTCGACTTTTTTGCACTTCTTGCAGATGAAGGAGTGGTGGCAATCGTCGATGCCTTCTTCATTTACTTCGCAGCGAATGTAACCTTCGACGCCATGAACTTTGTGAACAAGGTCGAGCTTGTCGAGTACCTGAATAATACGATAGACCGTAACGGTATCGAGATTGATTTTGTACTTTTGGAGGGCGATTTCGGCGATTTTGTATGGTGAAAGGGAGCGGCTCGTGTGTGCAAGTACCTCAATAACGGCCATACGAGGACTGGTAATCTTGTATCCTTCATTACGGAGCGTTGCTTCGGCGAATTCTGTATAGCTCATCATGGTTTTGTGGCTTTTAAAACGGATAAAATGGGGTGACCACGCGAGTATTGTACTGGATTGTTTTATTTTATGCTATGCTTGGGCAAGGATTTTTTTGCTTTTTTATTGCACATTTCATGGAATCATTGAGCTTTGATGTTGGAATTATCGGAAGCGGCCCTGGTGGCTGTGAAGCGGCGCGAGTTTTGGCGGCTGCGGGATTAAAAGTTGCACTGATCGAACAAGATTTAGTCGGAGGAGAGTGTCTCCACTGGGGATGCATTCCTTCGAAGGTATATTTACATAGTGCGCACCTGTATCAGACGATGTTGAAAGGGGAGGCGCTTGGAGTTGTTGCCGATGGTGGTGTGCGATTTGATTTTCCAAAAGTTGTTGAGCGACGAAAAAAAGTTGTGAGCATGCTACATCGTGGACTTGAAAATAGCTTGAAGACGATCGGAGTGACGATGGTTGCGGGACGTGGCGCTTTGGTTGGCGCGAATACGATACGAGTTGCTGCACGGGATGGTACTGAGAGTGAGATTTTGGTGAAGTACGTTATTTTGGCTACAGGATCGAGTCCGAGAGTTCCGGATGGAGTGAAGGTTGGTGGTAGAATTATCACGAATCGTGAGGTTTTTCTTTTGGAACAGCAACCGAAGACGATGTTAATTACCGGCGGAGGAACGGTTGGATGCGAGATGGCGAGCTTCTTTTCGAGTATTGGGACGGCGGTCACCTTGGTCGAACGAGCTGATCGACTCTTGATGCATGAAGACGGAGAAGTGGCTGCTGAATTAGTAAAACTCCTCGGACGCCATGATGTAAAAATTGATCTCGGAACGAATGTTGAATCATTGGATGATACTGGTTCGAGTGTGAAAGTTGTTTTGAAACGCGCGGATGGTGTTGTGGAAGAAAGTGAGTATGATTACGCGTTGGTTGCGGCGGGACGAAGTTTGAATACGAGCGTATGCGATTGGGCGAGTGTTGGCGTGAGCGTGATGGAAGGCGCGCGCGGTATTGTGACCAATGGATTTATGCAAACAAGTTTACCAAATGTGTATGCAATTGGTGATCTCGCTGGAAAAGTTTTGCTTGCGTATACGGCTGAGAGAGAAGGCCAGATTGCGGCTTATCATATCTTGGGGAAAAAGGTCGGCGGAAAGATGATCGAGATGAATTACGCCGCGGTGCCGAGTGTTATTTTTACGAGTCCTGAGATCGCGAGTGTTGGACTTACGGAAGAAAAAGCGCGAGCTGCTGGAAAAAATATTACCGTTAAAAAATCTATGTTTGCTACGAATAGCAAAGCGCTCATCATGGGAGAACGTGATGGATTTGTAAAAGTTATTGCCGACAATGATACCGGTGTTGTTCTCGGTGTTCATATCATCGGCCCTGATGCGACAACCATGATCGACAAGGCAACGCTTGCGATTCGCGAAGGCGTTACGGCCTATTCAATGCTCGATGCCATTGCCGGACATCCTGTTACTTCAGAGACACTCGAAGAAGCCCTCGAAATGCTCACTGAGGATGGAAATCTAGGCGGATACTTTTCGTAAAATCAATTACGCAGCGTGCGCGTGAGCGTCATGTTCCTTGTCGTCGTTAGCCGCTTTTGGGCCAGCCTTTAATTCAACTGGAGGATTGCTATACGTCTCCTCTCGATATTTTTTGCTAAATAAACCGCGTAGCATTGCCCAGCCTCCTTTGAGAATCTCTCCTCCGACTTGCAATCCGAGTTTTGGCGGCTGCACAAGACTCTTTGGTAATTCCCAGAAGGTATTTTTTACAAATCGCTTTATGAGTCCAGGACTCTCGTCTCCAGCGTGAGCTGCAGGGTGAGCTGCTGCTGGTGGAACTACCGGGGTGGCAGCTGGAGTTGCTGCATGGTCTTCTTTGTGGCCAGCTGCTGCTGCGTCATGCGCAACATCATGGGGTTTTTCTGCTGCATGATCAGCTGCTGCCTTTGGTTTTTCCGCGGTGGCGCCATGTGCAGCATCGGGTGTGGCATGAGCCGCATCCGCTGGTTTTGCATGTGCGGCCTCGGTGAATTTTTTATCAATAGCGGCCTCAATATCATGATCACCGTGCGCAGCATCTTTGAATGATTTTTGAAGAGCAGCATCTTTTGCTTCTTCTGGGGAAAGATGGAGTTTTTCAATAATTGCTTTTCTTCCAGGCGCATCGTGCGCAGCCTGAAATTCAACCAACACTTCTTTTGCTGGTTTTGCTGGTTTTGCAGCCTCTGCTACTGCGGCATGTGTTGCATCTGCAGGTTTTGCAATAGCGGCATCTGGTTTTGGTGCAGCATGAGCTGCGGCTTCTGCTGCTTTTGGAGCTTCTGCTGGTGCTGGTGAAGGTGCGCTCATATTTTTTCGTTTTAGTATTACTATTTTTGTACGCTTTAATTATAACACAAAAGCAGCGTTTGGTAAACCATTACGCTTGAGGTATCCAGCTTTAAATAGTCTTATTTTGGGTTAATATAGATCAAAATATCCTGCACGAAACTTCCGATAAGTGGTGCAAACTGAATTTGTCGAAGGAGAAAAACGAGAAGGGCGATGAAAACGGTGGCACCCAAAACAGAACCAAAACCTACAAGAATTCCATGCATGAGCGAAAAGAAGTAAAACTTTTTTCGATTGCGAAGAGAGGTGAATGGTTCGAGCGCTTCGATACGTTCAATGATGGTTGCAATACGCTCGATCTCATTTGCGAGACGTGTTTCGGAATGTTCGTGCGTACTCTGCTTTTTTCGTGCGAGAATTTTCATTATGAAGAGTTGTGAGGATTCTACAGTCATGATTGTACGTGGCAGTGGCAATTCTCGCAATATCGGGTATTATTTCGTTATGAAAATATATACAAAACGTGGCGACAAAGGTGAGACTGATTTGTTTGGTGGGAAGCGTGTACCGAAAGATACGCTGCGCATTGAGGCAATCGGAACCGTCGATGAATTGAATTCACTTATTGGAGTTGTCCTCGCAGTAGGTCCTGAAAAAAATACTTCCGACCTGCTCGTTGAAATTCAAAAAGATTTATTTGTTCTCGGTGCCGACCTCGCAACTCCAGAAAAACAATCTGTTCGCGGACACGATGATGTGCCACGTGTAAGTGATGTGCGCATCGAATTTTTCGAACAGATAATGGACGAACTCGATAACGAACTTGAACCAATGACCGCATTTATTTTGCCTGGTGGATGCCAAACTGGAGCACAGCTTCATGTATGCAGAAGTGTATGCCGTCGCGCTGAACGCATCTGTGTTTCGCTTATGAACGAAGAACCTTCTGTCGAAATGAGCGTCAAGTTTCTCAATCGACTATCTGATTTATTTTTCATTTTAGCACGCTACGAAAATCTTAAGAAGGGGGTTGGAGAGACGAAGTGGTTGGCGAATTAATTCTGCACATACCAATCCTGCGGATCGACTCCTGTTACCGTTTCACCGCCTTTTACTGTAATGAGTATTGGCTTGTGAGATGGGCATTCGTATTTACTGCCACATGTTACAAATTCAGAATAGTAGGCCCTGTAACTTGGAGTAAAGTCAGCGAATTTTTCAGCAAATCTTTCATACACATAATACGTACCAACTGGTAATTCCATCTTGTATCCT
>JBAYUX010000039.1:0-11384 GCA_041674865.1 Candidatus Altimarinota bacterium
CACTGGTTTTACATCACCGATCCAAAGTCGGGAAAAGCCATATTTGCAGATAGCAACGATCAGCAAAACAGGAATCGAGCAATATACTTGAAGTAACGTCATAACAAAAAACCAGAAAGATCAGTTCGATAACGTGGAGTCTTTTTGCTTATTCCACTGATACCACTCATCACTTACGAAATCATCAGAAATGGCACTTAAAACCTCTGGGCTTTGATATTTTTGGTAGGCCTCGTAATCAGTCGCATCCATTGAAAACTCCTGACCAGGGGCAACAGTGATCGCCTCAACCTCACGCTGTTTTTGTCCGTCATCAACAATAACAGCAACCTGGACGCTACCGCTGATAGTTCGAATAATTTCCAAACCCCCTTTGTTGGCAGAAGTATCTTCAACCTCAAACACTCCCCCATGTCCCTCTATTCTCAGATGTTGAGTAAAGACATTGAGCGAAATTTTCTTATCAGTATAAAGGTCGGTATTAAACCAAGAAGATCCGCCTTTGAGGTTGATCTCATACTTATCTTCGGACTTAGAAGGCAGAATTTTCCGAAGGTTAACGGCACTATCGCCATTAAGGCGGAGCCAAAAGCTTTTGAAAAAAACCAACTCTGCACGTGAACCTAGTGGCGACTGTATTTCATCACCCTGAAGAACTCGCATACCATCATAGGCATTATCCCAGTTGTACGTACCAAAAGGCAGAATCTTTGACCCCCCCTGAACAGTATAGAGATACATATCAAGTGGTTCGTTTTTTACTGTTACCGAACGGTACAACTGCCAAGAAAGAATCACGATAACTGCAAAAGCGATAAAAAGAAAAAGCGGCAAGAAGTAATCTATAAGCCGACGGCGATGAATACGGTGATGATAGGCTCGATAAGCCATAAGAAAAGGTCAAGCAACTTAGACCAGTCCTAACTCCTTGCGAATGGCCGAAAGGTCACGAACAATTCGCTGGTCAGTCTGGAGCATTTTGTGAATTTTATTACAAGCGTGCAGAACAGTCGTGTGATTCTTGCCACCAAAGTCAGCACCAATTTTTTCATACGCCTCATCGAGTTCCTTTCGGATGAGATACATACAAATCTGACGAGGAACAAGAACTTCTTTTCGTCGATCCTCGCCAACAAGATCCTGTTTAGAAATATTGAAATACTTGGCAACCGTCGTCATAACGAGATCAATATTTCGAACAAATCCTCGAGCCGGTCCAGAAACAGGTGAACGTGGTCCACCAGTCGGAACGAAGTTATCACGAATCTCGACAGCCTTATTGAACTGACGGATCTTCTCAAGAGCTGTCTCGATAGTTGGCTGAATCTTCTCGAGCTGCATCATGCCAATAATACTCTTCAAAACACCTTCGATATCTCGAACACTATCTTCAACATGATAGGCAATACAGCTCAAAACATCTGGGTCGATAATAACGCCCTCCTGCATACATTTACTCTGTAGGATAGCGAGACGAGTCTCGTAGTCAGGTGACTGAACCTCAACAACCATACCCATGCCAAATCGACTTCGGAGACGATCATCAAGGTTCTCGAGCTCCTTTGGAGCGCGATCAGAGCTCAAGATAATCTGTTTTCCGGCCGAATAGAGGTCGTTGAATGTATGGAAGAACTCTTCTTGAGTTGATGTCCCTCGTCCGAAGAACTGGATATCATCAACAATCAAACAGTCGACACGTCGGTATTTCTCTTTTACGTCCTTCATTCTGCGAGTTCGGATCGCCTCAACCACCTCGTTCATGAAGTTCTCGGAAGTGATGTAGACGACAACCGCATCCTGATGATTTTTCACGATCTGGTTACCAGTTCCCTGAAGAAGATGTGTCTTTCCCAAACCAACCTTTCCATAGAGAAAAAGTGGATTGTAGATACCTCCTGGATTTGAAGAAACTGCCTGGCAAGCCGCATAAGGAAGCCTATTATTTGGTCCAGTAATGTATGAATCAAGCTTGTAGCGCTGCTGAAGAACCTTGCTTCGAAGTCCATCTCCGAAACTCACCTCTTGGCCACCGGAAACCTTTCGAACCTTTTTCGTAGGCTCTGTCTTGAGCTCAATTCGACGTTCGTCATCACTGTTAGCAAGGGCAGAATCAACCTCGAAAACAACATTCTGAAAATCAGAGAGTGCTGTCTTTAAGACATCTGCAATGCGAGAACCATAGAGCTTTGGAACCTGTTGCATAGCGAATACATGAGGTAATCCAACCACAAAAATCCCCTGTTCATAACGAAGTGGCGCGGTATTTTGAAACCAAGTAACAAAAGTAGTTCGAGGAATGGTCTGTTCCATAACCTTCAAAACGCCTCTCCAAATGTCTTTTAATTCTTCCATGATACGTCTGGGAAAAAATGGGAGTCGCAACGAGAAAAGATTAAAAAAACATTAAAAATTTCTGTCGCTGGAACATAGTACCCATCGCCCCCCTATGTATCAAGTTTTTTGCACATATTCCTGGCTTCAGAACAAAAGCAACGTTTTGCGGGTACAAAGAGGTTATACCACTAGCCGTCGTAGGAAAGAAAGCATTACAAATCTTTTAAGAAAGATTGCAATGAAACGAGACATCTATTTTTCCATCCTCGCAAGGAGTTTTTTGTAACAGTACTTCGATGTCACCTAAAACTAGAAGAGTCGAACGATATCCTTGTAGGTAACAAGGAGAATAATAAGAATCAAAAGAATGGCTCCAATGGCATGAATAGCCTGTTCTACGCGCTGATCGACACGTCGTCCGATAATCGCCTCAATAATAATAAAGAGAAGTCGACCACCATCAAGTCCAGGAAGTGGAAAGAGGTTCAAGACGGCAAGACTGAGTGAAAGAAGCGCCATAAATCGAATAACCGACATGAAGCCTTCTTGTACAAACGTTCCTGTCATCTGAGCAATACCAACTGGGCCAGAAACACCTGCAGGAACATCGAAATGAGTAAAAATATCACTCAAAAGAACACCAAACATAGAGACGGTAGCCTTTCCAAGACGATACGACTCCTTGAAGCCCATGCCAATACTCTTAAAGAAAGAATATGACACTGGTTTCAGCTCAAGAATAGAAGTTGGAACGGAAAGAGCCGAGGTAACGACATCGATATTTTGATTTACGATCGGAGAAATTTCAATACCGTATGTACCATCTGAAGTTGCAGCAACGTACATCGTTTGAAGCTTACTCTTGCGCTCAACAAGAACCTGAGCTGACTGCTTGGCATCTCGAGCTTGCTGTAAAAGTTTCACGGCAGCATCGGGACTATTAACATCTTTTAATTGAATCTGAACAATAACATCACCCTTCTGAAAACCAGCTTTTTCAGCAGGACTTCCAGCCATAACGCCACTCACTGCAATAGTTTTTCGCTGTGGGAAAGTAACGGTTGTCGTATACTCTTTGAAATCACGCTGATACTGAACGGTAAAACTTCGGAATGAGAGAAATGTAGATTGAAAATCTTCAAGCGTATAAACCGGCTTGTCGTTAACGGCAATAATAATATCACCTGCGGCTAAACCGCTTCTTGCAACATCACTGTTTGCCTTTACGCTTTGGATACCAACGCGAGGAAGAACGAAGTTGTCATAAAATGAAACGCCGAGTGTCTTGTCTTTTTTATTAAACTGTTCCTTTGGAATAGCGACACGAACCATCGAGTCACCTCGACGAACGCGAAGAAGAATGCCTTTTGTGTCGGCCTGTTCGAGGGCTTGTGTAATAGCCTTTGGATCGAGGACGGCTCCGCCATTAACATCGGCAATAAGATCATTTGAGTGAAGAGCATAGCGCTCAGCAACGCTTCCCTTATCAATATCCTTAATAACAAAACCAGGCTGAACAACCAGTTGATGCTGTTCAATCGCCTGAAGAATATCGGAAGAGTCGACAAGAAGTGGCTTAATTCCAAAGAAAAATCCAAACGACAAAAGAAAAATTGCGAGGATGAGATTCATCGCAACACCGGCAAAAACGATAGAAAATCGTTCGCGAAGAGTTTTTGAATTGAAGCTTTGCTGATTAGTAATAGCACCCGCTTCCTGAGCATTTTCACCATAGAGACGAACAAAGCCGCCAAATGGGAAGAGGTTGATAGAATAAATAGTATCCCCTATTTTCTTGCCCCAGAGGCGAGGCGGGAGACCAAAACCGAACTCATCGACGCGAACACCAGCCCGCCGAGCGAAGTAGTAATGACCAAGTTCATGAATGAGAACAAGGACGGATAGGATAACGATGAACGCAACAATCGTGAGGAAAAGATGCATGTGAGTGGGTGAAGTATTACACGGTCATTATATCCTGTTCTTTCTTTTTGGACATCTCTTCTATCTCTCGGTTAGATCTATCAACATGATCCTGAACAACCTTCATGCCAGCATGAAGCTCGTCTTCTGTCATTTCTGAGTTCTTTTTCATGGCATTGAATGAGTTGTTTGTGTCCTGTCGAGTATTTCGAATAGTAATCTTCGCCTCTTCAGAATAACGACTTACAACCTTTACGAGATCCTTTCGTCGCTCTTCAGTAAGTGGTGGAATGTTAATCCGGATGTAAACACCATCGTTATTTGGAGTAAGGCCAATATTCGCAATCTGAATTCCCTTTTCAATCGCACCGAGTAAACCACGATCCCATGGTTGAATCTGAATTGTTTTTGCATCAGGAACAGAAACGCTCGCAACGGCCTTAAGCGGCTGAAGAGAGCCATATGCGTCGACTTTTACGTCCTCAACGAGTGCCGGAGTAGCACGACCAACCTGAAGTTTTGAAAACTCATCTTTCAAATGTTCAATAGCCTTTTTCATTTGGGCAGTTGCATCGTCAATCTGATTCTGTGGAAGCATGGAATAAAGAGTTTAAAAGATAAAATACAAAAACAAAAACGAGAAAAAGTGTATGGAATTACGTATCAGAGATGATAGCTGTACCAATCGCCTCACCGGCAATCACTTTGTCGAGGTTACCTGGAGTCTGCATATTGAAAACGATAATAGGAAGCTTACCTTCCATGCAAAGAGAAACCGCCGCAAGATCCATAACACCAAGTCCCATTTCAAGAACCTGCTTATAGGTAAGAACTTTGAAGATCTTAGCATCTGGGAACTTTTTCGGATCTTTGTCGCAAACATAATCAACCTTCGTTGCCTTCAAGAGGACGTCACATTGAAGCTCAAGGGCACGAAGCGCCGCCGCCGAGTCAGTCGTAAAATACGGATTACCCGTTCCGCCAGCACACAGAATCACATCGTTAGTAGCGAAAGCATCACGGGCGGCGCGCGGAGTATAAACCTCCAAAACACCTGGCATCGCGAGAGCAGAGAACGCCTTCGCGGCCACACCCATTCTTCGTAGCGAGTCCTGGAATGCCATCGCATTCATCACAGTCGCAATCATTCCCATGTTGTCAGAAAGGACACGCTCAAAACCAAGCTCCTGCTGATCGCGGAATCTCCAAAAGTTTCCACCACCAATAACCAAAGCAACTTTCACGCCCTGGTCGACGAGTCTTTTGACATCCTGACACATCGAAGTAAGTGTTGAGCCGTCAATACCACCCTGGGCTGGTCCTTGGAGAACCTCACCGGAGAGCTTGAGCATCACACGTTTGTACATACGAGTATCATCAGCCATATCGAACGCATTCTAAAGAAACTTAGAAGAACTTCAAGAGAATATAAGCCGCAACCAGACCAATCACCACGCCAACACCGATAAGCATCGGCTGCTTTTTCGGATCCTCTGCCTCATCCTCATGAGCCGAAGCTAAATCCATCAAAAGATTGGAATTCATAATAATGTCCTCATCCGCATGGTGTTTCAAAACCTCCTCGAAGTTATGAGTTGCAACCAATTGAACGAACTTATCAAACTTCACCTTCACCTGATCACCAGGCTCCCGGTCTTCAACAATCACCTCTTCTTACACTTCTTCAGTTCCATTGGAGCGATCCTGAATTTCATTTACCTCAAAACCCATTCGACTACTTGGAACGTCGACATCGCGAACATGTTTCGTCTCTTTTTTGCCACGAGAAAGGTCTTTGTCGTCGATTCGAATTTCACGCATAAAAAATCATTAGAGGTGATGTAACTATAGCGAAATTTTAGTCATCTCGCAAACGCTTTGACTTCCAGAGAATCGTCGCCCCGCACAAGAAAAGTATCGTCGAGGTAAGCGCAGAAAAAACACAGTATTCACACAACGCCTTCAAGACAAAACCTTGAATGTACATAAGCGTCATCGAAGCGATAAATCCAGTGACTGTTACGTATGCAGCGAGAGAAAGAACCTTCGCCTTCTGGCTATCGAGATAGTATAGCAAAAAGAAAAACATCGAGAGGTAGTAAATTGCACCAAGAAGAGCAATTGGCTGACCAAGAATCTCGGAATACTTACTCGTAGTAACAACATCACAGCCGGAAAAAATATTACAAACAAGGGCCGTTCCGGCATAATGCTTAACCGTAAGATACGTGGCATCAAGAAAGCCAAGAAAACTCAAGGCTATCATAAACCAGACTGTTTTTTTATTTGGCATTATTTAGAGGTTGTTTGAACTGGTGACTGAGAAAGATAATAATCGAGAGCAGCACGGAATGCTTCGAGGCCTGGAGGATTCTGAAGACGCTTCCCGTTGAAGAAAAAAGATGGAGTTCCTCCTACGTCAGCAGCCTCGCCGCTGGCTCGGCTCTGAGCGACAGCATCGCGAACCTCAGTACTAGCGCTGTCTTTTTTGAAAGTATCAACATTGAGACCTAACTCTTTTGCATACTGTTCAAATGTTGGCTTAGGATCATCGAGATCTGACCAATCTTTCTGGCGCTCAAAGAGCTTGTCGTGCATCTCCCAAAACTTTCCCTGTTTACCAGAGGCCTGTGCGGCATACGAAGACTCAAGAGCATTTTTGTGAAGCTCATAAAGCGGGAAATGTCGGTACGAGAACTGAATACGACCGCTATATTCAGAAACAACCTGTTTTACAACAGGATAATAAGCAGCGCAGGCAGGACACTGGAAATCACTATACTCTATAAGAACTGGTTTACCTGGAGTTCCCTTGGTCCAGTCGGTTGAGCTAATAGCAGACACAGTGAGTCCAGCGGTTGAGTCATATGTAGCCGCCTTATAAATTCCAAAAACAGCGATAAGAACAATCAAAACTGCACCGGCCCACATGTATAAACGTTTTTTCGAAGTGTGCATATAAAGAAGAATAGAAAAAGTAAAAATCTGTCTTAGTCGAGGATACGCTTTGTGAGAATAAATTCAAGGATCGCATTCTTTAGTAAGAAGGGTATAATGCAAAACGGTCAAGAAAATAACACCCAACAACCATGTCACAGAATCTCGCAAAAATGAGGAACGCGACAAATGGATTTCTCTATAGGAATATTTTGAAAAAAATATTCTTCCTTTCTGATCCGGAAAAAGTACATGATGGCATGATGTATTTCGGAGAACTTCTTGGAAGAAACACGATCACTCGAGGCGCAACGCAACTCATGTTTGGAAATGGACGACTCCCCGATCTTGAGCAAACACTTCACGGAGTATATTTCAAAAATCCAATCGGACTTAGCGGCGGATTTGATAAAAATGCAATCCTCACGGACATCATCTCGTCAGTTGGTTTTGGGTTTATGGAGGTCGGATCTATTACGGCCAAACCATATGAAGGAAATCCTGGACAACGGCTCTGGAGGCTTCCAAAATCACAAAGTCTCGTCGTATATTATGGACTCAAGAATATTGGTGCAGAAAATATTGCAAAGAATTTGGAAGAAAAATTATGCAGTCGTCCATTTGAAATTCCCGTCGCGATCAATATCGCAAAAACAAACTGTCCGGAGACGAATCAGAAAGAAGTTGGAATTGCAGATTACGTCGAAACGTACAAGCGATTTCTCAAGATTGGAAGTTTTTTTGTGATCAATATTAGCTGTCCAAATGTTGCAGGTGGTCAGCCATTTCATAATGCAGAGTGGCTCGAAGAACTACTCATAGAGATGGAAAAAACTCCAACGGAAAAACCAGTATTTATTAAGATTTCTCCAGACCTTTCGCTCGCAGAAGTTGATGCGATTCTCGGAGTCGCAGGCAAGCACCATGTCGACGGATTCGTTTGTACCAATCTTACAAAACGGAGAGATCTAGAAAGTATTCTGGACCCAGAAGTTCCTTCCGTTGGCGGACTTAGCGGAAAGATCGTCGAGCCGCTCGCGAACGAACTCATCTCCTACGTCTACAAAAACGGCATCGCTCGCGACGGCAAAAAATTCACGATTATCGGTGTCGGCGGAATCTTCTCAGCACAAGACGCCTACAAAAAAATCCGAGCAGGCGCCTCCCTTCTCGAACTCATCACCGGCATGATTTTTCAAGGCCCACAGCTCATCAGCGAGATCCAATTGGGCCTTTCTGATCTCCTCGCCCGTGACGGCTACAAGCACATATCCGAAGCCATCGGAGCCGACTACCGGTAGAACCTTTACGAAACCACTCATATCCGTTTGACGCAAGCGAATACAAGGGACTAAGATAAGCCCTTATTTTAAACAATTATGAAAACTCCAGAAATCCGACAAGACAGAGTTGATCAAGCCGTCACATCACTCGACGATGTGTTTCAAAGATTCACGGCAACGCACCCGAACTACGCAGTAGCAACTCGAACCCCAGCGGCACAAGAAAAACTCGACACCATATTCGGAGAAATCCCCAACCAAACAAAACCAGGAGGACGAGCGATTATAGAGCAGGTAAAAGTATTCATCGCAGAATGCATGGCAACCATGGATCGAGACGAAGCTATTGCAGCAGAAGGACAAGACGTTCAAAGAGGGAGAATGATAGACATTCTCTACGACGAAACAGGAAAAATCGACTCACGTCTCATCACAAGAACCCTTCTGGAAAACCTTGGACTCGATGAACATGCGGCCCCAAAAGGAACAAAACGCGTCGAACGAACATTGCAACATCTCAAAGCAATTCCAGATATCGAGGATATGCTCGCCCACCTCGAACCACTTCTCCGGCCAGACGAGACAAAGGGAAGAAGAAATGGATACTTCCGACTTTCACGCATAGGAAAGGGAAAAAACGAAGGTTACGTCCTCGGAACTCAGCACGCTATCAAGGGTTCCGGCAAGAAGCAAAAGATCTTTTTCAAAACGGACATTAACAATGCACGTCTCCGCATTGAACATATAGAACAACAATACGAACAAGAAATAAAAACGCTCACGGACATTCAAGGCACTCTCGATAGAGTCCATCAAGACCTTGAGTTCTGGCAAGACATCAAAAACACCGATCGTCTCGAAGAGCTCAAGCGAGAATTATTTGAAAAAGCAGAAAGTCTAGAACTCGCTCGCGACGAAGACAAAGAAACCCTTCAAAAACGACTCGAAAGTTGCATGACTCTCGAGGATTCATCCGGAAAACCAAATCCAGGAGCCATGCGAGCCGCTCTTCTCAAAACATCAAAATACGTCGGAAGACGTCTCAAAACGATGAGCGAAACATCCGGAAATCTCACTCAGGATAAACTTCGAGTTCAGCAAAAAGTTCACCAGATCAAGCAGCCTATCGATCGATTTCTCTCACAGGTTGAACGTCATCGCGACGAACAAAAACCCGCTCGCCCAAAAGCCGAAAAACTTCGTGACCTCAAAAGCCTCCTCGCGCAAACAGGAAACATCAATCTCGAACCATATCAATCATTCGCAGCAAATTTCAAAGACAACCTCGAGAGACTCATCGCAACACTTCAGAAACCAGCTGCAAAACAATTAGAGTTAGGGTTAGGCGAAGATCCTGCTCGCCTCTTTCTCAACCTCTTTATTCTTGCAAAATTTCAACGTGCCTACGAAAAACTCTCACAAGTCTACCGAACCATTACGCTCAATGGAGAAGATTTTGATCCGGCTCAGATGAAAGATGATCTCGAGACATTCAGTGATGAACTTTATGAATCAAGAATCCATGAAAAACACGAAGTCCACGACTACGATGATCAGGTCGGACAAATCTACCATATCATCAACAGTCTTATGAAATGCTGCGATGAAAAAATGGGAACGCTCGATTCATCAAAAAACACACACGACGATGAAGTCGATATGCCACTTCCAGAGCGGATGAAAAAGCGAATGAACGAGTATATTCCAGACTGGGTTTCGCTTGCCCGCAGTCTGAAATATCCGGCTGAGAAAACAGCCTAAAAAGCAAATTAAAGCTCTACGAACGTAAGAGCAAAGCCCTTCTTGTTGGCACGACCTGTTCGTCCAATTCGGTGAATATAATCTTCGTATGTCTGAGGAATATCGAAGTTGATAACGTGACTAACATCATTGACGTCAATACCTCGAGCAGCAACATCGGTTGCGATCAAGATTCGAACATGTCCTTTTTTGAAAGCATCGAGAGCGCGCTGACGCTTGCTCTGTGGCTTATCGCCATGGATAGATTCTGCCTTGTAGTTCAACTTCTGAAGAGCGAGCATGAGCTTTTCAACTCCCCTTTTTGTCTTTCCGAAGATCAAAACTCTGTCGAATCCTGGCTGATTCAAAAGTTCACAAAGTTTCTCGAGCTTGTTTGTCTTCGTAACACGAACGATATCCTGATCAACATTCGCAGCCGTATCACGCATCTTCACAGAAACCGTAACTGGAGTCTTCAAGAATCCATGAATCAATGCTGAAATTTCTTTTGAAATCGTAGCAGAGAAGAAGAGTGACTGACGGTCAGCTGGCATCAAGCTCAAGAGATATTTGATATCCTGAATGAATCCCATATCAACCATTCGATCAGCCTCATCAAGAACAAGGTTATGAAACTCAGAAAGATTGAGACGTCGTCGTTCGATCAAATCCTTGATACGACCAGGTGTACCGATAACAAAGCTATGAGGGCCACGAAGATCTCGCATCTGAGCGACGATATTCGCACCACCAATACAAGTTACTGCACGAAGACCTGAGCCCTTCGCAAAACCATCGTACTCATCCTGAATCTGAACAGCGAGTTCACGAGTTGGAACGAGAATCAAAATCTTCTCACTTCGATTGTTGAAAGCCTTATTAATGAGCGGAATCAAGAATGCTGCTGTTTTACCAGTTCCAGTATTCGCAATACCAACAACGTCTTTTCCTTCAAGAACGTGTGGAATAGCCTTGTCCTGAATTGGAGTTGTAGAGATATATCCTTTCTTTGCAATATTCTCCTTCAACTTTGGGTGAATATCAAAGTCAGAAAAGTGATGATCTGGAACGTACTCGTCAGCAACCTCAATAACTGGAGCTTTGTTGATAAATCGTGAAACATCAATCTTTCCAACCATCATAGCGCCGCTATTTCGAGTTCGACCG
>JBAYUX010000040.1:0-11379 GCA_041674865.1 Candidatus Altimarinota bacterium
CAGCGCAAGAAATTGAGGAGGCTTGTCTTCCTGCATGTTCATTACCTTTTTTACTCCTCCGCTTTCGATAGCGTCTGTAGATGTTTCCATTGCGGCTTTTCCTGTAATGCTTCCTATACTTTCTCGAATACCTTCCGTCCACATTAATCTGTATCCTTGCTCAATGAGCGCTTCTGGTGATGGCTTCCCTTGTTCAGCAGATAAAATTCCGACAATCATGCGGTAGTCCTCCCTATCTTCTTGGGCCTGCTTGGTCTCTTCTTGCTTCTTCATGTTTGTATTTTATATTGTTATTTTAACATATTTTATACTTCTAGTCAATTTCCTTTAGCTTTAAATATACAATTCTCTTGCTGGAGACTATCTAGAGTTTTTTGCGTATATTCATTGCCCTCAAAGCTGCTTTGTGGTATAATGAAATGAATTATTAATTTCATCCTATGGCAGCTCCAGAAGGTCCAAAACCAGCACCAGTAACACCAGATGCAAAAGCTCCTGATGCCAAGACTCCAGATCAGGCTGCTGTTACGAAACCAACTGAAAAAGCTGCTGCGAATCCAAATCCTACTCCTGAGCAACTTGTTGCAGCAAAAGAAGCTGCTCACAAATCTGCAAAAGAGCGTGCAGGTGGATCATTGGATTCTTTGAAGAGCGATGTTCCAGCTCTTACTCCAGATGTAAGTTATAACGAGCCTCAGAAGCTCATGCTTTTTGATAAGACGAAAGTCCTTCCTGGAATTGATGGTAAGCTACCTGCTTCATTTACACTTGGTGATCATGCTCGTTTTTCCGGCACGATTCTTTCTCGTGTACAGGCGAGCCTTGGTGCACTCAAGGATGCAGATGCGAATGAAAAGAAGAATGCGCCTGCTGTTTTTCTTGAAAAGTTTCTCGATAAACTTCGTGCCAAGATGCTTTCTGATTCTCAGCCGCCATTATATCCGCTCTTTGTTGATGGAGCCCCTCAGGATATTCGAGTTGATGTTACGATCAAAAATGGTGAACCTGAGCTTGTTTTGAATCCTCAGGACAAGCCTAAGTATGATGCAGCTGTGAAGAAAATTGATGACGCCGCTCTTGAACAGGCAAAAACAGATGTTGCTGCAAAGGGTGCTCAGGCGACCACCGAAGCAACTGAACAGCAGAAAAAAGATAATGTTGAGAAGGTGAAGGCTGATTTTGAGGCGAAATACCCTCAGGGTATGGGTATTATTAATGCTCTTTGCCAAAACGATAAAGAAAAAGTTGATGCGGCGTTTGCTGGCACTGGCTTCCTTGGTTTCGTTCTTGGTCTTCTTGGATTTGGAACAGGCAAGGGTTTGTGGGATATGCTCTCTAACAACAAGACATTTGCTCCATACGTAAAAGATATTCGAGAGAAGTTTGATAGTATGCTCGGTGGTGTAAATGACATCGATAAGCCTGAAACATTTGCAGCTTTTTATCAGGGTGCTACTCCGGGTCTCCAGAAGCGTATTGAGAAAAAGTTTCATACCAAAGCGAGCCTTACGTTGCCTGCTGATATGAAGGTGAAGGCTATTCAATTCAAGGCGGATGCTGAGGTGCGAATTGCTGATGGAACGCTCAAGAAGTTCGAGGCTGGTAAGTCATACGAGAATGAAGAGTTCAAAAAAGGCGCTACATTTCCTCCTGAAACAGACTTCGCGGATGTTACCGTGACGGTTCCGGAACAGGCTGCTCCTGCTGTTGCAGCTAGTACGCCTGGTGCGGCGGCTACAGGTCCTGGAGAGAAGGCTCCTGAGAAGAAAGATGTATAATGCGAAGTAATTTGTTCATTTTGAGTTGGTGATTTTTAGGTAGATTTCTTTGAGTTTTATGACGCGTTTTTCTTGATAGTTTTTCTTGTATTTTTGGCTTATTCCTACTAGTATTTAGACAGTCCCGCTAATTAATATCTGAGCTGCATATTCGCCTTCGCCGGCACTCTCCACAAGGAGCTACCTAGGGAAATATATATTTCTTTATCTTAGTTTTTTTATGGAGAATTTTCAGAGTTGGTCGGATGAGAAGGTTTTGTTAACAGCGGTGAAGTACGGTGAAGAAGCGCGTAAATGGAGAAATAGATTTTTAGGATTGCTACCAGAGATACAGCGCAGGAAGTTATATGAGAAACATGGGTGTACTTCGATCATCGAGTTTGCAAAGAAGGTTGGCGGTGTGAGCGAGAATCAGGTGTATACAGCTCTTCGCATTGATCATGAACTTGTAGAAACACCTACACTACGGGAGCTCTTTGTGAGTGGCGAAGTGAGTATGCATAAGATGGAGAGAGTAGTCGCTGTGGCAAGTTTAGATAATGAAGATTTTTTAGTGGATCAGGTGCAACTTCTTTCGAAGTCCGCGCTTGATGCACTCGTCAAAGATATAAAATACGATCAGAAGAAATCGTCGGACGTCCGAAAACAACCATTACCAACTGTTCCAGAGACGACGCAAGTTGCAGTACAGCTGGATCCGGAGGTGGCGAAGGAGTTATTGAGTTTGCGAGATAGCGGAATTGATATTAACGTTGAGCTCAGGGGGTTTCTCGAGCAGAGAAAGGGGAAACTTGAAGAAGCCAAAGAGGCCATGGCGACAACAGAAGAAAGCAGGCAAACCAAGACAAGATACATTCCCGTCCGAACCAGAAAAATCCTTGTCCAAGAGTACGGTACTATGTGTTCTATCACAAACTGCACAAAACAAGCCGAACAGATCCATCACGTGAGACGATACTCAATCGACCCATCGCATGATCCGAAGTATCTTGCGCCATTATGTAAGCAGCATCATGAGATGGCGCATACTGTGGATGTGCGAGTACAGAGTAGGAAAAGAAAATGATTCTGAGGTGATAGTTTTTTGCGTGCCGCTGTTTTATTTTGCAACAGCCACAGGTGCTTCCCCCGCAGCTTCTTGTTCAACGAGCTTTTCCGCATCGGCTAGGACTTGCTGACCTTCTGGCTCAACAGGAACTTCTTCCTTGTTTGCGATGACATTGTAACCAATCATTCCGAGTACTCCACCGGTTGCGGCGAGACGCATGCGTGATCCAAGTTTTCCGGCACCTGCCGCGAGACGTTCACCACGGCTTGCTACCTTTACGCCTTGAGCAATGAGTTCTGCTTCTTTGATGGCAACACCTGCTCCACGTGCAAGTTTAGCTGCTTTGAATGTACCTAACCCTCCACGTGCCCATGCTGCCAATGGAGTAGCGAGTCCACCTGAGAAGAATATTCCTGCTGCGGATGCGACGTCGACGAGCGTTCCTGCTACACCAAATGTTGCTCGAATACCACGGTCGGTCCAGTCGAGTTTACGTTCTGTGAAGTATTCTTTTCCCGTGATTGCTGAATAGAAATCAGAGATTTCTCCCGTTACTGGTGCGACATCTGCGATAGTTTGTTTGAGAGCTTTTCCTACACCAACATCTTGTGCCTCATCGACCTGCAGTGCTGTTCCTGCGCCAATCGCAACTGTGTAGAATGCAATCTTTGTCCATTTATTTCCTGCGGCTAGCTGACCAAAAGCTTCATTGCCTTTACTAAATGTTCCTTGACGCTTCATGGCTTTTCCAAGAATTTTAGAAAAACTTTTAAGTTCTTGGTGGTATTCAGTTTCTGCTGCCTTAGCGCCTAGCGTTCCGAACAGACGAGTTTTCCATTTTCCAAGTATTCCTGCTGCTGCAGATGTTTCTAGAGCGAGTTGTTTTGTTCCATGTCCGAAATCTTTCATGAGCTGTTCCATTTCTGCCTTTACTGCTAATTCTTGCGCAGATCCCGATCCAGCTACTTTTCGAATTTCAGCAATTCTCGATGCTTTTTTTGCCATCTCGCGTTCAAATACCTTTTGGCTTTCTGCAATTTCATCTTGGAATTCTCCAAGACGTTTCCAATGCAATTCAAGATTTTCTTTATCATATACGTTGATTCTGTCCGCTTCGAGACGCCTCGATCTGATTCGCTGTCCCAAGCTTTTTGTTTTTGCCACGTGGAATTTCGCCTCAGTTGCTTCCATGGTTTCTCGGAAACCTTTTACTTCTTGTTCAAGTTGATTGATTCGCTGAGCTGTTGCGGCATCTGGAGTTTTTGTTGCGCGAAGCGTTTTGAGTTCGCTTTCGTGAGCTGCAATTTTGTGTCCAAGATCTTTTACGTTTGCCTGCATTTGTGCGGCATGAAGATCGCTTGCTATTTCTTCTAGCTCATCTCCTTTGATGCCTCCACGAGCTTCAATTTTTGTTTTTAATTCTGGTGTTAATCCATTTTTTCGAATGTCTTCTATTTCAAGAGTGTCTTTGATTCCTTTTGCCTCCATATTGCGAGTAATTTCCTCAACACTTTCTGCGGCTTGAGTGGCACCTCGTTCGGCCATGGCGACCGGTGCGACTTTTCCGGCAACTGTTTCTGCTCCGCGCTTCACAACTTTGAGAGGGAACATGGCGGCTGCGGCTCCTTTTGCTCGAACCCAGTCACGTGCCATATGTGGAAGTTTAATATATCCACGAACGATATTGAGACCTTGGACAAAACCTAAGTATTGAAGTTCGTTCCATCCTTCGTGGTAGGCGAGCTGATCGAGGATGTCGGCCTGTTCGGCGTTGAACTCGTCGATCGCTTTGATATACTCGTCACCTTGATTGGCGAGCGTGTCGGCATCGATGGCTGGATTAGCCATGAGCTCAAGAACTTTTCCGTGCTGCTCCTCGGTTTGGGCGTAGAGTTTCTGGAGGTCTTCGGTTTTGATACCACGCTTGTTAGCGCGTTCCATGATAACTGCGATAGCTGCCTTATTTGTATTTACCGAGAGAATTGATCCGCGAATAGCTTCTGCAACCTGTTTTTTTTCTGGGTTCTGAATCGTTTGCGTAACAGCATCAAAATTACCAAGTTTTTGTTTTAGGTCTGGGTTTGTCTCAACCTTTGCCTGCTCGAGAGTTTTTGCATCTCCCGTGAGGTAGGCGAGAACATCTGCAACTTTTGTGAGTTTGTTCTTCGGCATCTGATTAATCTTGTCTCGATGTTTGTCGAGGTAGGCACGAAGTACTTTTTCTTCTTCTGGAAATTTCTCTTCGCCATCTGACATGAAGAACTTCAAGAATCCTGGGATGGCTGATTCTTTGAGTTTTCCGAGATATCCTTTTGCTATTCCGCTTGCCTTTCCAACCGGGCTATCGAAGTCTTCGAATGATTCTTTTGAAAGGGCACCAATGAGTTCTGGACTGACATTCTGGCCCATCTCACCACTAATCTTTTCTGCCATTTTTTTGTAGGCTTGAGACTTGGCGTCGCCTTCGAAGAGTGTTTCAAAAAACTTCTTGAGATTGAAATTCTGAATACTGAGGTAGGTGAGTGCCTTGTAGATTCTATTTGTCTCGACGTCGATATGGAGCGTTTCTTTTGCGAACTTTTTTACACCACCAATTTCGAGAAGTGATCCAGTTCCGACCGTAATTCCTGCCATGAGCAGTGCGCGCTTGGTCCACTTCCATGCAGTTGAGTCTTCGTCTTTGTCTTTTTCGTGATCGTCTTTGAAGAAGAATTTATTAATGAGGTGATAGGCTCCAACGGCTCCACCAACCACTAAACCGGCCGTGATGTATGGATGAGCTTTCATCAATTCTACGGCTCGTGCGCCCATGCTTTTTTCTTCTGGAGTTCCTTTTCCATTTCCTTTTTGGACAATTTCTTGTGCGATGGCTGTTGATTTCTTTGCTGTTTCAATAACCTCTGGCCACTTTTGGAAGAAGAGTTTTGAGTAGGCGTGTTCTGGGAATTTTCGCATCTCATCAATCTTTTTGAGTGCTGTAAGCTCTGCTGCATTGAGACGAGAAATGACATTTGGATCAAGTGCCTCTTTTCCAGCAACGAGAAGTTCACCTTCTTTTACCCCTGCGCGCATAAGTGACTGTGGAAGCGTTGCGAGGACTGACTGAAAACTTTCGAATGATTTCTGTTGTTCTGGGCTTGGTGGCAGCTCAAGATTGAGCTTATTAACACTGTCGACCGTTCCTCGATCGACATACAGTTTTTCCTGGAGGCTTTCTCGTTCTTTTGCGCCTTTGTTTTTTTCAACCCAGTTTTTGAGCGCCTCGCGCTTTGATGCTTCAGCTTTTACCGCATCTGCTTTTTCGCCAGGAGATTTTTCGGCTGGTGCTCCAGATGGAACTTCTGGAGATGTTTGTTTTTGTCCGGGAATCGGTGCCATATACATTTGGGTAAGGAACTTTGTGTTTTTGTGCTTCATGTAATTATATCATATTTTAGCTTCCAGGGCAACCCGCAGTGCAGGCCAAAAGCGTGGAAGTATTGTATAGTTTGAACGTTATTTTTTAGCTTTATTTTCATTTTTATGGGTAATATCAAAGAACGAACATTAGTCCTTGTGAAGCCGGATGGCATTCAGCGTGGCCTTATCGGAAACGTTATCTCACGATTTGAGATGAAGGGTTTGAAGGTAGTCGGTATCAAAATGATGTCTCTTGATGAGGCTATCCTTCGTGAGCATTATGCCCACATTGCTGATAAGCCTTTTTTTCCAGGTGTCAGCAAATTTATGCGAAGTTCTCCGGTTGTCGCTCTCTGTCTTGAGGGTCTCGATGTCGTTAATGCGATTCGTCTTCTTTGCGGTATCACAAAATCTCGTGAGGCGGATGCTGGTACGATTCGTGGTGATCTAGCCATGAGTGTTGCATGTAACGTTGTTCATGCTTCTGACACGGTTGAAAATGCACAAGCAGAAGTGAAGCGCTTCTTCAATCCAGATGATATCTTTGACTACGACAAGTCAGAGTACGTAAATGTTTATGTTGAAGACGAACGAGCGTAATTTTTCTTTGATCACCTTTCTGAACATTTCCTCACATGTTCCACCTCGCTTTTCGTAAGAAAAAAATACAGAAAGAAACTCCTCTCGCGATCTTTGAAAAGTTGCGAGGGGAGTACAGTTCGCTCCTGTATAGCGGCCAACAAGGACGGTATTCGTATATTGGATACGAGCCTTTTATGCTGTTTCAGAGTAAGGACGGAATTCAAGAAATTTCTTCGATTCGATATGATGAAGATGGCATTACTCGTGATGCGCAGGTTGTTGGCGGAGATCCGCTGGAAGTTTTTAAGGCGATTTTTGACCAGCTCAAACCGAAGACATTTGAAAAAGATCTCCCGCCATTTGTTGGTGGTGCGATGGGTATGATGAGTTATGATTTTGGTTTGTCGTTTCATGATTTGAAACCGGAGACGACCGATGATCTGGAAATTCCAGATATGTATTATGCGTTTTACGATAAGACGATTGCCTTCGATCATGAGATGAATGATCTGTACTTTTTTGGTATTGGCGAGACGAAAGAGCAGGCCCAGGCGATTGCCGAAGAAGTGTACAAGGATGCGACAAAAGGACTTTCCTATGATGCCGATGTTCCGAAAAAAAGATCTGGAAAGCGTTCGCAAGATTTGAATATGTATCTCACAAAGGAAGGATTCTTGAAGAAGATTGTTCAGATCAAAAAGCATCTCGTAGAGGGGGAGAGTTATCAGGTGAACTTTTCTCATCGGTTTTCGTATGAGACGAGCGAAGATGGTTGGGAAATTTTTAAGCGACTTGCAACGATCAATCCATCACCATTTAGTTGTTATTTTGAACATCCAGAGTTTACGATTATCAGTTCTTCACCGGAGAAGTTAATCACACTCGATCGAGGTTTTGTTGAGAGTAAGCCAATAAAAGGCACACGTCCTCGTGGAAAAACTCCTGCAGAAGACAAGGCCAATGAGAAAGATTTGTTATCTTCAAAAAAAGACGAGGCGGAGTTGACGATGATTGTTGACCTCATGCGCAATGATTTAGGTATGGTGTGTGAGCCAAAATCAATCAAGGTTTTGGATCATCGAGCGATTGAAAAGTACTCACATGTGATGCACACGGTTACGACGGTACAGGGGAAGTTAAAAAAAGATAAGTCGCTTATCGATCTTGTTAGAGCCGTTTTTCCAGGTGGCAGTATTACTGGTGCTCCGAAGAAACGAACGATGGAGATCATCGCAAAACTGGAAGACTATCATCGCGATGTCTACTGCGGCTCCGCTGGATACTTCTCAGTGAGTGGTGATATGGCAATGAATATTTTGATTCGCACGATGCTCTATCGAAATGGCGAAATCTTTTTCCACTCAGGTGGAGGTATCGTCATGGATAGTGATCCACAGGCTGAGTTCGATGAGACGCTCGACAAGGCGCAGGTCTTGCTGGAGAGCTTATTGGGGGATTAAAAAAACCCCTCATTTCTGAAGGGCTTTTGTTTTTTGCGATAATCAGAGAGAGGATGTTTTACTTTCGTCCCTTCTTAGCTGGCTTCTTTGCTGCCTTTTTAGGAGCAGCTTTCTTGACAGCCTTTTTTGGAGCTGCTTTTTTTGCTACCTTTTTGACAACCTTTTTAGCTGGAGCAGCTTTCTTCGCTGGACCGCCTACTGCAGGCAAAATTCGGTACATACCGGTGTTACATTTTTCGCAAGTTCCTTTCATTGCGAAACGCTTTGTTGTTCCACGGCTTTTCATAGCAACCTGCTTGGTATTTTCCATACCGCGCTTTGCCTTACATTTTACGCAATAACCTTTTTCCATAGAGAACGGGGGTGAGGGATAGTATGTATATATTGTATGCTTTCTTGGCTGAAGGTAAAGAGAATTGATTAGTTCTTCTTTTTGAGATCCGCCCAGAGAGAAAGTAGCCCAAGTCCTAAGAACACTGAGGCTAGTGCCCAGTTTTGCTTTTGCACGGCCTCAAGAAGCGCTGCAGCAAAAAAGATAATGAATATTGCAAGGTTTGTAAGTCTTATTTTTTTCATGTCAGTTGTTGTTTTGGTTACTTTTTTACGAACCTTGTGATGCTCGCTTGTGCGGTTGGCATGATGAGCATGTGCTCGATGTTGACGCTTTGTGGTCGTGAGAGTGCGAAGACGATGGCTTCGGCAATGTCGTGTGCGTAGAGCGGTACGTAGCCTTCGTAGTTGGCTTTTGCTTTCTTTTTGTCGCCCTTGAATCGAACGATTGAAAATTCTGTATCTACGGCACCTGGCGCGATGTCAGTAACTCGGATACCGGTTCCAGCGAGATCGATGCGTAGAGATTTGCTCATCATTTTTACGAAAGTTTTGGTTCCACAATACACAGAACCACCCTCATATGCCTCTAGAGCAGCTATAGAGCTGAGATTTACGATGTGCCCTTTTGTCTTTTTGAGATGCGGAATAGTCAGTTGGGCAACTCGTGTAAAAGCTTTGATATTGATATCAATCATCTGGTCGATATCTTTCCATGAGTAATCTTCAATAGACGTTTTTCCGAGGGCGAGGCCGGCGTTATTGATGAGAGTGTCGATTTCTTTATCTTTTATTGTTTTGAAGAATTTCTCGATAGCCTTGATGTTTCCGAGATCAACTTTGTATGTGAGAACTGAGATGTCATATTTTCTTTCCAACTGTGTTTTTAGCTTGTCGAGTTTTTCTTTTCTGCGAGCCAAAAGAATGAGATTTTTTCCTTCTTTTGCGAGCGCTATTGCGCATGCTTCGCCGATCCCGGCACTTGCTCCGGTAATGAGCGTGAATGGCTTTGTATTCATATTATTTTATTAAGACAACTTTAAATTACTCTCATTGGTTTTTGATGACAAGTAGGCCCGATTGGTCTATTATCTGCGCATGATTCTCTTTCTTAATGGCAAGTTTATTTCTGAAGAAGAAGCCAAGATCTCGGTATTTGATCAGGGATTTTTGTATGGAGATGGAGTGTATGAGACGATGCGGACGTACAAGGGAAATTTGTGGAAACCGGATGTGCATATGAAGCGTCTCGAGAGATCGATGCGAGTTGCTGGTATGAAACTTCCGTATTCGTATGCGCGACTTCTTGATCAGATCAAGGCGCTCATTCGAAGAAATGGATACAAAGAAGCTCGTGTGAGAGTGATGATTACGAGGGGATTGAGCGCGACGAAAGGAGCGCGATTTGCACCTAACGCAAAAGGGAAATTAACTATTTGTATTACGTGTTATGCGATTCCAGTTTTTACCGGAAAGGTGAAACTTCCAGAAGCTTCCGTCGAATTTTTCCCTGTAGAAAGGTCTTTCCCGACAGTGAAGACGACAAGTTTATTTCCACTCGTGATGGCAAGAATGCACGCATTGCAGCAAGGCCTATATGACGTTTTACTCGTTGATCGTGAAGGATATGTGAGCGAAGGCGCGGTGAGTAATCTCTTTGTGATTCGAAAAGGCATCTTATATACGCCAAAATCGGGCGTTCTTCCGGGAGTAACACGAGATGCGATTCTCAAATTAGCTCGCAAACTTGTTCGTCAAAAAGTTCTCAAAAAAATCGTTTATGGATATTTTAAAAAGTCATTTGTGAAGACGGCCGATGAGGTCTTTCTCACCAATGCTCCAAGTGGAGTCGTGGCGGTGACCAAAGTTGGCGAAAAAGCCCTTGGTAAGGGAAAATCCGGACCTATCACCAAAGCTATTTTTCAAGCTTTGATTGACTCTTTATAGGGCAATTGGTAGCTTAGTGCCTTATTATTTTCTTTCTTTTCGTGCTTTTCCCTGGTTCAGATTTTGACCTTAGAGGTATTTTGGCACCCGATGATGTCGATGATCAATCTCCTATTCGCACAGAATATCTTCGAATTGTGCCTCACGTCTTGGATCTTGCTCGGGATTTTGGCGTGGAGCTTTCTGCTGAATCTCAGCTCAACGTGTCTCTTTTAATGCGCTCCATGGAAGTTATTGATCGTTATTTTGACGATATCCAAGATGCTTCTCAGGCAACAGTATTTTTGAAAAATGTTCTTCTTGTTCTCGCATCTGTTCCTGGCGTTAGAACCATTCAGTCAACGAATCTTCCTCAGGAAGTATTGAATAGCCTTGTTGTTCTTCGTGAGGTGCTTTTGCGACAGGGGACGCTTCCAGATTTTCTTAAGACCGTTCAAGAGGTGTGTCTCCTCTCAAGAAAAATGCGTACGATGAAAGATACTCGTCAGTATATTAATGCTGCACTTCATGAGGGTGAGCTTGCGGCTGATTTGTTGTTACTCTCTATCGATTTAGACGAGCCATCGAAAAAGTTTTCTGACTATCTTCGTTTTGCCGTGGGGACTGGAACGCTCGTCGACCATCTCTTTGATTTTGAAGATGATTATCATAATCACCAAACAGTTTTACCTCCTAATATTACGAATCGTTCATTCATGATGGCTACTCTCGTGAAGAGGGCTATATATCTTTTTTCTCTTCATCCTAACAAAAATCGAGCATTAGGGTATCTTTCGATGTCTGGTCGCTATTCTGAATCTTCGGTATAATGCGTGAGCTATGAATATTTTTCTCC
>JBAYUX010000041.1:0-10665 GCA_041674865.1 Candidatus Altimarinota bacterium
TGACGCGGTTGCTGTTGAGAAGTTGCGTGCCGCTGGTGTCGTTTTTCTTGGAAAAACGAATATGGATGAGTTTGCCTGTGGAGGTTCTACAGAGCACTCATGCTTCGGCCCTACGATGAATCCTGCTGACCCGACGACGGTTGCTGGAGGAAGCTCTGGTGGATCGGCTGCGGCTGTCGCTGGAAATATGGCTGCGTTTTCCATGGGAACGGATACAGGTGGATCGATTCGTGAGCCGGCTGCGTTTGTCGGCTGCGTTGGACTTAAACCTACCTACGGACGAATTTCACGAAGTGGTGTGACGGCGATGGCATCTTCGCTTGATACGATTGGTCACTTTACGAAGACCGTTGGTGACTCTGCTTTGATCCTTCAGGTATTGGCCGGAAAAGATGCGATGGATGCTACGACTCCGGATGCTCCAGTCCCAGACTATATGAAAAATATTGATAAGGGTGTGAAAGGCCTCAAAATTGGTTTACCAAAAGAATACTTCGCCGAAGGTGTCGACCCAGAAATTCGCGATAGCGTAATGGCTGCCGCAAAGGTGTATGAGTCACTTGGCGCTACGGTGAAAGAGGTGAGTCTTCCATTCACGAAGTACGCGGTTGCGATGTACTACATTGTTATGCCAGCTGAGTTGAGTGCAAACCTCGCGCGTTTCGATGGAATTCGATACGGTTCACGCCCAAAACAAGAAGGAGAGTCGATTGTTGATTACTACTACAATGCTCGTGCTGAAGGTTTTGGTGCCGAGATCAAGCGACGAATCATGATTGGAACATATGTATTGTCGGCTGGTTATTATGATGCCTTTTATAATAAGGCGTTGAAAGTTCGAACGCTGATTAAGCAGGATTTTGATCGAGTTTTCGAGGAAGTCGATGTTTTATTGACTCCAACAGCTCCGATTCCAGCATTCAGGCCTGGTGATAAGTTAAACGATCCTCTCGCGATGTACCTTGCTGATGCGCTGACGATTCCTGCGAATGCTGCTGGTGTTCCTGCGATCAGTATCCCATGCGGAAAGACGAGTGGTGCGAATGGTGGCGTGGCTGGTTTGCCAATTGGCATGCAGTTACTTACTCCGCAGTTCACTGAGGGGCTATTATTCCAGGTTGGACGGGCGTATGAAAAGGCGGGGAAGTAGTTTTATACCGAGATCGTCATGATAAGCTTCTCTACTTCGAGCAAAGCTAAGTGTTTGTCGTTTGGACCTTGGGGGATTCGACCAGTTTTAATGCCAATATTTATTTCGACGAGGGACTGGTATATCTTTTTCATCTTATCGAGCGAAAATTTGGAAGATTGATCGACAGCGAGTTTCACTGGATACGGTTTCATGTTTGGATCGTAGCCGGTCATCTTTTGGTAGATCATGTGCTTTGGAATTTTCTGTGTTTCGAGGAGATCTTTTACGAGAATGAGCATTCGAAAGTGACGCGCGATCATGCTAAGAATAATGAGCATCTCTTCACCCATCTCCATGAGTGTTTGAAGTTTTTCAATGGCGATCTGTGGATTTTTTGCGTTGAGTGCGTCGGTGAACTGGAAGATCGTTGCTGTGTAATTTTTTGGAACGAGGAGATCGAGGTCTTGTCGAGTGACCTCACGGTTTTCGCAGTAGAGGGAGAGTTTTGCGATTTCGTGCGCGAGCGACTGCATGTTGATGGCGCAGTCGTTCATCATCTGCGTCGCGAGCGCGTTGGAAATTTTTACGTTGGATTTTTGAAGTCGACTTTGAATCCATGTGATAACTTCTCCAGGAAGGGGAGTTGCAAATTCTTTTACATTACCTGTTTTTTCGATCGTTTTTTTGAGCGTACTTTTTGGCCGCTTCTTCGTCTCGACATTTGGATTCTCATAGAAAATAGCGAGCGATGTTTCTGGAATTTTTTCGATATATTTTTCGACCTTGTCTTGGTCATCACTATCTCCAAGTCGCAAAAAGTTTTTGATAATCACGAGTCGTTTCTCGCCTAAAAATGGAGCCGACTCGAGGGCGTTGATGATGCTGTCTGCTGTAATTTCCGAATCATCCTCCAGGATCGTGATATTGAGATCACCGTGTTTTGCCATGAAGTCATCGCGAAGTTTCTCGAGTGTCTTCTCGAGAAGGTAGACGTTTTCTCCTGTAAAGAGCGATATGTTTGGATTGGTGGCTGGCATGGGAAAGGGGAGTCTTTGGTTGTTACACCTTTAGACTCCCATTGTACCCAGACTTTTTTGAAAATGAAACGGTTTTCCTTGTGCTTTCTCTTGCCTACCTTACAACTTCCTTTTGGCTTATATCAACCAAATCCTGAAGAACTGGAGGTGTCGAGAAGAAGATGCGTTCGTCATAACGAACTGTGAATGCGCTCTCATCCTTTCCAAGGCTTAGGATAGCGCCAGCTGGGTTTCGAGCTCCGACAATTCCATTGATTTCTCCATACACTGATCCAGTAATCATGAGCATTTTTTCTGAATCTTCTCCGGTGATATTTCCAGATTTAATGTCTCCTCGGCCTCCTTTTTGTGCATAAAGGACAGCTGAGATCGTATCGACGTTTTTGTTGATAATGATATTTCCATTAAGTGCAATGAGGGCGATCGTTCCCTGATTACTGAATATAGTGTTGTCGCTTGCCGTGTTAATATTGCCGTCGATGTAGATATCTCCATCCTCGACGATAAATGTTACTGGTCGGACTTTGCCGCCGCCGATGACAAACGAGCTATTGTCCATAGTAATACCCGCACTTCCGATAGAGATATTTTTTCCCTTAACAAGGAATACATCTCTTCCAGCTGGAATGTTCGTGAATTTCGGAGTACCAGTCCACTCGCTCCATCGAGCAACTCGAAGTTTGCTGTCTTCGACTGAATTTTGAACGATAGTTTTTTGGAACTTATCCTTTTCTCCAATTGGTAACTGAAATTCACAAAGGAGACTTGAGACATTTTTCACTGGATTTCTGTAATCTACCGGCTGTTTTGGATCGATCGTGTCTTCGTTACTTCGTTCACAAATCTTGTGAGTTGCATCGAAACCGTTCGCGTCCCCACCAGTTTTATTAAGGTCTTTTTCAACATCTTTCGGTGTAATGATGACATCGTCAGATGACTTCAAGTTTGAGCACTTGTTTATATCAACGAGTGGAATCTTGAGTCCAGATTCGAAGAGAACATCTCCACCAGCACGCGTGAGAACGTATGGGCAGATTGCAAGAACGACCGCCTTGTCCCATCCATAAATAGCAGCTCCTAGGCCCTGTGGACTGTTTCCAATTTTTGCAACACCACCGTACTCCCAATATTCTGCTTTGTTCGAGAAGCTTTCTCCGCAGCCATTTTTTGGACTCGCTTTTTTACAATCAAACTTTGAGTATACGTTACCAAAGTAGGTGATCATAATTGGCTTTGTCGCTCCGTAAATACTGATTTTTTTCTGTACTTTGATATTTCCTTTGTAACAAGGTCCTATCCATGATGATGGCTGATTTCCTGAGCATGGAGCTATATCCTTTGTCGTAGCTGCTGAGTTGCCAATTTCTGTTACTCGAATTTTGTGAGCTTGGAGATTGTCAGTATTGAGTACGACGTATCCACCCTCACTTCCTGTGATTTTTGCATTTGTTCCCCAGAGTTCATCTTGAATTTCCGTGTATGCAGTGAGGTTGTTTTTGATAACAGGCGTGTAGAGAATCTGGTATTTAAGTACCTTGAATCCCGTTCCAGTTCGACTGATATTGAGTGATTTCTTTCCTTCAACTCGTTTTTCAATATGGTAGTTGTATGGGCACTGTTCTGGCGTGCCTTTGAATTTAGTACAATCGATTGGTGGTATTCCAGATCCGCCTCCAGGCCCAGGTCCGCCGCCCCCAGGAGGACATCCAGGGGTTCCTGGTACGCATGGTCCACAACCTGGTGTTCCTGGAATACAAGGTGGGGTATCTTTTGTTTTGAGCGTAAATGTAGCGCTGCATCCAGCATATGTATTGTATGAGTCCTTTGTTGTTACTGTGATCGTTGTTTTATCTGGACCGCCTAAATATTTTACGGTCTTATTTTTTGTTGGAAATGCTGTGTCGAATGTTCCGCTTGATGCGGTCCATGTGAACTGAAGATCGTTAATATCTCCTGTTCCTTGAGTCTTTGGATTCACTGTAAATGTGATTGGAGTATTGGCATCGAGGCTCGAATTTGTTACCGTGAGTGACTGACAAAAGCCAGATGATGGAGGTGTTTTTGTAGGAGACCACGTGAGAACATCTTTACCAATATTGACCCATTTCCATGCGATTTTCTTTCCGGTTGGAGTTGTTCGGTCAATGATCGGAGTCCAGATAGAATCTTTTGCGTAGAACGGATCCCAGTTGGTTGTATTTTTTGGAATCGCAATATATTGATCAGCAATCAAGATTTTTGAGACACTTGTTGCAGACCAGTTTGCGAGTGGAGTGAGATCTTTTGAGAGAAGATTGACGATGTGATGATTTGCGTCAGCTGCAAAGAAACTTCGATTTTGGTAATCAGATGTTTTGTTTGCACAAATTTTTGCGTACATGTTGATCTGAGCCTGGGTGTTTGAAGTTGGCTTGTTGTTTGCAATCTTGCAGGCGATTGTATCGAGCGTCTCGCTTGCGGCAAGAATAGCCTGATAGTGATTTGCTTTTTCTGGAGTACCATCAGCGTAATCCATGGCGAACTGCCATCGAATCATCTTTGGATATTCTGCCTTTGATGGAGCGCTTGCGTCGTATTCCTTTTCTTCTTTTGAGGCGAGTGCGGTGTTATTTTCTTCAATTGATACTTTTGTTCCGTAGTAATTAGGGTCATTCTCCGTAGATGCTGTTGCATAATAGGTATTACATGACTCGAATTTCTTCGCATCTGGAAGCACACTTCCCTTTGTTCCTGCACAGATAATTTTTGCGAGGTCGGTGTTGCTGATAAGGTCGTTTGCGAGGTAAACACGAAACTCACGAATCAAACTTCGATAGATTTTGCTGTTATTCTCTACCGTGTTGTTGTAGTAGGTATGATCGTGATAACCTCGTGTTTCGTTAACTCCTGTGGTTGGATTTGTCGGATAATGAAGGTCTGTCTGACTGAAATCTTTTACAGGCGGAAACGTCACAGCACCAAGTGCTACCTGAGAGGTGAGCGTTGTTATAATGAGGGCAATGCCGAGGATTTTCGAGATGGAGTATTTGTTTTTCATAATGTTTTTATAATCCCTCTGTTGAGTTATTGATGTAGTAACCAGACGACTGAGAGGTTGTTTGTTTTTCATTTTCATTTTTTCCTGATTGCATGAGAATAACTCCTACGACGATGAGAATAACGAGAGTGGCGATGATGATAATTTTTGTTTTCATAGTTTATGAGTGATTAAATGCCTTCAGTACTTTGCGCTCCTTGATCTCCAGCGACCGATCCGCTTGATTGAGAGTTGTCTTGCTTTTCAGTTGCTGCGCCAGTATCAACGGTGCCAGTATGCCGAGTACTGACTGCTGGACGAGGTCTTTCGCCACCACCACCTCATTGTTCGATTTTTCGTTCGGTGACTCCTGTTGGAACGAATCCGAATGCGAGACCAAGTTCTCGGAATTTGGCTGTTAGACGGCTGTCTACACGTGCGTGCGTCTCACCACTTGCGCCTCCGAATACTGGACTTTCGACTGTGAATTGAAGGTCTTCTTTTCCCATAACAGTGAGATTCTGACATCTCTCTATAAGGCTTACGCTTGTACTGATGTCGAATTTTATCTGTACATTTCCGTAGTCTGGTCCTAGATCGATTCCGTTTGCGTCATCCTTCTTTTCTGCCTCACGAACTTTCTTCACGAGCTCTACAAATTTTTTGTAAAATGCAGAAAGCTTTGGATCTGAATCTGGATTTGCACCCTTCATAATGCTGATATATGAGTCTACATCTTCAGGTTTGAAGGCGAATGGAACGATCTTCGCGAGCTTGAGCGCGAGAGGGGATCGCATGAGTTTTTCCGGAGATGACGTATCGATAGGGCTTGCGATATCGAGAAGCATTCCCGCTGTTGCTGTGTATTCAGCAAGACCTGACTTGTTGTTAAACTCAATAGGATTGATTAATTTAAATCGTTCTCCGTCGTAGTCAGTACTTCGTCGTCCACCGACGATATGCTGTGTACCAACCATGGTAACTAACTGATCACCGTGAGTTGCTGGATCGATATCTACCCATTCACTTTTCTCGAATGTTGATTTCTCGAGATGACCCATGATAATTTCGATGGCCTTGTCCTTAAGATAATCATTTCTTTCTTTGCTTTCCGTCTGAGGAACTGAATCGAGCCATCCCTTGAATGTATCTTCGATCCATTTTCTATCGTGCTCAAAGAGTTTCTTTCGGCCTTCTGGTCCGAGTTTTCGAACATCACGGAAGGTGCTTGTGATCAATGCATTTCGGAAGTAGTTTCGCTCAAGAGAAGAAAGAGGGAGTTCCTTTTTCTTTCCGATATATTTTTCAAAGTCATCCAATATACTTCCGTAATCTACTGCGAGACCGGCATTAAATTCTGTTGTCATCTGCTTGAGTCTTGCTTTTTGGCTAGCATTGAGACTATTGTAAAATCCTTCTGTTAGTTTTCCGAGGTTTCTTCGAACTGGCAATTCACGTCCATCGATTGAGTCTTTAATTTCCGGTGTTGCGAGAAGTTTATCGACCGCATCTTTAAATGCCTTTTCGCTTGGAATTTCAAACTTGTCGATTTTTCCTTCTTTTTGCATTTGAAGGAATGTCTGATAATCGAGAATGTTATTTCCATCGAGCTTACCTTTTGTTCCAGATTCCTTGATAGCTTTTCCAACATTCTTTTCGAGCATGGCACTTTCTGTTTTTTCGAGTGTCTTTTCACTAACGGCATCTTTCTTGATGTAGATGCTTATTTCTCGATATGCACCATCTTTCATGTATGGATAACGAACATCTTTACGTGTGATCAAGAGATCTTGTCGGAAGTCGTAATTGAGAAAGAAATCTTTTGCGTCATGAATAAGTTGAGCATTCGTAAGCTCTGGATCGAGATGAATGTTGATATTTGCATTTCTTGAGCCTTCGATATTCATCTTCAAAAGTCCATCTCCATTTTGTTCAAATCGAACTCTTGCCTTGCTGATAGCCTCGTTCATTACTTCAAGATTTCCCCCTCCTTTTGTGTTGAATTTTACGGTCTTGTCCATCGTGACGGTATTTCTACCTTGTTTATCCATAGCCATTTTTCCACTCTTTCCGAGGTCGACAAATTCCTTATCTGGATTGCCGCTGAGCTCATCATTAAGTTGCTTGAAAAGTTCCTCATCGCTTACGTCCTGACTTGCTGCGTCGAGAAGTCGAAGAACTCGTACTTTCTTTCCAAGATTGATTGTGACGTATGGCATGACTGGCATAATCGATGTGCTGATCATGAGTCCACCTCCTGTAATAAGACCAGGATCGAGATTTTCTATTGCCTGAGCCTCAATATCATTTTTGATGGTGTCATAAATTTCGAATGCAATGGTCTGCTTGTACTCTTCGCTGAGCTTTTCGCCACGTGCACTCATGTCTCGATCGACAACAGCTAACGTTTCTGCAATTTGCTTTCCTATAACAGGGTGGGCGAGCAGCGCCTCATATTGATTTTCTGCTTTTTCTATTCCTGCAATTCCAGCCTTTTCGTATTTGTCGTTAACATCGTTTTCATATACACGTTCGATATTTTTATGAACACCGATGACGCCACCAGCACCAACTTGAAGTCGAATAGCGTCAACTCCAACGCTTGCTCCGAATACACCATCCCAGTCTTTGCTAATCTTTGTTTCTACGACAGCACCTGCTCCAACTCCGATCCCTGGAGTCCCATTTCCGGAACCTGGATTTCCAGAAACTCCGAGAGAGAATGTAATCTTTGTATCTTTCGTAATTTGAATTTTCTTGTGTGCGCCGAGAGCGCCGGTTGGTCCTGACTCCATACTTCCTCCGATACCCACAGAGAATGAGACCCCGTCTCCTACATCAAAACTCATACCGAAGGCTCCTGTTGGCGCTAAATTTCCATTTGCATCTCGAGTCGCTCCAATCATAACTCCAGCTGCGAGCTGTGAGTCGATTTTTCGACCCATGCGTCGAAGTTCTGTGTCAGTAATGTTTGGATTCTTACTCTTGAATTGATTGAGAAGTTCTACAACCTGTGGATTTTTTGAGTATTCTTTTGCGACTTCCATTCGTCGTGCCTTTTCGATGGCATACGTATTATGAAGATCGACAATGTATCCAACACGAATGAGAGCCTTTGCATCTTCGCTGATCTCTCCTGACTTCATCATGTCTTCGTTCACCTGATACTTACTAAGCTGATCTGATTTTCCAGTTTTAATAAGTGCAAGCTCGATGTAGTGATTGAACTTTGTTCCGAGACTTACTCGAGTGTTATCGCTGTTTTTTGTGTCGAGAACTCGTGATTCAACATCATCGTAGGCTGCTCCATATGAGCTCGTTCTTTCGAAATGACTCGTATCTTTTGTGAGTGCGTCTTGGCTTAAATCGAGCATCGTGACGACCTTTTTTGAATCTTCAATTGCCGGTCCCTTTGAGTTTTTCTCGAAGACACTGTTCAAAATGCCAAGTGTTTTTTGGTTTTCTGGACTGAGGGCATCTTCCGTTTCTGCAAGGTCTTCTTGCTTGTTGTAAAAGAATTTTTCTTTATCTCCGACAACTTGTATTAATTTCTTTCCACCGTTCATGATTCGCATAAGTCTCTCGAAATGAGGACGTGCTTTTTCAATCTTTGGTCGTCCTTCTTCGATTTCTTTTTTCTGCATTGCCATGATGGTTTCTAGCTCCGCAATTTCTTTCTGAAGCCCCTTCCATGCATCTGGTGTCATATCCTTCTCCGTGTAGTTTTTTCGTATTTCTAATTTTTCTGCATTTTGCACATAGAGACGTGCTCCACTGAGATAGACGTTGAAATCCCATCGGTAGCCATCGTAAAGCTTTGCCATTTCTGCTGAACTTTTATATCCAGCCTTTTTCGCAACACTATCCATGCTTAATTCTTTTCCGTTCATGACTTTCTTGAAGTCATCGAGACCGAACTGCATTTCCGATAAACTTTGGTATGCCTCATCTCTGCCTTTTGCGTTGATGTTGATCCAATTACTGTTGTCCGTAGATTTTTTCCACTGTTCGTATACTTCGTCATCCATCGTTACTTTTCGATCGAGGTCGGCACGAATTTCTTCGGGATTTCGTTTGTCACCATCGAAGAGTCGGATATCTTTTTTCATCGATTCTGTGTAGGCATCATCACGCTTTTCTCCGCTTTCCTTGAGCTTCTCCCATCGTCTACCTTCAGTTCGCTTACCTTCGATCTCTCCTCTGAGAGAGTCTCGTTCTGCTGCTCCTTTTCCTTTCACGGTTTCTTTTTCAAGTCCGCTTTTGAAGTTCAATGCATTGGCATCGAAAATCTTCCCATCTTTGATCTGGGTGCGCATGTATTTGAGAAGAAGTTCGTTTTGTTGAAGACTTCCCGAGTAAACGTCTTTTACATCTTTATCTTCCTTCTTGATGTCCTCTTTGCAATTATCCCAAAGTGCTTTTCGTGCCTCAACGCTTCGCTTGTCTCGCGAAACACCGAGTTTCGAAAGCAGGTCGATGAAGTACTTCGTTTTATTTACCGCGTCGATTTGTTTGGCGTGAATATTCTCACTGCCTGATTTTTCTGCACCCATAGGTATTGGTTTTTTATTTTTGGCTTCTTGTCATTATATCATTTTATGGCATTTTTTGCAACCTCAGCATGGGGGCAAGATCGGGTTCGGGAGCTACACTCCCTTCGGTCGTGCATATTCTCCTTTTCCAAGATTCCAAAAAGAGGTAGAGTTGTGACGTGAAATTTCCAGCTATTATTGTCAATTTTAAGGCCTACGAATCAGCTTTGGGTAAGGAGGCACACCTCTTGGCCCAGCTTCATGATCGTGTTGCCGCGAGTGAAGGCGTTGAGCTCGCTATTGCGGTCTCAGCACTCGATCTCGCAACGGTTGCTGGACTGGTGAATATTCCGGTCTTTATTCAGCATGTTGATCCTGTAGAGTATGGCGCCCGTACGGGTCATATTCCGCCAAGTGCTGCAAAAGCTGCTGGAGCCTTTGGAACACTTCTTAATCATGCCGAACATCGGATTCCTATGGATGTTCTTGCAAAAACAATTACTCTTTGTAAAGCTGCCGGTCTTTTTACGCTCGTTTGCGCAGAGAGTCCGGAAAAAGTTCAGGAGATTCTTCCTCTTGGGCCAGATGCTATTGCTTATGAACCACCAGAGCTTATTGGTGGAACGGTTTCGGTCTCACAGGCTCAACCGGACGTGATTGCGAAAGTTGTTCAGCTTGCAGGTAGCGTTCCTCTTCTCGTAGGTGCCGGCGTGAAAACTGAACAGGACGCTCGTGTTTCCGTACAGCTTGGAGCCCAGGGCGTTCTTCTTGCTTCTGGCGTGACCCTTTCTCCCGATCCGCAGGGTGTTCTCATGAACCTTATTAAAGGTACTCATTCATAAATATATCGTTCGCTTATTTTTTTAAATGAATTTTCTGTATGCAATTTCAACTTTTTTCAGAAGGCATTGAGCTCAACGACGAAGAAAAGGATTATATTCAGAAGAA
>JBAYUX010000042.1:0-10620 GCA_041674865.1 Candidatus Altimarinota bacterium
TATGAAATCGGATCGACTCTTGCTGAGCAAATACTACGCATTACAGGTGATAACGGTGCTCCTTTATTTTCGTTATCAATTGAGCAGCTCGCTGGTGCGTGGGTTACTGGTTTGCGTGAGAAGCTACGATAACACGAGAGAAGAGCTTATACGTTTAAAACACCATTTTGCAGAAAGTATTCTTCCTGGAATACAAAGTTATTCTCTATGGAATAACTTCTGTCGAAGGCACTTTTGAAATACATTGTCCTCCGAGATGAGCCCGACTATAATTCGTCCAATTAGTGATGGACAGAGTGACGTTTTTTCTCTATACTCCGCGAGGTCTGGCCGTTTTAAGCCCTTAACAGCTTTGTATGCGCGCCCTCATCAGTGTTTCTGACAAGACAGGTATCGTTGAGTTTGCTAAGAAATTAGCTTCAAAAGGGGTAGAAATCCTCTCCACAGGTGGTACCGCAAAGGCACTCCGGGAGGCGGGTTTGAACGTGACCGATGTCAGCGATGTCACTGGTTTTCCAGAGATGCTTGATGGACGAGTCAAGACGCTTCACCCAAAGGTTCATGGTGGTCTTCTTGCGGTTCGGGATAATCCTGAACATATGCGAGTTTTGGGCGAACATGGTATCGGTTTGATTGATATGGTGGTCGTGAATTTATATCCATTTGAAGAGACGGTCGCCCGCGAAGGCGTTAGCGAAGATGAGGCGATTGAAAATATTGATATTGGTGGACCTTCGATGATTCGTAGCGCTGCGAAGAATTTCAAGAGCGTTGCGGTTGTTGTCGATCCGAGAGATTACGATGAAGTTTGGAGTGAGATTTCCGGAGGAGCTGGTGATCAGTGGGGCTGCGGTACGAGCCTTGATATGAGAAAAAAATTGGCACGAAAAGCATTTACGAAAACATTTCAGTACGATGAGGCGATTGATCACTACTTCCGCAAGCAACTTGGCGAGCCGGAACTTCTCGATCTCCATTATGAAAAAGTCATGTCGATGCGATATGGCGAAAATCCTCATCAGAAAGCGGTTTTCTTCCGCAATCCAGAAAATAATGACTCGAATATTACGAATGCAAAAGCACTGCATGGTAAACAGTTGTCGTTTAATAATATCGTCGATGGCGATAGCGCCCTTGAACTTGTGAAAGAGTTTGAAAGGCCGGCCGCCGCGATTATCAAGCACAACAATCCGTGTGGCGTCGCCACAGCGGATACTTTGGAGGAGGCCCTCGCGGCGGCCTTCGAAGTCGATTCTATGTCCGCCTTCGGCGGCGTTCTCGCCCTCAATCGTCCTGTCACGAATGCGATCGCCAACTTCGTCTTCGACAAAAAATGGTTCCTCGAAATTATCATCGCGCCTTCATTTGATGCTGATGCTCTCGAATCTCTTTCCAAGAAGAAAGATCTTCGACTTCTCGCAACTGGCGAGCTCAAGCGCGATCTCCACAGTCGTGATATCAAAAAAGTCGCTGGTGGAATTCTCGTTCAGACGAAAGACACTTACATCGTTAATGAAAATGAGCTCAAAGTTGTCACGAAAAAAGCTCCTGCTCCAGAAGAAATTCGTGCAATGCTCTTCGCGAATATTGTCGTCAAACACGTTCACTCCAACGCAGTCGTCTTTGCAAAAACACTCCCTGGAAAAAACGGAAGCGTCATTGAAACGGCAACCGGTATCGGTGCTGGTCAGATGTCACGTGTCGACAGTGTCTTCATTGGCGCCACAAAGGGCGGAGACAAGATTCCAGGAAGCGTAATGGCATCAGATGCCTTCTTCCCATTTGCTGATGGCGTAGAGGCTGCAGCGAAGTACGGCGTTACCGCAATCATTCAACCAGGTGGCTCAATCCGTGACGACGAAGTCTATAAACGCACCGACGAACTCGGCCTCTCGATGGTTACGACAGGTTTCCGATTCTTCCGACATTAATTGAATGCTTATACAAGAAGCTCCTTCAACGTATCCATACCAAACGGTCGTGGGAGGATTTTGAAATTTGTGAATTTGTCGCCATCGGCTTCTGGACTAAAACTGCGATCTTTTGCCGAGGCGGTTGTCATAATAAACGTTACCTCCGGATGAGTACGCATGAACTTTTCTATTGGCATGACTTGCACGAGATCTGGATAGAAAAAAACATACTGCGTATTTTCAGGAAGTGTTTCGCCGAGATCGCGAAGGGTTGAAATTGTTGATGTGTGACCGAGGGCTTTTACCATAGCGCTCAATGCATTTGATGCAATTGAGTCGGCGGTGCCATTCATGGTGCCTTCTTTGTCGCGATTGAGAATGAGAACGTTAGCCATTTTTGATCGATTTTTATATTGAGAGATGCTTTTTATTTCTCTTCATTATAGCACGAAATTAGCTTTTCTTCAAGCCGCTCCAGTCCTAGAACGCCAGTCCTTGTAACCACCTAGATTAAAAACTTGCTTGAAGCCGTGGGATTGCATGACCTGCGCAACGACGCCTGCCCGTCCTCCAGCTTTGCAGTGAACATAAATTGTCGCATCTTTCGGAAGATCTGGAAGTTTTCCTTCGGTAAATAACTCATAGTCCATATGCATCGCCTTCGGCTCATAACCCTCCTCTTCTCGCTCCCACTGTGCGCGAACGTCGAGAAGAACTGCCTGGCCGGCGTTTACTTTTTCGTAGGCTTCTTGAAGCTCTTTTGATGTGATTTTTGCGTGACCCATATGAGTAGAAAATAACAGGACTGGTTTTTCTGTCAACTATCTTTGTGTAACTGTCGACATAGTCCTTCCGTATGAATGGGCACTATTTACTTTTTTAATCTTTTTATTTATGTTCACAAAAAGTTTGGCCACTATGGCTATCGCCGCTTCCCTTCTCGTTACGAATACTGGTGTCGCTTTGGCAAAAAATTCCGAGATGGAACATGGCTTTCCTGAAAAAGAATCTTCAGCGAAAGAAATGCATCAGTTGAAACGCGCAGAGAGAAAAGCACCCCTTACAACACAGTGTGTTTTTAATGCTCTTGATAAGCGCGATGTATCCACTATCACTGCTCTCGACGCCTACAATGCTGGAGTAAGGACTGCTCTTACTGCACGAAAAACCGCGATCACTGCCGCATTGGCACTTACCGATGAGACTGCCAAAAAAGATGCTTTAAAAAAAGCAGGAGAAGCGTACAGAACTGCTGTTAAAAAACAGAAAGATGACTTAAAGGCCGCACGAAAGGCTCTTGTCACAACAATGTCTACTGAACTCAAGACATGCGGCGAAAGCAATACAAATGTACGATCACGAGCACGTTCTGAAATCGAGCTCTAGAAATTTCTTTTTATATATCGACCTTGAGTTAGGGGGGAGAAGGGTTATCTGTAACGGACGGATAGCCCTTTTTCTGTATGTGTTTTCTGAGTGTATTGCATGTTGATGTTTTGTATAAGAAAATTTTTACTAGACAAATTTCGTCAAAATTTGTACAATGTTTAAAATTATTCGTTACTCAGCTTCAAAAAATTATGCCATCCATCAAAGATTATGCTATCGCGACACTTGGAAGCCACTCAGCACTTCAGATTCTGAAGGGCGCGAAGGACGAGGGGTTCCGCACGATTGCAATCTGCGAGAAGGGCAAGAGTGAACCATACCGAAGTTATCGAGTTGCTGATGAAATTATTGAGATCGAAAAGTTCAGCGACTTTTTTTCTATTGAGGAAGAGCTCAAGGCGAAGAATGCGATTATGATTCCTCATGGAAGTTTTGTGAGTTATATCGGCGCAGAAAAAGTACGTAGCATTTCGATGATGCATTATGGAACTCGTGGAATTCTCAAGTGGGAGTCTGACCGTGTGAAGTCACGAGAGTGGCTTGTAGATGCTGGCATTCGCGTTCCAAAGATTTTTGCGACACCGGAAGAAATTGATCGACCGGCTATTATCAAATTCCATGGCGCAAAAGGTGGTATGGGATATTTCGTCGCAAATACTCCTGAAGAGTTTTACGATCGAATTAGTGAGTATCCAAATGAAAAAGATTACGTTATTCAGGAATATATCGTCGGTGTTCCGCTCTATACGCACTACTTTTATTCACCGTTGCATGATGAGCTCGAGATCATGAGTTTCGATAAGCGATATGAATCAAATGCCGACTCAATCGGACGAATCTCTGCGAAAGATCAGCTCAATGCGAATATTCATACGAGTTATACTATTACTGGAAATATTCCAATCGTTGTTCGCGAGAGCATGCTCCCTGATTTATTTGCGATGGGCCGCCGCGTCGTCGAAAAATCCCGAGGCCTCGAAGGCGTCGGAGAACAGGGCTTATTTGGACCTTTCTGTTTGGAAGCGATCGTCGACCCTGACTTGAAATTCTTCGTCTTCGAAATTTCTGCTCGTATCGTTGCTGGTACGAATCCATACATCGATGGTTCGCCTTATACCGCCCTCCGTTACGACGTTCCAATGTCTACTGGTCGTCGCGTCGCTCGGGAAATCAAAGAGGCGATCGAAGGTGACCGCCTCAAGGAAGTGTTGGGATAAAAATCCAATGTCTTGCTAGTCATCAAATAAATTTGGATGCGGTATTGATCGTCCACAATTTGGCTCTCCCTGCATTTCTTCTGGGAGCTTTTTTGGATCAACCTTTATCGTACCGGCTGTTGGTACCGTACCTTTTGGAACCCAGTAACACGAACCCGAAAAACCATAAAAGAATGCTGCTCTCGTGTCTTGCGTGATACGAAACACCTTCTGTCCACCAGGTGTCATAGTGTACTCTGCCGGTCCTCCTGTCTCGATTTCTTCTCCTGGCTTGCGCTTAGAAAACTTTCCATTCTCGAACCAACCACTGATAATAGTAAAACCTGCCTTGATTGCTCCCTGACCATTTGGAACTCCGAACTGAATATCCGTCTCAACGACTTTTCTATCATAGTCATAGTCAGGAAGTGATCTTGGATTGTATGTTATGTGACCCGTGACCAATTTTCCATTTTCATGAAAATCACCCTCACTGATATGACCCTGCCCATCAACCTCTTTTCCATGCTGCAATTTGCCATTTATAAATGTTCCTTTTTGAGTCGCACCATTCCAAGAAATTTGCGCTCCTTCCCCGTTTGGTTTTCCGTCTTTCATCTCTCCTTCATAAAACTTCTGACCGCAGAGATCGATGGAAATATCGCGACCAATCAGCATACCATGATCGAATATTCCTTCAAATGTTCGACCATCTTCAAGTGTTAACTTTCCTTTTCCGTGAGCCATTTTGTCCTTTACCTCACCGACATATGTACCGATTCCCTTCATGACGAGGTTTTCAAAACCGTTTACCATAACCTGATCTTCATCAACTTCACCGTCGAAGATAACCTCGCCTTTTGCATCGGTATGCTTACCACGAATAAGTCCTTGCAACGGAGAACTTGAAAATTTGAAGGAGATTGAGTCTCCTGGTTTTAGCTCTATTGGTTGACCATCTAATAGCGGATTACGCTCTGATGTAGGCTTTCCATTCTTGAACTCACCTACAACTTTGGAACCGTCTTTGAATATAACAGTTGCGTGACCATTTGGAAGTCCATAGGCAAACTCACCTTCGATAATGGTTCCGTCCATTCTTTCGCGTTTTCCATGGCCATGTAATTTGCCGTCTTTGAAATCGCCTTCTTCTCGAATGGCAATTCCTTCACTGAGGAACTGCTGCCGGTTGTCGTAAAATGCACTCCCATGTGGGTCATGCCTTTTCCCGTGGCCGTCGAGTTGATATCCGTGATCACCGTCTTCCCGTGGCTTGAAATGACCTTCGATAGAAGCCCCATCCCAGCTTGAATATTTTCCATCTTTTAGGTCACCGAAGAGATAGCGAGTTCCACTTCTTTCGTACCATGGCCGAGCCTTTGTGCCATCAGTAGCCAGGAATAATCCTGGTCCTTCCTCAACAGTAGTTCTTGGAATTTCTGTAAGCGCCGCGTATCCAGCGCCACCAACACCAAGAGCGATGGTGATAGCGCCGAGAGTCTGTCTCGCTTGAGCCATCATTCGCTTTTTTTCTCTTGGAGTGGGTGTAAATAATTGTGCTAAACGAGATGATTTCTCGCGTCTTTCAGGTCCAGAAGCTTGAGGAGTGTTATGATTCATAGTGCACGTACTGTTTTATAATAAAGGTTTTATTATACCTTTATTATTCTATATGTCAAGCTTTGGCTTTATTTTTCACTACTTAGGGCGATTTCATCCTGGCGCATTCGTAAGTAAATGCCGAGAGCGGCTCCCTCTGGAGTCTCTAATAAATCTTCTACCTGATCGCGAGAAAGTTTGCGCTCGGTAATGAGCTCGCACATTGCCCACATAAAGCTGAGTGGCACCTGGCCTGGTCCAACGGATTTTGGTCCATTTTGTAAGGTATCTCCTACTTTTTTTGGGACTACTCCTCGAACATGTTTCGGTATGGAAGTATCCTTGAGATGCTTATACATCCAAGTTCCAACAGTTTCTGCTGTTCCTTTTCCTATGCCGAAATCATCGAGTGTATTTTTTACACCACTTTCGAGCATTGCTGTTGCAACAACTCTCGCCGAAGTGTGGTCGTCCAGTCCGCTTTTTTGTAAAAATGCGTACATCCTGATGTATGTCGGAATATGATCTTGATCGATGTGGAGTCCGCTGAAGTCGTAGTTTGCGAGAAATGCTTCGTCAATCCCTCCGTGCAATACGATGTCTGATGCGATCGCCTGCACCTGTAATCCGCGATTTGCAAAACTTATATCTTTCAAAGAGAGGTCCTTTCGATTTGGAAATGTGAGATCTGGCAATCGCTTTCCAATATCTGAATTTTCCAATGATGAAGGGTCTCGTAAGACATGAGCGATTTGCTGGGTTGTTACATCCTTTACTGCCTCTGGATAAAGAGTTATGACGGCTTGTGCGGTTGAGGCAGAGATGTATCCGTCTGCTCTAATTGGTGACTTTTCTTTATTCTGTTGTGCTTTTCGAATGGCAAACTGCACTGCCCCCATATACTGAACGGAAAGATCTGTATTGTATGCTGAATCTATGGCGATTTGACCAGGAGAACCGATTCTAAAATGAGAGTTCTGTAATTTTAGATCGTCTGAAATTGGAGTTTTATCAACAATTGCTTCGATGAGTTTTTTGTAATTTGCTTTTTCTGACACTCGTCCGGGCGCATTGATTGAAAGAATAATCCTCTTAAATTCTTCACACATCTGTCCAAAATTTCCTAACGCTGTTCCGTCCTGGTGCTGCGAGTGAAAAAGAATGTCAGAAGATTTTCCTTCCATAACTACCTGAAGGGCATCGGCAAGAATTCGCTCACTACGGGCCTCTTTCACATCCCAATCAAATGACGCAATGCTCCATGTGCGTGCCTCAATGCCATGCTCTTGAGCATATTTCATAAATGGTCGCTCGATTATATCCGATGTTCCGGCGCCATACGGTGGACGGATATGCTTTACATGAAAATCTAATTTTCCAGTGGCGATTTGCATTATTTTTTCGAATAACTGCAAATCTCTTTCGAAATCTTCCTTATCCTGAGACTGCATATGCTTAGGACTTTCTGGTTGCGAATGAGTCATTCCATGATAACCAATTTCATAGCCATGATCGATCATTTCCTTTGCAATTGCGCACATCTCAGGATCGAGAATTTTTCTTAGATGATCTTCGTTTTCCAAAAGATCACTTTCGCTGTACACAGTTCCACTTTTGAAAAATCGCTCTCCGACATAATAAAAAATTGGATTTTTAAATGGGAGCTCTTTGAGCTTTTCTGCTATTAATCTGTCGTTTCTATGAGGACCATCGTCAAATGTTGGCTGTACGGAAGACAATGGATGTGGCACCGAAGATGGCCATTCTATGCGGCTTTCTTCACTTTTATCTTTGCTGCGTTCGTGATGAAATCCAAATGCACGTAGTGGTAGCTGACTTCTTGTTTCTGAAGATGTTTCATCTATGAGACGATGCTCCGTCGGCTCTGGTATTGGCTTGGGCTGATCGGCTGTGAAGCCGGCCATGAGCGCGAGCGTCGCTGCTGATTTTTTGAAGAAGTTCATAATTTACTTTGTAGTGGCTTATAACGACGTTCCGAGAATTTGATCCCGAGCCTTCTTGGCTGTATTTTTGTAAACTACTTCTCTTTCTCCGGTAATTGGATTTGTTCTCGTTTCACGTGATAAAAGACCGAGACTTACCTTTGCGTCTAGGATTTTTTGTACACGATCATCAATTCCGTGAGCTGTTATATCGGGCGTTCCATCGTGATCGATGTCTTCATTGGTTTCAATTGCGTGCCTTACTCTTTCGACAATTTCCGGCATAGCACCTTTATTGTGAAGCATCATAGGAATTGTCACTCCAGCACTCAGTGCTCGCACAAAAAGCTCTCCGCTATCGTCACCATTCCCGCTCTCCCTCTCATGATTTGTAACGGCGCCCATCTTGAGATCGTCGGTAAAAATAATTCCATTAAATCCGAGGTTCTGCTGAAGACGCTTTGTTATCATTCCTCTGTGGAGCGTTCCTGGTGTCTGCGGATTTGTAAAATTTTGCGCATGTCCAACCATTATGCCACTCACCCTATCTGTTCGGAAAAATCTTGAAGAGAATGTCTCTGGATCTATGCCATTTTTTTTCAAAAGCGTATTGAGTTTTGCGTGACAATTCTCCAGCTCTTCTTCTGCTTTTTTAACGTCACCATCGCTTCGCTTTCTCGCATCGACGATAGTTTCCCAATATTTCACATCGAGGAGAATTCGCCTTAATGCTGCATCAAATGGAAACGCCTGTGGATGCAATCCAGTTGTAAATAATCTTCCTTCGATAGCATTTTGGAATGGCAACACGCTTCCATCTCGCCCTTCCATATCAGTCACCTTTTGCTTCTCGTCTTCATGCGGATTGATTTGCATCATACCCGTTCCTACGAAGTGCTTTGGTACGATGAGTGTATGCGCTGCATCCTGCTCTTCCTGAAAGCCTTTGATAAAGAAAAATGAAAGCGACATAACAGTATGAATCTTGTTACCATACGTCTCGTCATTTTTTGCTGCAAAAGAATCTCCATCTTTATCAGTCACGAGATCCATGACCGGTGAAAAGTTGATATTTACGCCAACTGCCTTGCAAATTCGAGATATGGCAGCTCCGTATTCCATCATCTTTTTTCGAAACTCATATCGCTCTTCATTGGTTTTACATTTCTCGAATGCACTACCAAGATCCTCCTGAGTTGGAAGTTCGATATTATGTTTTTTTGCGAGCTGAATGAATTCGGCTGGTACTCCAAATTTCGCAGCTTGATCTCGCGTAATTCCAAGGTGTCGAGTGTATCCACCAACAATATCCATTGAAATAAATGGAGGAATTTTTCCTTTTGAAAGTTGCTCAATTGCTGTCCTTCTGGCCTCCTGTAGACTTCGCGCATCCGATCGAAATATATGAATACCTCCAGTGACAGTATCCGATTTTAACCAGTCTGTAAGCCAGTCCGTGAAGTCTTCTGGAAGTGGTATTCTCTTATTCCCTACTAGATCTCTATTCACAATTCTATCTGTACGATCAGTGCCACGTGAACCATACATTGAGCTATGCATGAGCTGCGCTACTTTTTCTTCAAGCGTAAGATCTTGCATCGTGAACTCCTCCCCATCATGCGGAAATGGAATGTCTACGACGTCTTTTCGAGTAGCCTTGTATCCAATAATCAATGGAAGAACGAGAAGGAGTGCGTTTCTTGCCCATCTTCCAACTTTTTTAATTCGAGGATCGGTTGATTTTGAGGCAGATTCAGGAGGAGGTGAGGTTAAAGTAGGATGAGCGGAAGGCGCAACCCCTTTCCCTTTGACCGCAGGTTTCCCTACCACGACAGGTGGCTTGGTTTCTTTTAGTTGAATTTTTGAAACATCCGGATGTAACATATTGTGCTTATAGTACATCTTTTTATACTTTTTGTCAATTTTCAGCTTTGACTCCCTTGGCAATCCTTTGTAAAATTTGCTTATATTCTTATTTTGTGTTATAATTTATCTGTATTTTAGCTTCAATTTCTCACGCTTTTATATGCCACCAGGCACACCTCCTCGAGGTCCAAATATTTTACGACATATTGGTTACAGTGTGGCGGCGCCAGGTGCCGGAGCTGATATGTACGAGGGTCGGCCACGCATTACGACGCGTACCAAAAATCTTCAGGGAGGCGTGTGTTATCCAAAAAGTCTCGAAGGTCGAATGGAGGCGATTGTTGTTGATTATGAAAAAGATCAAGGCCTTGCTCGATATATCAATCAGATAGAGCAGTATGCAAATACTGTTTTTCACCAGATGAAATTGGCCGGTAGAGCTCCAAAATTTGAAGACTTACTTGGAATTATTGCGCGAAAAATTTTTGCGGATTTTCCATATTCATATCGAATGCTTGATAAGCGATATAGAGAAGCTGCGTATCCTTCTGGTGGGAAGGTTCATTTGGGTCGAATCATGGAAAAACAAGATATGATTTGTCGGCATATGGCTCTGCTTTTTGGCTCTACTCTCGAACATTTACGCGATAAAAATAATCCTCACATGCGCATCCGTTCAGATACCGATGTTCGCTATGTTGCAGATACGCAATA
>JBAYUX010000043.1:0-10462 GCA_041674865.1 Candidatus Altimarinota bacterium
AGATAAACCATTTTGTAGTTATATATGAGCCGTCGTCTTTCATATCTTTTTTACCATAGAAAGTCGCGCCGATGCCGTTTACTGATTGCATATTGGTTAAATAAATTTTTTACGTCACCTAACTCGATACTATACGAAAATATTTCGTATAGTAAGCAGATTTGGGGTGGATAGGCGGATTTTAGCTTTGAATATAAAAGGTAAATGTTGCATATTGGCTTTTGGATTGATATTCTTGCGTTAGAAAGATCTCCGGCCGTGGTTTTCGTACCACAAATTAGCGGGGGATCTTTTTATATTTTTGAATACTTCGTATAATAAGCGGGATACAGATCATATGCGAAATTTAGCTTTGGATTGCGGGAATCTGGGAATAATTTTTTGCGTCACCGTTTTATTATTGATATAATGGGTTCATAAAAGGTCCTCGGCCAGTGGTTTTCGTACCACACATTAGCGGAGGCCTTTTTTTATATTATTCTGGAAAAATAGAGATAAAATATTTTTGTCCGGACTTCTTGTGTTCTTTAATCTGAACAATGAATGCACAACCTTCGTTTGTTTTTCCGTAGAATCTATAGAGTGTTTCATTCTTATTATTGGGATTATCAACTGATACTGGCTGGAGTCTAGTGTTCTTTAGGAGCTCAATTGCTGCCTCATAGAATTGTATCCGTCTTATTCTGTCTCTTCGATTTTGCTTCGCATAGAGATGTCCCCAAAAATAATCGAGAAATATTTTATCTTTCTTGAAATATGCTGAACGTATATATGGCTTTCTCTTACTCTTCTTTTTAATGGCATCAAAGAGTTTTTCTGCCTTTTTTCGCATTTCGTTGAAGTTTGATCCTGTGATTTTTTCTGCCCTTGTTTGGTAGTACTGCATTTTTGAATTCTACCACGAAATTTTGTCTTTATGAAGCCATTTTATTGAGATTGCCTGTCAGGATTTGTTCATGTTTTTGTAAGAATTATTTCATGATTTTTTTAGGAAAATGTTAGGAAAAGCTTAAGAATTGGTAAGGCGGGAGGGGTAGGTTGATTGGTATGGAGGAGATAAAGACGGTGTCATTTTGGATAGAACAATTGAGGAGTGAGTTACGAGTTCGTGGATATAGTTCGCGGACGGTGGTGAGTTATGTGCGGTGTGTTGAGGAGTTTTTGAAGTATGTCGGGAGTGATACCGGGAAGGTGAGGCGAGAGGAGGTGATGAAATTTTTGTTGATGAAAAGGGACAAGGGGTATGCGTCGCAAACTATTAATCTGTATCTAAATGCGATTCAGTTTTTGTATCGGCATATTCTGAAGTTGGGAGGTGGGCTTGGTATTCGCTATTCTAAGCGAAACAGGAAGCTGCCCGTGGTACTTTCTCGGGATGAGATTCGTCGGATTATTGAGGGCATTGGAAATCAAAAGCATCGACTTTTGGTGGAGCTGGCGTATGGGGCGGGGCTGCGAGTAAGTGAGGTGGTTGCGCTACGGGTTCGAGATGTTGAGCTCGGGAACTTAAGACTATGGGTGAGAAATGGAAAAGGCGGGAAGGATCGTATGACTATTTTTTCTGAGAAAATTGTTGGCGGATTGAGAGCGAGGGTTGCGGGACGCGATGGTTCGGATTTTCTTTTTGAGAGTGAGCGAGGAGGGAGACTAACGACAAGGACGGCGCAGAAGATTTTTGAGACTGCGTTGCGGCGGGCGGGGATTACAAAAGGCGCGACGTTTCATTCTTTGAGGCATAGTTTTGCAACGCATCTGCTCGAGAATGGCGTGGATATTCGATATATTCAGGCGCTACTTGGCCACGAAAATATTCGTACGACACAGCGGTATACGCAGGTTGCGAGTTCGATGATTGCGACTATTCGGAGTCCGTACTAGGTTGATTTTGAACCCTGTGAAAGAGGAAATTTGACTGCTGGTTTGATTGGGATATACTGGAGTTACTTTAAACGCATGTGATTATGGCTCTTGCAGCCGAAATCAATTCTGAAATTTTTGTGGTCGAAAGTGGAATATACTCCCACTTCGATGCTGTTGCGTGCATATTCAATACAACTCACCGCCAGAACCGCCGCGGGTAACCCCGCACATATACTGAATGTTTTTTAGTTTTGGTGTTTTTATTTTTACTTAATCTTTTTTATATGAAAAAAGTTGTTCTCGCCTATTCGGGCGGGCTGGATACGTCGATTATTACCAAGTGGCTTGTGGATCAGGGTTACGCTGTGATCTGTTGCATGCTTGACCTGGGGCAGAAGGTGGAAAATCTTGAGGAGCTGAAGGCGAAGGCGCTGAAGTGTGGTGCGATGAAAGTTGTGGCGATTGACGTGAAAGAAGAGTTTGTACGGGATTATGTGATTCCGGCGATGCAGTGGAATGCGAAATATGAGGGAGAATATTTATTGGGGACGTCGTTAGCGCGACCTTTGATTGCAAAGAAACAGATCGAGCTTGCTATAGCCGAAGGTGCTGAGTATGTAGCTCATGGAGCCACGGGAAAGGGGAATGATCAGGTTCGATTTGAGATGGCGTACTATGCACTCAAGCCGGACGTGAAAATTATTGCTCCGTGGAAGGATGAGAAATTTTTGGCGCAATTTCCTGGACGACAGGAGATGATCGCGTATGCGGAGGTGAATGGGATCCCAGTGAAGGCGACTGCTGCGCAACCGTGGTCGTCGGATGAGAATCTTATGCATATTAGTTTCGAGGCTGGTATGCTCGAAGACCCCTCTGTTAAGCCACTTCCGGAGATGTTTGAACTGAGCGTTGATCCAAAAAATGCACCTGATGCTTCGACGGAGGTGATTATTAATTTCGTCGCTGGCGTGCCGGTCGCGGTGAATGGAAAAATGATGGGGTGTTCAGAATTATTAACGGAATTAAATAAAATTGGTGGTGCAAATGGTGTGGGTAGACTCGATATGGTGGAGAATCGATTTGTTGGTATGAAGTCGAGAGGCGTCTATGAAACGCCGGGTGCGACGATCTTGTGGCAGGCGCATAAGGCGGTTGAGAGCTTGAGTATGGATCGAGATTTGATGCACTTACGAGACAGCCTGATGCCTGGGTTTGCCGAGATGGTGTATTACGGATTTTGGTTCTGTGACAAGATAAAAGCGCTTCGTGCGTTTTGCGTAGAGTCGCAGAAATATGTGACTGGAAGCGCAACTCTGGAGCTTTATAAAGGCAATGTCATGACTATTGGACGTGAGTCTGTCAATTCTTTGTATGATATGAAAATCGCTTCGATGGATAACGATGGTGGCGCGTATAATCAAAAGGACGCGATCGGGTTTATTCGATTGCAAGCACTTCCGCAGAGAGTCCAGGCGGTGAAGCGAGGTGGCGCGCAGTTGTAAATTTTTATTAGAATTTTATTTTTATATATATGAAAAAATTATGGCAGAAGAGTGATAATCACATTATCGATACGAATATCGAGTCGTACACGATTGGAAATGACTACCTGCTCGATATGGATCTTGTATCCTATGATATTCAAGGGTCGCGTGCACATGCACGTGGCCTTCAAAAAATTGGCATCTTGACTCCTCATGAACTCATATTGCTCGAAAATGGCCTGGATGTAATTCTCGAACTCTGGAAAAAGGGAGAGTTTGTGATCGCGCGTGAACAGGAAGATATGCACACCGCGATCGAGGATTTTCTCACTACTACATGTGGCGAAGTTGGAAAGAAAATTCATACGGGTCGGTCAAGAAATGATCAGATTCTCGTGGCCTTAAGGCTCTTTTCGCTTGATAAGCTGAAAGCTGTTTTTTCGCTTTTTGAAGGTCTTATTCAGGCATTCGATATCGCAGCAAAAAAGTACACATCTTTCAACATGCCAGGCTATACCCATATGCAACGTGCCATGCCGACGACGGTTGAAGTGTGGCTGGGTGCGTATCATGATGCCCTCATTGATGATGTGATTTTTTTGAAGTCGGTAGGCGAAATTCTCAATCAAAATCCACTCGGCTCCGCGGCGGGATATGGTGAAAATATTCTTGGCATAGATCGTGAATTTACCGCTAAAGAACTTGGTTTTCTAAATGTTCAGAAAAATCCAATCTATTGCGCCATGTCGAGAGGGAAGTTTGAACTGATGATGATGCAGGCGCTCTCGCAGATCATGATGGATCTCGGAAAGTTTGCCTCAGACCTCCTTCTTTTCACTACAAAAGAATTTAGATTTTTCGATCTTCCGGAGTCATTCAAAACTGGATCGAGTATCATGCCGCAGAAGAAAAATTTCGATGTGCTTGAACTAATGCGTGGGAATGTCGCGATTTTTAATGGCTACGTTTCTCAAATTCAGGAGCTTATTAAGAATCTTCCTCTTGGCTATAACCGTGACTTTCAGCTTATGAAGGAGCCATTTCTCAAAGGTGTGAAGTTGGCCATTGACACAATCACCATTGCCGAAAAAGTCGCGTCCAATTTACAAGTGAATCGCGAAATACTTGAGCAGGCTTGTACGCCAGACCTTTATGCGACAGATGAAGCATACCGACTCGTCAAAAACGGCATGCCATTTCGAGATGCGTATCGAGAGATTGGGAAGCAATATCAATAAAATAGATTTATTTGGCCTCCATCTCCTCTAGCGTTTGAATTGAGATTGATTTTCCTGATACTGAGCAGGTTGCTGTGTCGAACGTGGGTGCAAAATCTTTTAATTCTGTGGCGATCGACTGCCACTGATCATCTGCAATTTCCTTGCACTTTCCGGTGTCAAAATCTTTATAATTTTTCAGATCGATAGTTAAATTATTTCCTTTTCTATAGCGGCTAATTGGAACATACGTCGGATTATTATCCATAAAAATACTAAATATTTCTTTAGCATTATTCGCGAATGCCATAATTGTATCTCTATCGAGCATGAGCTGATTAGGAGATGCTGATACATAACTCGCCACATGATCTACATGAATAAACTTATTCATTGTTGGCAAATAAAGCACTCCATGGGCATGCATTGAAAGTCGTACTGCTGGAATATTAATTCCATGAGCCATTCCTTCAAGCATAATAGTAGGTTCATGGCATCCTGTTACGCGTTCCTTGTAAATTGCGTCGAGGGTTTTTGGATAGGCGACTGCCCCGCCATCATCTAGCGGCTTTTCACCTGGCGTGAGGTATACACCCCATCCGTAATTTTCATCTGCGTGCGTAATATTTGCCTTCATCCAGCGGATAAGATGCTCAACGGCCTCTTCTTGATTCTTTGCGCCGCTAATAATTTTGAGCACAAGATTCAATTGTTCAACGTGCGCGTCTTCGATCATATCGTCCGGAACCGGATACTGATGATGCTCTGTATTTGGCATGCCTTCAGGCAAATCGCCCTTCAGGCCATTCTTCGATGTGTTTACCGCAATTGTATCGTTCTGAATAAAAAGATTTCTTATTTCTTCCGGTGAGTAGTCGGCAAGTGACCACGGAAGTTTTTTACTCGCCTCTACCGCGAGCCCATTTAAGACGTTTATGAAGAAAAGGCGATCTGCCCCACTGGCAAATGTGAAGTTATTAAGTACACTTATCTGCTGAAGTTTTTTATTGTTGGGAGCAAGTGGATCATAGACATACTCACCTTCGAATTTCTGAAGAAGCTCTGAGCCGGAAAAGGTTTGCTTCTTTGATTCGTCAGTAGCTTTTATCGCATCCAAATGCTGTCTTACTTCTTTGAGCGAAGGGTATTCTGAGAGAATTTTCGTAAGTTCTAGTATTTTTGTTACCTCTGTTGTCGTAGGAGTTGTTGGAATCTTTTGCGGCTGCGTTGCGTCGATAGCGCACCCTGTCATAGCTGCAATACTTAAACACAGCGCAGCAACTGATGCAGAAATTTTTGAATGGCTACTTGAAACGCCTTTCCTTTCTGGCAGTGCTGGCTTTTTTGATGTGGAAGATGGAGATTTGCCAAATATATTCATGTCTTGCTATTCTAACTCTTTTGCTGTCTATTGTCAATATTTCAGCTTTGAAATACCTGAAAATCTACAAGTCCTCTCGGTCTTGATTCTTTGTCGGCATAAAGGGAGACAAATAATTTTAATTATTTAAAACACGATTTCAAAATTTCGACGTTTTCTTTGTCAGGGCCTTCGTTGTCGAAGCCTGGGACTTCGAGAATCCAGGCGGCGTGATGGAGGTGCTTGTCGGCTGCTAGAGCCTTGAATCCATTGAGGCCGATTTCTCCGTGGCCGAGGTTTTCGTGACGGTCATGATTGGAGTTATATTTTGTTTTTGAGTCGTTGACGTGGAGGGCGATGAGATCTTTGAGATTAATTTCTTTATCCCATTCGTCAAAAGTTTTTTTCACATTTTCCGGTGTTACATCTGGACCGAGTTCGCCCGCCTCAAAACCATGTGCGGTATCAAAACATACTTTGACGCGGTCGGATTTCACGAGGTGCTTGATGGCACCAAGCTCTACTGCGGTATTTCCGAGTTTTCCGCCACCACCTGCGGAGTTCTCCATCACGAGAAATGCGCTGCCGGGTGTGCGCTTGAGAACTTCTTTCATGCCCTTTGCGGTCTGTTCGATCGCAGCATTGCGAGAACTGTCTTTCGGGTAAGCGCCCATGTGAAAAATGAGTCCCTGTGCGCCGATCATCTGTACGATTTGCAAATGTTCGGACAAACTTTTTATCGATTTTTCATACGATTCTTCGGATGCGGTCGCGAGATTTGGCAGGTAGGCTGCGTGGAGATATACCGCTTGTACATTGCTATTCTTCAGTGCGTCTTTGTACTGTTTTACCGTTTCCGGTGTTGGTAATTTGGCATACCACTGACGTGGCGATGCGCCGAAAAATTGAATCGCATTTGCGCCAATTCGTTGTGCATTTTCGATCGCATGAAAAAATCCACCGGCTGCGGAAACATGTCCGCCGATCAGTGGAAGTGAGTTGTGATTTTTTTGAGAAGGCATGTCGTCGTTATTATTCTGCTGTTCTTTTTTCTTTATTCAGGTTTTTTCTCCTGATCTTTTTTAATCAACTCTGCGAGATAGTATGAAACCACTACGATTAACATCGTGACGCCGCCCGCATAGAGAAATTTTGCGAGGAGTGTATTTTGGCTTGCTGGAAAGAAATATTCGATGAGCGCCTTGATCGCCTCATTCCATGCGAGACCTGCGACGAGACCAAGTGATGCGATGATATAGGTGAGGAGTTGTTTTTTTACCTCGCGCTTTACGGCTGCACTCTGTTCTTTCAATTTTTCAGTTAATTTTGCCATACAAAAAAATAAGAAATACCTTTTCCTATTGTACACGATCGAGATGAAGTTACTAGTTGACGAGGGGATTGTGGTCGCCGCTTTGCATTTCAAACTCGGCTGCTATAAGCGCTGCTGATGCCGTAAGCTCCTGTAAAAAATGAACTGCCTGAGTGGTAGCTTGTCCAAACATTGGCATATCAGCTTCGTCAACTCTCATGGGGAGTCCTTTCGGTGGCAAAAGATAGCCTGCCATTTTCCTTCTTGGAATATATACTTCTCGGTCCATATAATTTTCTCCCGTTAGAAGTAGTCGATATTTTCGGTGGGTATCCATTCGCTGTTCATCGTGAAATTCTCTCGGTAATTCAAAGGCTTCTGGCACTGCATGGCGCATATATGCTGAATAAAACTTGCACATGACACACGTTTCAACCCACTGCTCCATCGTGATTCCGAGCTGGCGGAGCGTTGTCTTTCCTTGCCAAAGAAGAATATCTATTTCGTTGAGAATCTGCCTATTCCCTCCGCGATCGGTTGGAAGGTCAATAATCTCGTGGAGCTTGTACACGAGAGCTTTGATCCGCTCCTTATCAGCGGACTCTTTGTGAACTTGTCGAGCATTGTATTCGTATGCTTCGAAAATTTCTGTTGGCGACGGAGTTGGATTTTTCAAATTAGACATAGGCGCTACTCTATGAATTTTAGGTTTTGTTGTCAATAACTTGGCCTATTTTAGCTTTGAATATAGCTATGCATTATTCTGTATCGCACCTTCCTCTGTGAGGATTCTTGCTTTTTGAGAAGCACCACGGTTGTAGCCGCCTGTTTTCCCATCAGAACGAATAACTCGATGGCATGGAATTTCTGGATCGTAATTCGTGTTGAGAATATTTCCCACGGCGCGATAAGAGCGTGGATGGCCACTTGCAATAGCGACTTCTTTGTACGTCATCGTTTTCCCTTTTGGAATTTTTTTGACGATGGAGAAGACTATGTCGCGAAATGATGATTTTTTCATATGAGATGAGTCACTTCACAAAGTGATACGCCACGATTCCAAATGCGACCGAGACGTTGAGCGATTCTTTCTCGCCGAGCATGGGAATTTTGAGAATTTTTGTGGCACGAGAAAGTACTTCTGGAGAAAGGCCGTCGACCTCACCGCCAAGAATGAGTACTGATTTTTCGCGATTGAATCCTGAGAGATTTTTGTAATTTATGGCGTCTTCATGCAACTCAACTGCGTATATTTCACAATCTGGATCTTGTTTTTTGAGCATGTCGATCGTGTCGAGTGTTGATTCGGCGTGTTCCCATTCGACTGATTTTTCTGCGCCAAGTGAGACTTTCACGAGTTGTGAATTTGGTCGGCCGTATTTATCAAGTGGACCTGGCGTGATTCCGCAGAGATATATTTTTTTGATACCGGCAGCGTCGGCGGTTCTCAACATAGAACCGACGTTGTGCATGCTACGAATATTATCGAGAATGACTATCATGGAACGCATTATACTCTATGGTATAGTGGGTCCATGAAAAAAACCTCTTCTCTCATCATTTCGGCTTTAATTTTCGCTTCTTTATCAATTGGTTTTGGGTCAAATGCCTTTGCCGCAACACCTGAAACAACTCAAGTTGTTCCTGCGGATAAAACCCAGGCGCTTCCTCCGCAGCTCTACGCGCCTGAAGATTTTTTTGCGGCGACCGTTGAAGATATTATTCAGCAAGGCGAAGAGGACACCGATGGCATGAAACAGAAATTTCAAATCGTGAAGTTGATCGTTACGAGTGGAAAAGATAATGGAAAAGAAATTACCATCAGGCATGGTGGACAAGTTTCTATTGATACCAATCAGCTCGTCAAAAAAGGTGAAAAAGTTGTGGTTGCGAAAACGAGTGGTGGAGGGGAAGATGGTGGTTCTGGATACTATATAGCTGATAAATATCGCTTACCGCCTTTGCTTTTTGCCATTATCGCTTTTCTTGCGCTCGTGATTTATTTTGGAAGATTCAAGGGATTTATGTCGCTGATTGGACTTGCGTTTAGTGTCTTTATTTTGATGAAATTTATTTTGCCACTCATTATCGCGGGATATTCGGCGCTTTTGGTGACACTTATTGGATCGTTCGTCATTGCGGTTGTTTCGATTTTTCTTGCACATGGATTTAATAAGCGAACGGTTATTTCTGTATTTGCGACACTTATCACTCTTTCGATCGCTATTGCGCTTGCGGTACTTTTTGTTGAAATTGCGCATCTTTTTGGTGGGGGATCGGAAGAGGCTGCATATTTGAAACTTGATCCAGCAACAAACCTCAATCTCCAGGGCCTTCTCCTCGGTGGAATTATTATTGGTACTCTTGGCGTGCTGGATGACATCACCACGGCACAGGTTGCCTGCGTCCACGAACTTCACGAGGCGAATCGATCATTGACCGCCGCTGAGCTCTATCGTCGTGGCCTGACCATTGGACGTGAACATATTGCCTCACTCGTAAATACGCTCGTCTTGGCATATGCCGGTGCGAGCCTACCGCTTTTCTTGATGTTCACGATGAATAGCGTTCAGCCGTTCTGGGTGACATTTAATAGTGAGTTCATTGCCGAAGAGGTGATTCGAACACTTATTGGTAGCATGGCTTTGGTTCTTGGGGTACCGATTGCTACTTGGCTTGCCGCAAGACATTTATCGAAGTCCAAGCATAAGAATGCATAGACTCTTCCTGGTCTAACGTAGCTTTACTTTTTGTCTTCTTGTTGACAAATCGTGTTTTTAATATAAAATCAACATCTTATAAGCTCATTTAGCTTCTATGGGTCTCCAAAGCAGAACGGATGATAATGGCATGAGTGATGATGGCGAGGTCAGAATTCCTGTTCCTTTTGGGGGACGGAATGCTAAGTTGTATCGCCATGTTGTCTCTCCAAAACGCACTCGATCTACTGCTCCCGTGACGTCTACTGAGCCTGTTGCGCCGACTCCTCGTCCTCCGACAGCCCCTACTGTTCGCGATGCTCAAATTATTCATCTCCCACTCTTCCAAAATCCTCACGTTGCTCGCGCAGCTGAAAATCATGGTTTTTCCGAATCAACACAGGAGGTTAATATGCTTGATGCGGTGATGCGTACATTTACGATTTTAGGATTTCAGCCGGTAGATTCTCGTTTCAATGCTGTACTTGAATTGAAAAAAACGAACTCTTCTGATGGCTCAACTATTACTG
>JBAYUX010000044.1:0-10073 GCA_041674865.1 Candidatus Altimarinota bacterium
GCATCCTGCGAGAATCATAAGGTCAAATTCCCATCCCGTTTTATCGTGTGATGTGAATGGAACTTTCCACTCTTCTATCTTGCAGTAGATGGCTCCTGCCATGATAAGACTCAATACTATCGCAGCTATCTGGGCAAAGAGTCCCATGACAAGAGCTGCGGCTGCGGCAAATTCTACCCATCCAAGAAACGTGAACATCCAGCCATTTTCTGGCTTACCCATATTTTTGGCCATGGTGTTTCCGTTCTGCATTTTCCACAAACCGTGTACGAAAAAAATGAGAGCTACGCTGCATCGAAGAATGAGGAGCCCTACATCTGTGTAGGAATGCAAGAGGGCAAAATTTTCCATGTGAGTGAGGTTAGAGGGTTGGGGTTTTTACTTACTACTTACGACGACCGACTCCATCACGTCATCTGCTCGAAGTGCAGCTACGGTGTCCATTCCGGAAATCACTTTTCCAAAGATCGTGTACTGTTTTGGAAGCGGTGTGTCCTTCAACATAATGAAGAACTGTGATCCGTTCGTGTCTGGGCCAGCATTTGCCATAGCGACAATTCCCTTGTCGTAATCTTTGGTTACTTTTTCATCTTCGAACTTATAACCAGGTCCGCCCGATCCATTTCCTGTTGGATCTCCACCCTGAATAACAAATCCAGATACGAATCGGTGGAATGTTAAACCGTTGTAGAAGTTTTTTTCTGCGAGGTAGACGAAGTTACTGACGGTCTTTGGTGCGTCTTGTGGATAGAGCTCCATAACGATCACTCCTTTGCTCGTTGTGATGGTTACCTTTTTGTTGTTAATTCGGCTCGCTGGGAGAATGCCAGGAAATTTGTATGTTGCGCTTGGATCACGTGGAGCTGGCTTGGTTTCGGTTTTGGTTTCTGTTTTTTCTGATGCTGTATCCTTCTTTGGCATGGTTGTCGTTTGGTTAGATGATGTAGTAGATGCTACTGGTGTCTCTTGGGTAAGTGGAGTTGATTGTACCTGAGTCTGAGTTTGAGCTGATGGAGAAAGAGACGTCTTTGCTGAAGGTGCATTAAGTATCTGGGCGATGGCGTACATGCCGCCCATGGCTACGAGTGCCAGAATTACATATAAAAGAGTCTTTTGCGTTGAGGACATAGTAAATAAAAAAGAATAAGGCTGCTTTATTATACGGTTATGCTTCGGTTTTTGCTAGAAAAATCCGAGAAAATGATGCATTGACGTTTTTCGCCCTTCATGTTAATTTTTTCGGGCTTTAGATGCCTCGATTGGCAAAAAGTCGCCTTGAAAATATGCACAGTTAGCTCAGTGGTAGAGCATCTCGTTGACGTCGAGAGGGTCAGAGGTTCAAGTCCTCTACTGTGCACCAGTTAAAATTTTTGGTGAGAGTTTAGCGTTTTTTTAGGTTTTATTTAGAATTCTGTAAGATTGAGTTGGTACCCTTGGCGTATGGGTACTTTTTTTGATTATCTTTTTCCGCCGAAGTGCTGCGTGTGTGAGTGCACGGGGGCGCATTTGTGCGAGTATTGTCGCTACGACTTGGTAGAGTCTTTTTTGACGGATGATGGGGTAATGCTGAAGAGTCCGTATGCTTCGATTTCTGCGGCGAAGTTTTTTGCGATTACAGCGTGCCGGCCGACGCCTGTTTTGCGGCAGGCACTTCATGCATTCAAGTATACACATACTGAGGAGTTGACTGAGATTTTTGGTGAGATTTTGGTGACGAGACTCAAGGGGTTTCGATTTTCGCGAGATGTTTGTATTGTGCCGGTGCCGTTACATGCGAGCCGCGTGCGCGAACGTGGCTTTAATCAGAGCTTGTTGCTGGCACGGTATGTGGCAAAAAGACTTAGACTGAAGGTGGCGGATATTCTGGAGCGCACGCGATGTACTTTTCCGCAGGCGCAGCTCTCTCGGAGTGATCGAATTCTGAATGTGCGCGGCGCATTCGCGTTGAAGGCGAACGTTGCCAAACTTCCGCGCGTAGTTCTTCTTCTCGATGATGTCATTACGACTGGTTCGACGTTCACGTCGTGTCGCGACGTGCTCATTCGAGCCGGTGCTACCAAGGTTTATGGCTTGGCACTGGCGCATGGCTTGTAGATCATGGTATAGTCGACTCATGCTTCTTGGTATTGATGCATCTCGGGTTGTCGCAATGAATGGAACTGGCGTTGAAGTTTATTCCTTCGCTATTATTCATCATCTTTTAGAAAAGATCCGAACTAATTCCCATAGCGCCTTTGATCGAGTTCATCTCTACACTCCTCGTCCTCTTCCGGAAGGTTTTTTGGGTGGGCGGTATCCATTTGTCGAAGAGCATGTCATTCCATTTCCAAGAGTATGGACACACATCAGGCTTTCCGCCGCGATGCTCCAGGAGCCACCTGATGCGCTCTTCATCCCTTCGCACGTTCTTCCGATCGTTCATCCAAAGCGAAGTGTGGTGACCATTCACGACGTAGCCTTCATGGAATTTCCTCAGGCGTATGGCCGTTTCCAAAGAATGTATCTGAAATTTTCTACATGGCTTGCCGTACGTGAGGCAACTCAGATTGTCGTTCCAAGTCAGGCGGTTGCTGATGATTTGGTGAAATATTTTTCTTGTTCAAAGGAAAAGATTTCGGTTATTCACCATGGATTTGAGCCGAATGCATCACCACGAACACATGCTGCCGACCATAGCATGAATCACCAAGCCGCCAACTCGCTCCTTCAAAACTTCAATATCGGTCTCGATGATCCCTATATTTTTTATGTTGGACGACTTGAAGAGAAAAAAAATCTTAGACGACTGATTGAGGCATTTATCTTATTTCGAAAAACGCATCCTTCGTGGAAACTTATTCTCGCTGGAAGTCGCGGATTTGGTTTTGAAGAAATCTTCAAAGTTGTCGAAGCTCATGATGCTTGGCAGTACGTGATTATGCCCGGATTTGTCACCGATGAGGAGAGGGACGCTCTTTATGACCACTGTCAATTTTCCGCATTTGTATCGCTTTCTGAGGGCTTCGGATTTCCAATTCTCGAGTCGATGTCGTACGGAAAAGATGTTCTCATGAGTGACATTCCGGTGATGCACGAAATTGCTACGCAGGGAGTATTTGTCGATCCGATGAACGTAGAAGATATTACGAAAGGCATGCTCAAACTTGCCGAGAAGTCGTCCGAATCTACACCTGTACATCAGAGTGCGCTCAAAAAAATTACTGCAAAATATTCCTGGGAAGTTGCTGCTGAAAAAACACTCCAAGTTCTTTCCGATGTTGCGAAAACGTCATAAAAACCATTATGGACAATCAAGGAATAGCCCACATATTTGCGGAAATTGCGGACATGCTCGATATCCAAGGCGAGAATGTTTTTCGCATTAATGCCTATCGCCGTGCGGCTCAAATTGTTGAACATTATCCGCAAGATTTGAGTGAGGCGTATTTGAAAACCGGTGACGTAGAAAAAATTCCTGGCATTGGAACCGACCTAAAACAGAAAATTATTGAACTCGTCACGACTGGGAAATGTCAGTGGCATCAGGAACTTGTGGCTCAATTCCCGCCTGGATTACTTGGTATGTTGCGCGTTCGTGGAGTTGGTCCAAAGAAGGTAAAATTATTTTTTGGAACGCTTGGAATTCAAAATCTTGAGCAGCTCAAAAAAGCTGCGATGACCGGACAACTTCGAGATCTTCCAAAGATGGGCGAAAAAAGTGAGGTGGATATTTTGAAGGCGATTGAGGAGTATGAGGCGATGCCACATGAACGTCGACTTCTTCATGAAGCGCTTACTGAAGCCAATAAATTCGTAGCATATCTTTCTAAGTGTCCTGATATTTTGAAGGTACAGTATGCGGGAAGTTTGCGACGTGGTGTCGAGACGGTCGGCGATATTGATATTTTATGCTGTGGAAAAAAAGGTGAGAAAAAAGATCCCGCAGAAGTTACGCGCATCATGAATTATTATGCGAAGTACCCTGGAATCGCTTCGATTATTAATCGCGGTGAGACGAAGTCATCGACCCTTTTGGATACAGGAATTCAGGTAGATCTCCGCGTCCTTGATGAATCGATTTTTGGCGCAGCGCTGCATTATTTTACCGGTTCAAAATCTCACAATATTCGAATTCGTGATCGTGCGAAAAAGATGGGGCTCAAGGTGAGCGAGTATGGAGTTTTCGATATGAAAGGTAAAAAAGAACGACTCGTTGCGGGAAAAACTGAAGATGAATTATTCAAAATTATCGGTTTACCGTTTATTATTCCCGAGTTGCGTGAAGATCGAGGTGAGATTGAGTATGGACTCAGTCACGAAAAAATGCCGGATCCGGTTGAGCTCGATCATCTTCAAGGTGATCTCCATGTGCACTCCCGGTGGAGCGATGGATCACAGGAGATTGAAGACGTTGCAAAAGCTTATCAGAAAGCCGGTTTTCAGTATATCGCCCTCACGGATCACTCGAAACTTGTTGGCGTGACTGGCGGCATGGATGATGCGCGCGTCACTGAGCAGTGGGATGAAATTGATGAGGTCAATCGTAAAATGAAAGGGTTTCGCATTTTGAAAGGCAGCGAGGTCGATATTCTCAAAAATGGTCAGCTCGATTATGGAGAAAAGATTCTCAAAAAACTCGAGGTCATTTGTGCGTCCGCACACCTCTATCACAACCTCACCGAAGAAGAACAGACGAAGCGACTCATTCGTGCAGTAACCTCTGGATATGTGAAGATTTTGAGTCATCCAACCGGTCGACTTATCAATCAGCGAAAAGCTATTTCTTTCAATATGGAGGCTGTTTTCAAGGCGTGCAACGATCATCATGTTGCGCTTGAAATCAATGCATCTCCTGATCGAATGGATTTGAATGATGTGAACGTCCGCATGGCAAAAAGCCTCGGCTGTAAGTTCTCTATCGACTCCGACAGTCATCACTCATCCCAAATGGAATTCCTTCAATATGGAGTCATCGTGGCTCGCCGAGCTGGGTTACAAAAAGAAGATGTCATCAATACGATGCCGCTCAAGGAACTGCTGAAGTATTGGAAATTACCATAGAGGATCGACTAAAAAGCACTATTGAAATATTTACGCTTTTTTTATTACGCTACGTTTGAGCCCTCTGTTCTCGCATCTGCACCACCTCCAAAGAATCGACGTGCGATTCTTTGACGTTTTGCCATCGCACCCTCCCTATCTCGTGGGCGCTCAATATCTCGAGAGAATATTGCGGAGAGTTCTGCAATTGATGCTCCGCCCGCAGCTGCAGCACGAAGATTTTTACCATATCTTCCCAAAACTTCTCGCTTCAAAATTGTATCGATATTGACCCCCGGATCCTTTCGCTCCTCTACCGACATGCCATGTCCACCTCCGCGATCGTGAAGTTGAAATAGACCAATACTGTGCCCGCTATCTCCTGTTGCCCCTGGTCGCAATCCTGACTCGGCGTATGCATTGACGATTGCGGCTGCAGCGACCGACTTCGGAAGACCTGCTGCCAAGAATCTCTGTTCAATAATTTTTGCCATTTCTTTTTGCGCTGGAGACAAGACTGTTTCCGGAATTTGATCGGCGACTTCCGTCTTTCCATTGAGATCGAGCGGCTTGTATTCAAGACTTCCTGGCTGTCCGTTTTCTCCTTCTTTCCAAACCGGAAGTCCTTTTTTCTGATTTTCCTCGTCCTTTGCCTTGTACTGAGTATATTCCTTTTCATCCATTATCTTTCCCTCTTCCCATGTGTCACCCTGAAGAATGCGAAGATATCCATCGTTGTCATAAAAGTTACCTTGAGTTTTTATCGTACTTTTTCGTTCAAAATAGGTAACGGTTCCATTTGCCTTATATTCGTCATAGGCTTTTTTTGCCTCTGGATAGCGAGTTAAGAGCTGCTTATTTCCGCCCTTGTCGAGATTTCGTGGATGAATCTTCAAAACGACTGACCCCACTTTTTCATTTACGAGATTTTTCAAACCAACGTTCCACTCGAGATCGTGATTTCCAAGTGCATTGAATTTCTTCACGCCACCCTCGTCTTCACATAGAAGCATTTTCGTAATGCCAGGGTCTTTTTTTTCAATGTCCGTAACGTCATCAACGATTAATTTCTGTAGCGTTTCGCCATTTAATGGTCGTCCAAATGCCTTTTCAAATCGTGCCTTCTGCTCTGGAGTGAAGTTGCGAATTCCTTCTTTTTCTTTAAGATCATCTCGTTCTTTTTTCTGAGCATCAAACGTAGGCTTGAGCCTATCGAGCCGCTCCTTTGCTTGCTCGGCGCTTCCTTGCTGCGCTTCAATTTTCGGTTTTGGGGCTTCGAATTTCGGTGCCATATTGCTGCATTAAAAATTTACGCTTCTACTGGTTTTGCAATTCGAGTGACGGGATTTTTTTTAAGATTGGTCGTGTGAATTTTCATCGGGTGGCCGACATATCCACTTGCTACTACTGCGTCGCCTGTCTCGTAATCATATTTTAACACGATTGCGCTGTGAAGACCCTTCCAGTTTGGATTTTTATTGTTATAAAAGAGCCAATCTCCCGGTTTAATATTCTTCATCATCTCTGGACCCGCGTGATGAGTACCGCAATCGATACCATCGTAGTTGATATCCATGTAGATACATCTCGTTTTCATCTTAGCGGCCTTATAGACACCTCTTACGATTTCACCACAGCATCGTTTTTCACTCCGCTTATTGATCGTTTTTCCTCTTTCCACTTCTGCGAGAGCGGCCTCGACAACTTTCTTTGATGCTCCTGAAGCTTCGATATTTCCGATGAGTGCCTGAACTTCTTCCGGGGTGATCTGCTTACCACGCTGAGCGTTCGGATTATCTTTCAATTTCTTTTCAAGCCAAGCTTTATCGCTGTCGTCCTTTCTCTCTTCATCGAATTTTGCGTAAGCTTCTTCGTCGAGTGGACCCATTGAGCCATCTGGATTTTTCTTTCGAAATTTCATTTCAAAATCTTTGTCGATGCCGGTGTCATCTTTTTTCCGCTCCCTTCCACCGATTTCAATAACATCACCTGAGTAAATTGGAATGTATCCCTTTTTATCAAAGAATCCATTTCCTGCCCTGTTTCTACCCTTAAGTCCAAGTCGACGTTCGCTCGTTCGTGCATCTTCCTCGTCACCGTTTGCATACACGGTAACTCTTCGAACTGATGGAGGGAGAAGATCTGCGCCACCGAGAAGCGTTTCTGCATCGCTGTTTCCGCGGAAGTTTACCTGGAGCCGTGTTCCTGGTGCTGGTTTTGAGTAGGCAGACCAGTTTTTGAAGTCGAGTTTTTTCTTGTCACCGACCACATCCGTGAATGCGTAGAGCAAAATTCCTTCGTATTTATCTTCGAGGGCGATGAGTGCTTTTGCGTCTAATTTTCGTAAGTCTTCGACTTTTTCAACTCCACCCAAGACGTCTTTTACGCCAGGGAGCTTGTTGATTTCATCCTCAGCCTGCTCTCTTCGAGCGACATTATCAATCGATCTTACGAGCTCTCCAATGAATTTATCTCCATGTAAACCTACGTCGATTAACTCTTGATCATAATCTTTATCGACCGCCTCTTTCGGCTTCTTCTGTCTCTCTTTGTATGATTCCTTTTGAAGAAGTGATTCCTGTACGAGAGCCTTCAGATGCTGAATTTCCTCTGCTGTATCGAGCGTTACTTTGAGTTTCTCCTTCATCATCTTGCTTTTGAGCTTTCTGAGTTTATTCAGGAGTTCATCTGGTTTTTTCCCAATTTCTTTTGCTGCATCAGTGATAACACCCTCGATCGTATTTGATGTGAGGGGCGCCTTAGGTGATGAGTCTGGCTTTGGTGTTGGGGCTGGAGCTGGTGCGTTCTTTTGTTCTGGCATATTTGTTTTTGTTTTTATGCTTCATTTCATTATAGCACAAAGCAGCTTTGGTGTCTATCATGAATTACTGGCTGATTTAGTGGTTTCGGCCGTATACTGACGGCATGAAAATAGCTTTGGTTCACGACTTTTTGGTGAGGTACGGTGGTGCTGAGCGAGTGCTCAAAGTTTTGAGCGAGATGTACCCGGAGGCGCCGATTTTTACGCTCATGTATGACCAGGCGAGCATGGCGAGCCATTTCCCCCCTGAACGTGTCATTACTTCTTCGATGCAAAAGTGGGCGAAGTGGCCCGGACGTCTGTATCGATTTTTCTTTGGAGATATGCCGAGAGCAATCGAGGAGTTTGATTTTACGGGGTACGACATCGTCCTCAGTTCGAGTCATTCTTTTGCACATGGAATTTTGACTCCACAGAAGACAAAACATATTTCGTACTGCCACTCACCTTCTCGATATTTGTGGGATTATACTCATGAGTACATGAAAGATCATCAGTATAGTGGACTGCGCGGATATATGATTCAGCGGAAGATGCGATATGTGCGTGAGTGGGATCGGTTGGCTTCTGACAGGCCAGATTTTTACATTGCGAACTCCTATAATATCCAACGACGCATTAAAAAATATTACCAACGAGAGAGTGACGTGATTCATCCTCCTGTTGAAGTTAATCGATTTACCGTGAGCGATCAGAGTGAAGATTTTTTCTTGATCGTTTCGCAACTCAGTCCGTATAAACGAGTGGATCTTGCAGTGCAATTATTCAATAAACTTGGAAAGCGATTGATCGTCGTTGGCACGGGTCCGCAAGAACGATTTCTTCGTGAAATTGCGGCACCAAATATTGAGATTCTCGGGTTCAAAGACGACTCGGTCGTGAATGAATATATGCAATATTGTCGTGCGGTTATCTTCCCAGGTGAGGATGATTTTGGAATTGTTCCGATCGAGGCTATGGCCTGCGGCAAGCCAGTTCTAGCATTTGGCTCGGGTGGTGCTCTTGAGACGGTTGTACCAGGTATCACTGGTGAGTTATTTTATGAACCAACTGTCGATTCTTTGGAGGCGGCTATGGCAAAAATGCTCCTCAATAAACACCTCTACAGTCCTCGAAAAATTCGCGAACACGCCGAAAAGTTCGATCGATCAGTGTTCGAAAAGAAGATTAAGCAGTTTGTGAAGAACTGTTAAATTCGAGCAAGACTACTTTTGATACTATCTCTGCATTGCGCTTTATTTATTCGTTCCGTGGAAGTAGGTTCCGAAGAGTTTTGTTAGCTCAAGAAACCCAGCTCTTATATCTCTTAGGGCTAGAACTTTTTGATTACTTTCTGGTTCCTTGAAAAAATTCAGATTACAGTTTCTCTTCTCGTACGGCCCAACCTTTGGAATTCCCGCGAATCCGTAACCTGGAATATCAACTTCCTTATGCTTTCTTAATGCCTGTGCAGATTTATGAACCCGAAAGCCTCCCGATATATTTGTACCGAGCTCCTGCGCAAGTCCATATTTACTATCAACGTATCGAGGTTTCCTAAGATACTGAGCGAGATCTTTTTCAAGAATTCTCACCTCCTTATCTGTCAGATCTTTTGATCCAATATACACAGAAAAAGCTTCTTCTGGCGCACCCTGTAAATAGCTATGTTTATATCCTTTATTTCGGAGATACATCGAAACTGTTATAACGTCTTTTGGCTCTACATTAAGATCTATTTTCCAATATGCACCTGCTTTTGCGTCGCACTTTTCGGGCTTACATTTATGCTCCAGCTCGTCGTATGCTGGATACACTCTTAAATAGTCGTGTTTCCATCTTTCTTCATTGTCGCCATGTGATATAGATGATCTGGGTGATTGAGATTTTTTTGATCGTGGAAATACATTTCCACCTGCAACTTCTTCGGCTATCTTTTGATAGAGTTTGTACGCGGCAGGATTTTTTTCTATCCATTCTGGTGGTGGAGCTACAAGTCTTCCAACTTCTCCGCCTGGAGATCGAGCTACTGCAGATACATCATGTCTCGTTGACGCACTTAATCTTCCAGCTACCGTTGCCGACGCAACAAGTGGCGTTTTTGCTGAAGACGAAGCGTTCAAAAGAGCCTCCTTTGTACGTGGACCAAAATATCCATATCCTTTATCGCTCTGCTGACGAACAATTCCGCGAGCTATCTGGAACTTTCCAAGAGCTTCTTTTGTTATAGGTCCGAAATTTCCAGTAGGCGTAC
>JBAYUX010000045.1:0-9726 GCA_041674865.1 Candidatus Altimarinota bacterium
CAGAACGAGAAGGCTATCATGACCGATAGCGAGAAAAAGGCGATTGAAAATGCACGATATGTTTTGCCCCTTGGTGCGTTTACGACTATGTATCACACGATTTCTGGCATTGTTTTGAAAAAATATGTCCGCATGTCTCGACTCAGCGACTGCCCATACGAGGCGAAAAAAATTGTCGATATGATGGTCGAAGAGGTTCGCAAAATTGACCCAAATTTTATTGAACGAATTGGTGATGATGCATTTGATGCTTCCGACCTCATGGAGGAAAAAATCTATGACGAGCTCATGGCGAAAAACGTTTCCCAGGAAAAGCAGTACGAGATGAATGCCGCATTCCGAGAGGCTTTCGACGCTGACCTTGGAGATAAGTGGTCAAAACTTGTCATGTCTGACCCGAAGGCCGAACAGGTTGTTGCCGATAGTATTCGTGAAGTTTTTGGAGCGACACCTGAGGTTTTAAGCGACGACGAGGCAATTGATTTTGCCGTTAACCCAGCGAAAAATAACTACCTCAATGACACATTAAATTCTTGGGATATGTCCCCTGCTATGCGTGCACTGAATCACGCGCAGTATACCTTCAAAAAGCGAATGACTCATACTGGTGATAGCCAGGAGCAGCGACATCGAACCGTTCCCGGATCACGTCCACTTCTTCGCATGTCCCACACGAAAGCGCCAGATTATATGATTCCGCCAGTGTTTGAGAAAAATCCAGAGGCGCTCAAAATCTATGATGGAATTATGAATGAGCTCTGGCAGACGAAAAATACCTTGATTGAGATGGGTGTCTCTTCTGAATTTGCCTGCTATATCCTTCCAAATGCCGTTACCCTGCGATTCACTCAGAGTGGCTCACTTCTTCACTTCATGCACAAGTGGAGGCTTCGCAGCTGCTTCCTCGCGCAACTTGAAATTTACAACTGTGCTGTTGACGAGCTTATGCAAGTTCGCGAAGTACATCCACGACTTGGAAAGCATCTCGGCCCACCATGTTTTACTCGATTCCAGGGTGGAGTTGGTCATATCAAGCCAGAGCGCATGAAAGAAATTATGGGAAGCGATGCTCTCGATAAGAGCCTCCAGCTCGCGACAACCGAAGGGCCCTGCCCTGAAGGTCCACGCTGGTGTGGCATTAACGTGTGGATGAACTTCCCGAAGACGAAGCGACCATTTTAGTCTTTTTACGTTACGATCCCCATGAGCGATATTTTTGAACGTACATACGTGGCAAGCATGTTTGATTACGATGGCACTTTGATTGAACGCGGATACCGCATGCCGCTCCCCGACTACATGCCTGCACTTCTTCGAGAGATTTCACAGAAGTCATACATGGCTATTTGTACTGCACGTCCATTTCCTGCGGCCTTTAAGCATGCTCATGATATTCTTGGTGACCAATTCAAAGATCTCAAACGCAAGTGGGTCTGGATTTGCGAGAATGGTGGAGCTGGATACCGATACGATGAGGATGCTGGTGATTTTAAAGAGTTCTATAGAATTGCTTGGCCAGATGCAGAAGTTTCTTATACATATTTTCAAAAACTGGTTACCGAACGATTTGGCGACATTGTTCATGAGATCGATTTTCATGACAGCGTCACTATTCTTCGTCCAAAAGATTTGCCAATTCTTTCGACTGAGGCGATTTCTGAAAGTTGTCGAATGCTTGAAAAAATGGGTCTCGAATTTCTTCGAGAGTATCATTTTGATGAACATATCCGTCTTGGAAATTCAAATCTTGGTGTTATTTTTTATGGAAAAAATGCTGACAAGGATCAGGGAATTTTTGAGTTTGGAACATATCTTTCATCTCTTGGAATTCCCTTGAGTGAGCCATTTCGTGAGATTATTTGTTTTGGTGATAATCCAGGGCCGCATGGAAATGATGAACATTTTTTAAGTGGACGATATGGAACTCCCGTGAATGTTGGAGATGAAATTTCGAATCGACCACATCTTTTTTCTGTTTTTGATGAATCTGGTTCGCGGCTCATTGGCCCCACTGCAACTGCGTATCTTTTGAGACGACTTCATTTTTCATAAATGTTTTTCATAAACGTTCTTGAAAAGAAAATGAAGTGCTCTATAATGAGGTTAAATACATGAACAACCTCATCACAACTCCTCACCACCGATTTTTTAGCGTAGAGAAGGCAAATAGTGCCCTTGTTTTGGTACGTCCTATTGTTACCGAGCTTTTAGCGAAACACAAAAGACTTACAAAAGTTCAGTTTGAGATTGAGGCACTTGAAGAAAAACTACAACCGGGTCAGAACGAAATTGAAGAATCTGATGAGGCGCTTCTCGACCAGCTCTATGATGAAATGTACAAGACTCTTGACCATATCGCTCATAACATAGAGGAACTTCATGCTGTTGGGTGTGTCTTCAAGGACTTCCAGGTTGGCATTACCGACTTCCCTACTCACTTCAATGGACGTGACGTGTATCTCTGTTGGCAGCATGGAGAGGCGGAGATTTCCCACTGGCACGAGATGGAAGACGGCTATAGTGGCAGAAATCCAGTGAATGATTATTTTGTGAAACATTCTGGCTCTACTGAACAGCCCGTGTGCTAGTTTTTAGGTCCGAGAGGCTTGCCGACTTTTCCCACAACTGGTACAACTCAGTTGGCCCTTATTTTCTTACCTTTTGATTATGGAGGTTTACGATATGCTTATTATTGGTGGCGGATGTGCTGGCCTTTCTGCGGGTATGTACGCTGCGCGATTGAATTTAAAAACGCTTTTGTTTGCAGAGCTTCCTGGTGGACTCATTACGACTACCCATATCGTTGAGAACTGGCCTGGAATTATCTCTACCACTGGGCCTGATCTTGGAAGTTCTCTCTGGGAACATGCCAAGGCGAGTGGCGTTATTATGAAGAGTGAGACGATTCGGTCTATTGAAAAACAAGGTGATGTTTTTGTTGTCAAAAGCTCACGCAATGAATACCAAGGTAAGTCTGTTGTTTTCGCAACAGGAAGCCTTCATCGTCACTTAGATTGTATTGGCGAAGAGGAGTTTAAGAACCGTGGAGTTTCTTACTGTGCACTTTGTGATGGAGCTTTTTACAAAGACAAAGTTGTCGCTATCGTTGGTGGAGGTGACTCTGCTGCGAAAGAGGCCCTCTTCCTCGCCCAGCACGCTTCGAAGGTCTATGTGATTGTACGAAAGGATGTATTACGAGCAGAGCCGGCTAATCATAAACTCGTTATGAGTGAGCCAAAAATTGAGGTTCTCTTTAAGGAAGAGGTTGAGGAAATTATGGGAAGCAAGAGCGTTGAAAAAGTACGACTTAAGTCTGGACGCGAACTCGATCTTGAGGGTGTCTTCGTTGCCATTGGGCAGATTCCTTCGACCGAACTCGCTACGCAAATTGGCGTAGAGCTCAATGACAAAAAAGAAATTAAAATTAACCGACATTCTGAGACGAATGTTCCTGGCGCATATGCGTGTGGAGATTGCACTGATACCGAGTTCAAGCAGGCCATCACTGGATCTGCCGAAGGCGTTACCGCTGCGTATTTTGCCTTCTCGTATTTGAAAGGCGGAGGTGGGTTTTAGGTTTTGGCTTGATACAAGAAAGGCCGCCCGAGTACGGGCGGCCTTTTAAATTTCTCAATACTTTTCCTTATTTCTTTGGAGCAGGTTTTGGCGTAGCCTCTGGTGTCGTCGATGTTGTTACTGGAGGCGCTTCGTTTGTTGTTGCACCTGGTGGAAGTGGCACCTCTTCCTGTTTGAAGAGTTGCTGAATGTACTTCGGATCGTACTGATCAACCTTGATAGTATCAACGAGAATTCCACTAAAGAGGATTAAGATAACGTCTTTTCGGCTCAAGAGAACTGCTGGGTCGAGATTTTTCGCAAATCGGTAGTTATAGAGAAGGAATTTTTTATAAGCAACTTTGATATATGGAACGTACCAAGCTTCTTTAACAATCTTCCAATCCTTTGGTACCGGATAGTCCTTTGCATCGTCCACATTCCACTTCTCAGCGGTAACAATAATTTTGAGGACCTCTGCGAGACTGATCTGATTATTTGGAAGTATCTTTCCATCTCCATATCCATTCACCCATCCGGCATCTTTCGCAAAACATACATACGGAGCGTACCACTCCGTCGCTACAACATCTTTGAAACATGCCTTTCCAAATCCAGTCGTATCGGCCTTGAGCGCAATTGTAAGCATCTTGAGAAACTCTGCCCGAGTTATTGGGTTATTTGGCCTTATGGTGTTGTCTGAATATCCTAACATAATTCCCTTCCCAGTAAGATATTGAAGCGCAAACATGAAGTCCCTATCATTCCTCTGCTGCTGATCAATATCAAGGAAGTCTGTTGTAGCCTCACCCAATACTGAAGTTTGAGCATTTTTTCCTACGAGAGAAGATGTCTTGGAAGTCTGCTGATACACAAGCGCTCCAATCGTTAGAAGTAATACAAAAGCAAATAGCAAAACGCTTACTTTCATCGACTTTTTTGCCATTCCAAGATTACGTTCAAAAGAAGAAACTGGAGCGGGAGCCGATACATGTTTTTTTGTTTTTTTAACTGTTTTTACGGGTTTGGCTTTTGCCATACGTGAGTGGGGTAGGAATAGTTACCTGTATTGTACGATGCACAAGTTGGAATAGCAACTTTCATGGAGATCGAGTATAATCTGACTATGATTCAGGGACTTATTTTTGATCTCGACGGAACCATCACTCTCACCCAGCAGTTTCATTATCAGGCTTTCTCTCAAGTCTTTGCGAAACATGGAATTGAGTATACGGAGCATGACGATCTGTATAAATATGCAGGTATGGGTTCGGGAACCATCTTCCCAACTGTGTTTGCTGATCACGGAATTACGCTTACGGCAGAGCAAATCAAGGAATATTCTGATGAGAAAAAAGTTATTTATACGAAGATTTTAGAAGAAAATGAGATCCTCACGGTTGCCGGCATACGGGAATTTTTGCAGCGAATGCGTGATCGCGGATTCAAGATGTGCATCGCCTCAGGAAATAAACTTGAAGCGATTGAGTATCTCCTTGTGAGGGTTGGATTGAAAGAATTTTTCTCGATCATTACAACTAACAAGGATGCTAAAAATCCAAAACCTGCGCCAGATATTTTTTTAGCTGCGGCAGAAAAGCTTGGGCTTAAGCCAGAGGAATGTATTGTTTTTGAAGATGCTGTTAATGGGGTTCAGGCCGCGCGCGCTGCGGGCATCCATTCAATCGGTCTTGCTACGCGAATACCTGTCGAGGATTTGCGCGCAGCCGGCGCTCATCACGTCGTCAGAAATTATAACGAAATTGATGACGAGATGATTTCTTAGTATACTATTTCTGTTTAGCTCCTCAGCTCAACATCCTCTCACCCTCACTCACATGCTCTTCGAACGACGAAAAGCCCTTCACTGGCTTGATCTCTACCTGCGTTATACTAATTACATTGGTGCAGCACAGCTCTATTTAAAAGAGAACTGCCTCCTTCAAAAACCTCTCGCGCGTGAGAACATCAAAGATCGAATTCTCGGTCACTGGGGTACCGTTCCAGGCCTTAACTTCATTTACGCACACCTCAATTACCTCATCTACAAGCACAAGCTTAACATGATGTTCATCGTTGGCCCGGGCCACGGAGCACCTGCGGTTATTGCGAATTTATTTGCTGAGTCGAGTCTTCTCTCGTACTATCCAGATCTCAAGCTTGATGAAAAAGGTACATCACGTCTTATCAAAATGTTCAGTTGGCCAGGTGGGTTCCCGAGTCACACCAACCCTGGAACTCCGGGCGCTATTCTCGAAGGTGGAGAGCTTGGTTATTCCCTTTCTACGGCCTTTGGTGCCGTTTTGGATAATCCAGATTTGATCGTCGCATGCGTTGTTGGCGATGGCGAGGCTGAGAGCGGTCCTCTCGCTGCATCGTGGCACAGCAATAAGTTTCTCAATCCTGCAGAATCCGGTGCGGTCCTTCCAATTCTTCACATCAACGGATACAAGATTACCGGTCCGACCATTTACGGAACGATGAGTGACGAAGAACTTCACGACTATTTCACGGGACTTGGTTACGAGCCGATGATGGTCGATGTCACCGACCTCAGTAAACACAACTATCACGAAAAAATGATGAAAGCCCTGGAAGCCGCTTATCAGAAAATTCGCGCTATTCAGAAAAAAGCTCGATCTTCAAAAACGCCTTACCTTAAGCCAAAATGGCCGATGATTCTTTTCCGTTCGGTCAAAGGATGGAGTGGTATCAAAGACCTCCACAAGCATAAAGTTGAAGGAACTTATCACGCCCACGGCATTCCTGCTGGTCATCCAAAAACGGATAATGAAGAGTTTCAGAAAGTTTCCGAGTGGCTCTCGAGCTACAAGTTCAGTGAACTTATTGATGAAAAAGGTCGACCAAAACCTGAAGTTCTTCAGTTCATTCCAGAGAAGAAATTCCGCATGGGTATGAATAAGCACGCTCTCGGTGGGGAGATGCGCAAACCGCTCAAGCTCCCTTCAATCAAGAAGCACGAGGTGAAATGCTCGAAAGAAAAGTGCGAAATTACTGTTGGAAATACCGCTGTTGGCGCTCAGTACATGCGCGATATTTTCACGCTCAACAAGAAAGAAAAAAACTTTCGATTCATGTGTCCTGACGAAACCGAGTCGAATAAGCTCCAGGCACTTTTCGAAGTCACGCAGCGCGCTTACATGTGGCCGGTAAAATCCTACGATGAAAATCTATCTCCAACTGGTCGTGTCATGGAAATTCTTAATGAGCACTCTCTTCAGGGCTGGCTCGAAGGATATTTACTCACGGGTCGTCACGGCATGTTCGCCACGTACGAGGCCTTTGCGACGATTATCGCAAGCATGGTTGATCAGTATGCAAAGTTCCTCAAACAGTCGTCTCATGTGAAGTGGAGGAAACCAATCTCTTCTTTAAACTACCTCCTCACGAGCGTTGGATGGAGACAGGAGCATAATGGCTACTCACACCAAAATCCTTCGTTTATCAGCAACCTCGTCGAAAAACATGGTGCTTTCTGTAGCGTCTACTTCCCTGTCGATGCAAATAGCATGCTTGTGATTCTCGAAGACTGTTTCAAGCGAACTAATGGTATCAATGTGATCGTTTCTGGCAAACAGCCGATGCCACAGTGGCTCACTATTGAAGAGGCTCGCAAAGAGCTCAGGTTCGGTGTTGGACGTTGGGACTGGATCAATCCGGAACATGCTGCTAACCCAGATGTCGTTATGGCAGCTGCTGGTGACGTTCCTGTTCAGGAGACGATGGCTGCCATCTGGTGGCTTCGGAAATTATGTCCAGAACTACGAGTACGATTTGTGAATGTTTCTGAAATTACCGCGCTCGGTATCGGCGATGAACGCCGACCCCTCGCGCTCGAAGATCGTGAGTTCGAGCACTACTTCAGTGCCGACCGTCACGTTATCTTCAACTTCCACGGCTATCCAGGTGTTATTCAGCGACTCATGTTTGGTCATGGCGCTCTCGAACGATTCTGTATTCGTGGTTATATCGAAGAAGGCACTACTACCACTCCATTCGACATGGTTGTCCGAAATAAGACGAGTCGATATCATCTCGCCATGGAAGCGATCAGACACGCAGCCCGATACAACGAGATCGTCGCTAAGAAAATGCCGAAGTTGATCAAATTTTTTGAACAACAATTAGCTGACCACTCTAAGTATATTGTGAAGCATGGTGTCGATGTTCCGGAGATTGAAAACTGGAGATGGGAGATGGAATAAACTTCATAGTCGGTCCATTACAACAACTCAATTAAAAACTCCGTAAGATTGTAACATCTACGGAGTTTTTTTTATTCTATTCTTTTGTCTTGTGCCTCATTGATTACTTTTCTGAATTACTTTTAGAGATTCTCTAAGTAATTCGTGAGAAGTCTCACGCCGAATCCGGTTCCCATGACTGACTCGTACTTCTTTGGTTCGCTTGTGAAAGCGGTTCCTGCGATGTCGAGGTGAATCCATGGAGTTTTTTCGACGAAGTTTTTGAGGAAGGCACCACCTTTTTGTGAACCAGCATAATAGCCGTCTTCTGAGTTTCGGAGGTCGGCAATCTTGCTCTTCATCTTTGCCTCGTAGTCTGGGTGGATTGGAAGTGGCCAGACGAGGTCATCGGTTCTTCTACCCGCCTTTCGGATGAGCTGAATTCCCTTTTTGTCCGTCCCCATAATTCCAGCGTATCGATCACCAAGCGCGACGCAGACTGCACCCGTGAGCGTTGCGATGTCGACGATTTGCTTTGGTGAATACTTCTTTACGGCATATGAAAGTGCATCCGAAAGAACGACTCGTCCTTCTGCGTCTGTATTGGTAATTTCAATCGTCTTTCCCGAGTATGATGTAACAATTTCTGTCGACTTGTACGCATTTGGACCGACGAGGTTTGCGGTAATTGCTGCAACACCTACGACATTTCGCTTGATGCCGAGCTTCTTGAGAAGAGAGAAAATTCCAAAGACAACTGCAGCTCCAGACATATCCTGCTGCATGTCTGCCATGTGACGTGAAGGCTTGAGATCGTATCCACCTGTGTCGAAAATGATTCCCTTTCCGACGAAAGCGATCGGCTTCTCGTTCTTGTTTGGCATGTACTCAAGGACGACTAATCGTGCGTCATCTTCTGGCTTGGTACTTGCGGCATTAACAGCGAGGAGCGCGCCCATTTTCATCTTCTGGAGATCTTTCTTTTCGAAGATGGTGTATTTGTAGCCGTTATCTTTTGCAACCTTCTTTCCTACTTCTGCGAGAACTTTTGCAGAGAGAAGGTTTGGTGGGTCGTTGATAAGATCTCGCGTTGCATTTACAACATCACCAACAGAGAAACCTTTTTTTATTTCTGTGTCGATAGCGCCTTTTGCTGACGTCACGACTGTGAGTGTTTGGATAACTTGTTTCTTGCCTTCTTCAAGAGCTTTTCCCGTCTTGTATCGTCCAACGAAGTGGTTCGCCATGACGACAACTTCTCCAATGACTCGTGCGAACTTATTGAGCTCTTCTGGATAGAGAAGTGTCATTGTTTTTTTCTTGAGTCCGCGAACTGCTTTTGTTCCCGATGCGATACTGTTTCGAACTTTGTCGGCATTTAATTTATCAACTTCACCGAGACTTACGAGAATAATGTGCTTCGGAAATTTCGCAATAGAAAGCGGCATACTAAACATACTTCCCTCTTTTGGTTCGAGGTGCTTATCCTTCAAAAGATCCTTGATGAGATCCTGAAGAGCCTTTGGATATTTTGAAATTTCTGGTTTTTTCTTTGAAAAAATAACTGGGCAGACGAGAACTTCGTCGCTAGCGGCAAGAGCTGACTGATACTGAAGTTGCATGAGGATAGAAGGTTAAAAACAAATACAAGTGCGGGCTTTTCTAGCACGTGGACAGAATACCCGTGGCGAATGATTTAGGCAAAAACTTTTTCCGCTCTCTTGAGGAGCGTTTTTGCATTCAAAAATGTGAGTTGTTTGAGTGCGTCTTCGTAGGTCAACCAGGCGTAACCCTGATGTTCATGCGATAATTTCACTTTTGATTCTGGGGTTTTCCCGAGGAAGTAGATAACATCTTTGTGATAGAGTTTTCTTTCTCGTCGATAATAGTAGTCCATTTTCTGGCGGTATCCTTTGATGAATGTAATTTTCCCGATTCCAGTTTCTTCTGTCATCTCACGACGTGC
>JBAYUX010000046.1:0-9552 GCA_041674865.1 Candidatus Altimarinota bacterium
CTGGACGTCGAGCGATCTCACATACTGCGAAAACTGCGTAAGCTCAAAAGATAGCTTTGGATGCATCGGGCTGCGACAAAAGAAATACTGCATTCTCAATAAACAATATACGAAAGAAGAATATGAGGCGCTCGTGCCACGCATTATAGAGCATATGAAAACTACGGGAGAATGGGGTGAATATTTCCCTCATTCTTTGAGCTCATTCGCATACAATGAAACAAGTGCAAATAACTTCTTTCCACTCACAAAAGAAGAGGCTATTCATCGCGGATGGCGCTGGAAAGATGAAGAAAAGCAGGAGTTCCTGCAAGCAAGTGTCACGTCAATTCCAGACAAAATTGCTGAAGTAAATAGTTCCATCACAAAAGAAGTTCTTGCATGCCAAAACTGTAAACGAAACTACAAAATCGTTCCACAAGAGCTCGCTTTTTATCAAAAACAATCTCTTCCGGTACCGCACTATTGTCACATTTGTCGACACATGCGCCGCCTCTCACTCGAAAATCCAATGGAACTCTTCGATGGTCATTGCAATAAGTGCAACGCTGTCATTAAAACAACATATAAACCAGGTCACAAAGAAATCGTCTACTGCGAAAAGTGCTATCTTGAGGCAGTGTATTAAAAAATCAACTAAAGCCATAAATGCAAGACATCGCCTGCAAAAACTGCTCAACAATATTTCAGGTCACTCCAGATGATCTGGCATTTTATGAAAAAATTTCACCGACCTTACACGGCAAAGTACATGTCATTCCACCATCCGTACTCTGTCCAGAATGCCGATTAAAAAGAAAGCTCACATTCAGAAATGAACGATCACTATATCGACGAACATGTGGGAAGTGTCAGAAATCAATGGTGTCATTATATTCCACTGACAAACCATATAATGCCTATTGCCGAGACTGTTGGTGGGGTGACGCTTGGTCACCACTCGACTATGGTCGTGATTTTGATTTCACAAAAACATTCGCAGAAAATTTTGATGCACTCTGGAAAGAAGTTCCAATAATTGGCTTATGGAATATGAAAGATCAAAATGCAGAATATAATAATGGGTGCTTTGAGCTCAAGGACAGCTACATGAATTTCAACTCCGATTGGGGTGAAAACTACCTGTACAATTACATAACAGAGTTTTCAAAAGACATGACCGATTGTGCGTACGCGCAAAAGTCAGAACTTTGTTATGAGTGCGTGGACATCATGAATACATATCATTGCCTATATTCTCAAGACATGGAGAATTGCCAGGATTGCTATTTCTCCTCAGATCTCATTGGATGTCGGAAGTGCTTCGGTTGTCATGGCTTACGACACAAAGAAGGCTACATATACAACAAAAAAGTGAGTGATCAGGAATGGAATGACTTCATGACCTCTCTTCGTCTCACACGAAAAAACATCAAAATATACAAAGAAGAATCAAATAAAATACGTATTACCGTTCCAAAAAAAGCACTTCACAAGACGCAGTGCGAAAATTCCACAGGTGACTATCTTTACCGCTGCAAAAACTCTACAAATTGCTTCGATCTTACAAGCGGAGAAGATGATAAAAACCTCACGTATGGAGTTGGAAAAACATACAAAGTACGTGATACGTATGCAACTGGCAATAGTGAGTGGGCATATGAATTCATGGGAGGAGGCGCAAGTGTATCAAACGTTGCATTTTCGATATCTCTCGCAGAAAACGTTACAGACGTCTATTACAGTGTCTTTTGCATGAACAACGCCCATAACCTTTTTGGATGTTCTGGAATACGACAAAACCAATACTGCATTTTAAATAAACAATACTCAAAAGAAGCATACGAAACACTGCTAGAAAAAATTATTGAGCATATGAAAAAAACTGGCGAATGGGGTACGACATTTCCGCCAGAAATCTCACCTTTCGGATACAACGAAACGCTAGGACAAGAGTATTTCACGCTCACAAAAGAAGAGGCTTTAAAAAAGGGCTACAAGTGGAGCGAATACAAGGTAGCAACTCCCAATATTGATACAATTTCTTCGGATGAATTACCAGAAGATATCCATGATATTACGGACGATATTTTGAAAAAAACAATCAAGTGCGAAATTTCCGAAAAGCCCTTTAAAATAACAAAACAAGAACTCGAATTTTATCGAAAACTAAAACTCCCCCTCCCAAATCACCATCCGGATCAACGATACAAAGATCGCATCGCGCAGCGAAATCCACGAATCCTCTATGAACGCACTTGCATGAACTGCCATACAGACATCCAAACCACCTACGCACCAAATCGCCCAGAAATCGTCTACTGCGAAAAGTGCTATCTTGAGGCAGTGTATTAAAATATGCTATAATAAAGACGGTAGTGAAAGCTACCTGGTGGAAGGGCGACAGGCCAAAACCTGATGCTCCCAAAGAAAAAGACCCTCGGTAGTGAGAGTCTTTTTTTGCGTCGGTGGAAGTAATGGGACTCGAACCCATATCTATCACTTGATGAGGGTGACGAGACGCAACCTGCTACTCCCCAACGCATATAAAAAATATCAAAGAGAGATTACCAATCTTTAACATTTTTATAATATTTTCCTAAAATTTTTATGAACTAGATTGACTGAGCCACTTTTCCACAACCCGAGTTAATTATAATAACAAGATCCTTTGGTGATACAGAAACTTTTCTCAAAGCACCATAAGCGGCAGCGCTCGAAGGCTCGGAAGGGACGACATCGCGCATGGCTACATAAGCAGCCTTAATTTCACCTTCATCCAAAAGTATAATTCGATGACCCTCATTCATCATGGCGCCAAAATGTGCCTGATACGGAGTCCACAACGCATGAAGCTTATCGGCAAACGATGGCCTTTGTATAGGAGATGCACCTACTAATTTCGTTGACCATCTAAGTCGCTTTAAACCCTGATAGAGACCAACAAAAGCTTCTCCACTACCAACCGGACAGAAGATATATTTTGGTTGATCACCACCTAACTGATCACGAAGCTCATTAATAACACCCTCATAGGCTTGATGATATCCATTCGTCACATCCAAAACTTGACGATCGGAGTGCCCTTGTTGAGCAAAACGAACAATATCATTTGAACCAAAAATCTGATGAGACAGGTCGACCCCGATAACATCTGTACAAGCTCTTCTAAGGTGATGATCAATTACTTCCGGTAAATCCTGATCAACGATAGCAACAACTTTCTTCCCACTTTCCTTCGCGGCCCGCGCCAAAGAATAACCAGAATTACCAGAAGTAATAAGAGCTAAAGTATCAATCGCCTGATCACGAGTCTGATCAACAATCATTTGAGATCGTCGATCCTTCCAAGTACCATTTGGCTGGGCACTTTCGTCCTTCACATAAAGATTTGATAAGCCAGACCTGGCCCCCAGGGTTTGACTTTGAACAAGAGGTGTCACAACCAGATTTTCAGTAATGCTAGCCATAAAAGAGCTTAAGGCAGGGATTATAACAAAGATGAGTACGAGGTATCAACACCTATTCACTTCCGAAAGGGCATCCAGATACCCGCCACTTCGATTACCGCATTAAATAATCGGCTCCTCGAACTTATCCTCATCAATAGCAGCCACCTCTTCAGGTTTTGGCGGAGCAGAAGCGCTCTCGTCCCATCGAAGCATCATCTCTTCGACTTCAGCTTTTGGAGTACAGTACTTCTCTCGTGACCTCTGAATAATGAGTTGCGTCTGATCATTTTCAACAGGAGGAACACTCAACGTACGGCCAGAGAAAGCCTCACGGAGCTCACCATTCACCGACATCTTGGTATAGAATTCTCGAACGCCGAGGTTGATAATATCTCGAACTTTGAAGACCGGCGTGTACTCACCCTCAAGCACCGCGGCATCATCAGCACCAACACGGAAACTCACCATCGAACCGACGTTACCAAACACCGTCTTCTGAACTTCAGGAATCAGCTGACCCATATACTGATGAGCGATCGTCAAATTCAAACGATACTTACGAGCCTCAGAAAGAATTTCTGAAAATGTATCTGTCGCAAAGTTCTGAAACTCATCAACGTAAAAGTAAAAATCCTCACGCTGCTCTTCTGGAGTATCCGCACGACTCATCGCCGCCTGGAACAATTTCGTAATCACCATCGAACCAATCAAGCCAGAGTTTTCCTCACCAAGAAGACCTTTTGAGACCTTCATCAAAAGAATCTTTTTCTTATCCATCACATCACGAAGATTGAATTTCGTGTTCGGCTGACCAATCATATTTCGAACCATGTTCGTTGCAATAAGCTGACCAACTTTATTCAACAAAGGTGTAATCGCCTCCGAGTCGAACTTCTCAGACCACGCCGCAAATTCAGAAACCCAGAAGTTCTTCACGACTGAATCCTGAATCCTAGAAACGATTTTCTGACGGTAGTTCTTGTCCGTGAGCATCTTCATAATCGAGAGAATCGTCGTGTTCGGCGAGTCCAATAAGGCGAGTGTCGTATAGCGCAACACGTGCTCCAGACGGTAGGTCCAGTTATCACCAAAGACCTTTTTGAAGATATCCAAGAAGCCGATCGTCACCTGCATTTTGTACGCATCATCGATCGACTCAAGTGGGTTAAAAGCAATTGGGAAAGCCGTATCTGCGGGGTCAAACAAAATAACATCATCCACTCGTTCCGGTGGAATATATCGCATAATATTATCAATAAGATCGCCGTGCGGATCCAACACGCCAAAACCTTTTCCATCCTTGATATCCTGAATAATCAAAAGCTCAAGAAGCTTACTTTTACCAGAACCAGACTTACCAACGGCATACAAATGTCGTCGTCGGTCGGCTCGTCGAATACAAAATGGGACAAAGTTATTATGATAATTCGTCACACCAAATGGGCTCACATCTGGCTCACCTGCACGTGGCAAGTCCTGTGGCGGATCAGCTTTTCTCGCTTGTACACGAACGATATGAGGAATGTAGTCAGCATTTGGAAGGTGGTAAATTGTTGCAACTTCCTTCGCAGACATCGTAAAAGGATTACCATGCAAACGATTCTTGTATGAACGTACAAACGCAGCGAGATCATGAGTTTTGTGAGCATGGAACTCATTGATATCACTATCATTGAACTGATAAAAACTATTGATAACCGCCTCTATCTTTCGGTCGGCATCTTCATGTGTATCAGAAATATACGCACAACGAATCGTTGTCTTAAATGGCTTCTCTCCGTCCTTTTCATGAGATTTATGATGACGAAGTTCGCTGATAGCATGACGTCCACCGGCGCGAAAACGATCCTTGATACTAAAAAAGTGATGCAAGTTCGCAAAGCGATGTCTCCAGTTTCTGCGGAAAAAGAAACCTGCCGTATCATTCAAAGGCTCAACAACAATCTGAACCCAAACCTGATCACGCGGACCAATCTTAGAGATAACGGAAAACAAACGTGACATACTATCTTCACCAAATTCCGTGTAATCCTTGATGGGATACACATCGGCGTGATGCATGAGAATATCCGCACCAGCAAGCGCCTGAGTCTTCGGATTAAACTGTTTTACATAATCCTCTGTTTCCTGAATTTCAGCATCCGGATAGGTTGAATAAATGAGAGACTCGATCGTCTCCTTCAACTGCTCCTCAACAACGATGAAAAAATACGCGTGCTGACCGTGACCAAAATACTCAAAAGAAAAGCGCTTTCCCATGACGGTGTTACGCAAATTCAAAAGAAGTCCTTGGAACTTTTCCTCCATTTTTGGATTCTCCGGGGTACCCTGAGGAACGATGATGTGAAGATATCGTAGTTTTGCCATGGAAATGTTATATAGTAATTGTATCACAAATTGGCGTCTTGTAAAGCATTTTCGGCTTTAGAGGATGGTTGCCGCGACGTTCTTAAACCGCTACACTGGGCGCATGTCGACTACCCTTTACGCAAAAAACAAAAAGGCCTACGCCTTCTACGAAGTTTTGGACAAATTTGAAGCTGGAGTTCAGCTCGCTGGAGGTGAGGTGAAGTCCGTCAAAGCTGGTCAGCTCAACCTCAAAGGCAGCTATGTCGACATTGCCGAAAACGCCGCTTGGCTTCGAAATGTCCACGTCACCAACTACAAATACGACCACAGCCCTCAAGATCCCGCCCGAGTCCGAAAGCTTCTTCTTCACAAAGAGCAACTTTTGAAGCTGGAACAGTTGCAGAAACAAAAAGGCATCACGATCATTCCCCTGGAAGTGTATGGGGTAAAAAATCTGGTAAAAGTGTTAATTGGCGTCTGTCGAGGTAAAAAAACGCACGATCGCCGTGAAGATCTCAAGAAAAAAGCCCAGAATATCGATATCAAGCGCGCGCTTAAACAATACTAATACCACAATCCAGAACCACACCGTACATTTTTACATCCCATAACTCACGCAACTCCATGGATCAGACTCAACTCGCACAAATTTACGAAGAGCTCGTCAGTGGTCTTCAGGACTATTTCAAAAAACACGGTTTTTCAAAAGCCGTTCTCGGTGTATCAGGTGGAATCGACTCCGCACTCACTTTGAAAATTGCCGTTGATGCGCTCGGTCCAGAAAATGTCACCGGCCTTATTATGCCAGAAAAAGGGCTCACATCTCAGGAAAACATCTATCACGCCAAAACGCTCTGCGAATTTCTCGGAGTCAAAAGTCACACCATTCAGATCAATCGATTCGCTATGGATTTCGGAACGCTTCCATGGAAAGGAAACACACTCGCACAGATGAACATCAAACCACGAGTACGCATGATGCTCCTTTATCACTTTGCAAATACGAACAACGCGCTCGTCCTCGGAACATCAAATCGAAGTGAAATTTTACTCGGATATGGAACGAAGTTTGGTGACTTCGCCGCAGATATCGAAGTTATCGCCGACCTCTTCAAAGAGGACGTGTATGCGGTTTCCAGGTATATCGGTTTACCAGATGAGCTCATCGACAAAAAGCCTTCCGCAGAACTTGCAGCTGGTCAAACTGATGAAGATGAACTCGGCGCAAGTTATAACGAACTCGACCCAATCCTCAGGCAGCACGAACAAGGCTTCGAAGCACTTCTCGGAAAAGGCATGAATCCAAGCTTACTCAACAAAACATTCCGTCGAATCGAAGACAATAGACACAAGACGAGTCCAATCCCAATGATTAAAATTACACGGTTGTAGCAAATTACTTCTCTATAATGCCAGAGCTCCCTGCGCTTTTTATCGGCAGATTTCAGCCATTTCACAAAGGGCACCTCGACGGTGTGAAACAAGTTCTCGCGCACGAAAAAAAAATAATTATCGCCATCGGATCGTCAGAAGTTTTTGGAACAGAAGACAATCCATTCACCGCAAGCGAGAGATATCAGATGATCGAGGCTTCTTTGCAGGAAGCAAAAATTCCAGATTCACATTATTGCATCATTCCAGTACGCGACATTCACGATGACGCCAAGTGGGTTGAGCATGTAAAAAACACTGCTCCGCCATTTAGAAATGTATATACCGGTTCACCTGTCGTCAAAAAACTCTTCAAAAAAGACGGAAGACACGGTGTCGTAACGCTCAAAAAAACACTCAAAATCAGCGGAACACTGATACGAAAAAAAATCAAAAAGGGAGAGAAAACCGCAGTCGGCTGGAAAAACATGGTCCCAAAAGCGACATTAAAATACATAGATCTCTGGATGACTCGCTAAATTCATCTCCTCATTTTCTTCTTCTGATATCCAAGATCCACCAGATGCGCCAGCGCATGATGGTTTTTACAAAGTGGTGCGAGATAGTGAGGATCGTGAGTTTTGGAGATGGAGAAGCGTTGGGTGTGGTGGATGTTTTCGGATGGCTTGTTGCATGTTGTGATGGAGCATTTGGTGCCGTGTTCTTGGGTGATGATTTTTCTCGTACGTGCGGGAATGTAGCGTGATGCAGTTTCTTTGGAGTTTTCTGCGATCGTTTCTTTTTCTTCTTGAATATCCTGTTTTCTTTTTGCGAGAGCGGTTCGGATTATTTCATTGATGTTGACGCCTCGGTTTTGTAGCTCTAGCAGTTCAGACCTCACATCTTGTTCGAGATATACCGCCTCTTGCTCAAATATATTTTCATTTTCTGGCTTGTGGTCGACCACAGATTCGCTTACCCGAACATCTCGTACGAATGTTTTGAGTGCTGACAGGGGCAACGTCTTGACCATTTCTACCAACTCCTTTTCATTACTCGGTGTTGCGATCGACGCCACTCTCGCGATTTTATTCATACTCACTTCTCCGCTCACAAGAGTTTGATGTAGTGCTGGCATATTCTCAAATTTCTTGTCGAGATTCAGTGCTCGTGAAACCTGCTCTTCGCTCACTCCGCCAACTTTAAACGCAAATACAAAAATTGATGAACAGCCCTGTTTCTCATACAACTTCCGTCGCTGAATTTCTGGCAACAGCCCGAGAAATTTGTTCTTCCAGTTGCGCGCCTCTTCGCCGTATCTCACTGCGGTGGATAAGAGTTGCGCGTCGGACCATGTCTTGAAATTTCCAGATGGAACGGGCTGCGGACAAAACTCACTGCGTTCGTTTGCCATACAAAACAAAAGGTTACAAAAATAAAGGTGCCCGAGCATCTACTAAGTGGCGTGCTCTTATGGGCGAGTATTTTTGCGGGCCTTTTACTAGAATCTAAAACTGCGTGCCGCTAACTAACATAAAAATAGTAGCAAAAATAAGCCAAAAACTGAAGAAATATCGGTTGTGATTTTACGAAAATATGACGAAATAAATATGGACAAAATGGCTAGCAGTAGAGCAAAAAGATGTTTGGCCAAAAAGACTAAACCATGTATAATTAGGCGGAAAAAATCCCCTACCCGAAACTCTATGACACGCATCAACCCACACATCTTCCGAGCCTATGACATTCGAGGTATCGCTATTCGCGAAGAAAATGACACCGAAAGTTCCGACCTTACGCCTGGCTCATGTTACGTCATCGGCATCGCAGTTGGACGATACATGAAAGAGCACTTCGGCGAACGAATCGTCGTTGGAAGGGACAATAGAATCACAGGACCGGCCCTTCAAAGTGCCTTCATAATCGGGCTCACAGAAGCAGGCTGCACCGTTACCAACATCGGACTCTCCACCTCTCCAATGGTTTACTGGGCAACATGTGCTCTTCCATACGATGGTGGAGTGAACATCACCGCAAGCCACAATCCAAAGGAGTACAACGGTATCAAGGTTGTCGCAAAAGGAGCGCACTCTATTTGCGGAGACGACTTACAGGTTATTCTCAAAATGGCACAGGATGTTCTCAAGGAGAAACAAGCCATTTCAACAACACAAAATATTTTTGGCGAAGTAGATATCGCTATTCCAGACACGAAGATTCCATCAGAAAAACCAATTTTAGAAGAATATATTACTGATCTTCTTTTACGCGCCGAACTCTATCGTCCACTCAAGATCGTCATCGATGCAGGTAACGCAACAACTGGCGCATTCGCTCCGGAACTTTTCAAGAGATTTGGTTGTGATGTCACGCCACTCTTCTGTGAGCTCGATGGAAATTA
>JBAYUX010000047.1:0-9480 GCA_041674865.1 Candidatus Altimarinota bacterium
ATGAACAGTTAAGGTATGACTTCCATCACTCAATCCAGAAAGAGAGACAAGTGTGGCCACATCAATAAACTCACTGAATGCACCACTATCGACTTTATATTTGTAAGAGACAACATCTGTTCCGCTAACAGTAATAGATGCGGTTGTGGCTGATACGAGATCAACAGGAGCACCGGTTAACACTGAAGTCGGTGGAGTAAAGTCTGCAGAAGTTGCAACGCTGGAATTTACCACTCCATTGTTCGCCAAGAAACGAATTCTAACATCCGATTGAAGTGGTGTTGTAAGAGCTGCAAGATCAGCATGATTAAGATCGAGAGAAAAGGTATATGTCGTCGGAGTACCACTTCCTGTAACTGAAGTAACATAGGTATTATTGGCCCAAGAAGCGCTGAGTGCCTGGGTTGCATCGGTATTCGTAGGAGCCACGAATGTCTGTCCGCCATCAACACTATATTCAAAAGTATTGAGAGTTATTGGAAGTCCACCAACGTTATCCGTAACCGTAAAACTCACCTGTACAAGCCCTCTGCCGCTCACGCCATCATCACCAAGGACAGCGCTTGTCAGGCTTAACTGTGGAACAAATGCGCTAATCGAGTTAGCTGCATTAACACGCTTTCCAGTCGCAACAACTCCACTCAAAGCGGGAATACTATCCCCCGTTCTTTCGATAATTCCACGGATTTGAGCAACGGTTAAATTTGGATAGTAACCAGAGATAAGTGCCGCCAAACCCGCAACGTACGGTGTCGCCATAGAAGTACCGCTGATATACGCATATGGAGGATTGATTCCGGAAAGATACTGCGGATAGGTACTGAGAATATTTTTACCTGGAGCAACAACATCTACAGTAGTAGCCCCATAGTTAGAAAAGCTCGTGATAATATCCGAAGAATCTGTTGCAGCTATGGCAAGGACATTTGGAAGATCATAACTCGAAGGATACGTTGGAAGTAAGTCGTTATCGTCACCGAGGTTGTCCCCGCCGCCGTTACCGGCGGCGGCCACAAAAAGCCCATTGAAAGCCGTAAGCGCATCTACTTCGGACTGAGAAAAACTCTCACCTCCAAAGCTCGCATTCACAATCGTCGCGCCATTTCGTTTTGCAAAATTCAACCCCTTAATCCAGTCAGCCGACGTTAGAAGTCCAGCTGCGTTCGCAACTTTAATTGGCATAAGGGAGACGTTCCAGCTCACTCCAGAAATACCCGCTCCATTATTTCCACGAGCACCAACAATGCCAGCGACGTGCGTACCATGATAATGATCATCTGTCGGATCATTATCGCTATTCACATAATCCCACCCATGATTCGGACAGCCACCATCAATAACAACACCAGCGTCATCCACGCATCCACCCGATCCATCCCAAAGATTAGCCGTTAAGTCCGGATGTGTAATATCAGCACCCGTATCAAGAATCGCTACAATAATATTTGAACTTCCTGTCGTCGTATTCCACGCCTCTGGAAGATCCATGTCTACATCAGAAAGACCAGCAACAGCATCCGGGCTAGGAGGGAGAGGTACCGTCTGCCCTGTATTATGAAGTGCCCACTGCAAACCAACATACGTATCATCAGGAAACCTCTGTGTATCAAAAACCTTTCTCACGTAGTTCGGCTCAACATACTCAACTCGAGAGTCGTTATCCAATCGATCAATAAGTGCCGCTGTCGACTCTCCAGTATTAGAAGAAACCAGCGCCACATTTTGAGGAGCAAAAACATCCTCCTTCGTAAGATCTTTATTGGAAACAAACGCATTGAGCGAGGCCTTACCACTCACCTGCTCGATATCAATCTTCTGCTCTTTGAACTTCACAAGGGCCTCTCCAGGAACAAACTGTTGATCATCAATCAAGGCCAGAGGAACCTCCTGGGCACCAGCCTGAGGGGTCACGGCGACAGAAACAACCAAAAGGACACTTCCAGCCAGGAAACTGAGAAAACGTCGAGATCGCGATAGAGAAGAACTTTTATTCATAAAAACAGAGATTTCAAAGCTATAATTTCACAACTAAAGCTCAGGGTCAACCAAACCCCATCGACAAAAGCCAACGCATGTCCGTTGACTTTCTGCAGACCCCTGCCTATACTTCCCCAGCCGCATGTGGCGCCATCGTCTAATGGTTAGGACGCTACCCTTTCAAGGTGGAGATAGGAGTTCGATCCTCCTTGGTGCTACCAATCTCAATTCAATATAAAATATCCTTCAACCCTACGAAAAATAAGGCCGGCAACACCAGCAAAGTGACCACCAAAGATTGCCATAACAGCCAATATGCCATTGTCGAGTAATCCAAAAATAACATCGGGCCCAATAGATTTAAGTCTTACCTTAAATGGAATAAGAGAAAGTACACAGAGAATAGAAAGAAGAATCAAGACAAATCCAATCCACCAAGAATTATCAACAAAATAAAGACTAACCCCTGCAATAATAATGCAAAGGCTAAGAATATTCAGAATTGATAAAAAAAATTTTGATCCATATATAACAATATTATTACAAATTACTTTCCATAAAGCGAATGAAGTCTTTTTTTAGTAACCTCAATTTCAAGATACAAATCTTGAGATAATTTAACGGCAAGCTCAGCGGCCTTCTTCGGAGAAATGGAACCTTCTTCTACATTAAGAGTCGCTGCTTCAGCGATAATTCGATCTGAGGCAGTTTTGCGGTTCTTCAAAAAAACTTCGAGTGGCAACAGAAGAGGAAGTCTGTCTTCAGGAATAAATTTCTTTCCTAGCTGGAGAAGGGCATCGCAATACTTATGTATCTCGTCATTTTCTAGCCCCTCATAAGCAGAAAGTCGCTGCAAAATGCCAATAACATGGGTATTTGGTGGTATATAAATTCGCTCACCATCAAAACGAAAAGGCTTATCAATAGCAGTATCAGACGAGACAACTTGAATATACTTTTCTTGAATTGCCTTGATAATAAATTTCACAAGTACGGCAATCGCGATAATAACATCGGGGTGATTCATATCAGTTCCACGAATCTCCATAGTGCCATGAGGATTAATTTTCACTGGATTCCATGCGCTATCAAGGACAGATCGGTATTTAAGAAATGAATAAATGTTACATCCAACATTAGATAAAACCTCTTTCCATTGACTAAAACGCTCAGCGATAAGGTGCAAGATATCAGTATTAGTAGACTTGTATTGCTGTAAAGCGCCAAGGTTTGGAAAGTTTGCATAAAGACCATTTGGAGAATCAAATGGACTTCCACCTCTGTACATCATTATTCGAGAATCCTTACCAAGTCGTTTGCCTTGATAAAAAGGAGACGACTGTGAAAAGGTAGTTAACGCAGGATCCATTGCAATACAAAGATTATAAACGTTAAGCATACTCGTTATATTTCTCGATTGAATAAGAGGCTTTATAGCTTTTTCCAAATCGTTAAAAACACCCCAAGGAAGAGAGAAGTGAAAATGAAGACCGATACATCGTCCAGCTGCCAAAAAGCGTTGCTTTCCTAAAATTTTTTGCTGAGTAATATAACGTTGATCAGGGCGAATTTTAGGCACAAAAGCCCCAGGATAAGTGCCATATGCATACAAGATTATCTTTTCTTTCTTTGCTGAAATAATAACATTTTGAAAATCCTCAAGAGCTGTAAGCATAACATCCGGGACTTCGGTATGTGGAGAAGTTATGATCTCAATCATATTCTTCGCACACTCTCGTTTTATCTGAATTTTCGGAAACTCTCTTCGCACACGAGTAATCAATCGATCAGCTCCGTCGATAATAAAACCATCTTCATCTAAAGTAAAAAGTTCGAACTCTATTCCAAGCCGCAAAGTCTTGTTCAGCTTTTTTATATCTAACATGCAAGTAGGATATAGATTTTTCGATCATATAGCAACCACCGCATACTGCTCACGTTATATGAGCAAACTATATTATGCTATAAATTTTCAAGCCTCTCTCCTAGTTTTGCATTATTGAGAGAAATTTTGAGATCATCTACTGCGCGAACAAGCGCATCATTTTCTGAATAAATAGCCCACTCAAAAGCTCGATTCCATGCCTCGAACACTTCAGGATCATAAAAATCTTTGCGTTCGATCGCCTCCTCAACAAAACTAATTCGGTTAACACACTGAAGAGCAAAAAGATAATCACTTATAGCATCAATCGCAGGTGGAACATCTTCTCCCTGCATCATGTAACCAGCACACACGTTTGCTATACGAACTGTTTCCGCCTCAATATCAGACAAAACATTCGTAGGATGTTTAATAAGATCAGTTACCTGTCCAATCATAAGTCGATCCATCGGATCAAGAGTGGCTGTTTCAAGTAATACGGCAATATCACGTAAAACAGCATCTGTCTGTATACTAAGCTGACGAAAGAAATCTAAAGAAAGGTGGCCTTTGGCCTGAGACTGATTCAGTAAATCAGATACAGAACCGCTCGTAAGCATCAATACATTCTTCACTGAACGACCTCTAGGCTTAGTGGCTACTTTCGGAGTTTGAAGAATATCTGAGTCGCTAGCTGCTTCCCGTGAATTAGGTTGTGGAGTCATGTGCTTTGTATTGGAAAATTACGAAAAGTGTAATTATACACTATTTTAGAAATATAACAATGATCTTGACTCTGAATGCCCCATCTGGCAAAGTGTGACTCCAATTCATACTATTTTAGTATGGATTAGGGGATTCGGCTTTAAAAAGAATAAAACAAGACGATAGCCATGTTTCATTTATCACGAAAAATCGATTACGGACTGCTCCTACTCATTGAGTTGGCGCAGCAAGAAGGCGCGACAATCTCCCTCAAAGAGTTTGCCAAAAGCCGATTTATGTCGTTTTTGTTCCTCCAGAAGATCGCCTATGAGCTTCGAAAAAATGGCATCATAGAGGCTTCTCGCGGCAAAACAGGCGGATACTTCCTCTCAAAAAAACCACAGGAGATTACGCTTGGGGAAATTTTCGAGACACTCGAAGGACCGGTATCAATCTCATACGGACTCGAGACAAAGACGCAACTCCCCTGCTTGAATGAAAAATTATTCACCACGCATCACGGACTTTCACTACTCAATAACGATCTCAAAAAATCATTATCAAGCATCACGCTCCAAGATTTTATTACCACACCGAAACGAAGTGGAGGTCCAGTTCCCCTCTCAAATTAAATTACACAATTAACATTCATTTTCATGTCACAGCTCGTTATTAAAGATTTACACGCTACGGTAGCCGACAAGGAAATTCTCAAAGGAATTTCATTGACGATTAATTCTGGTGAAATTCATACCATCATGGGTCCGAACGGATCGGGAAAATCGACACTCTGTCACGTACTTATGGGTCATCCGAAGTACACAATTACAGGTGGAACGATCGAACTCGATGGAGTCAGCATTACGGAAATGGAACCAAATCAGCGCGCACAACTTGGACTATTTTTGAGTTTCCAGTATCCACAAGAAATTCCTGGTGTGAAGTATGCGAGCTTTTTGCGACAGGCAAAAAATGCGCTATTGGCAGCCAAAGGTTTGCCACCAGTGAAGATTCCAGAGTTCGTAAAATTATTGAAAGAGAAGATGAAAATTTTGAAATTCCACGAAGACTTTCTTGAGCGATCAGTGAACGAAGGATTTTCTGGAGGTGAAAAAAAGCGTGCAGAAATTTTACAGATGGCGGTCTTCGAACCAAAGTTTTCTATTCTCGATGAGACCGACTCTGGTCTCGATGTTGATGCGTTAAAAATTGTTGCGAAGGGTGCGATGGCGATTGCAAAAGATACACAGTGTGGAGTTTTGCTCATCACGCACTATCAGCGAATTTTGAACTACATTAAGCCAGATTTCGTACATATCATGTCAGCAGGAAAAATTATAAAGACAGGAAAAATGGACCTCGTCGAAGAAGTTGAGGCGAGCGGATATGAAAAGTTTATTACCGAATCAACCGAAGTGACGGCTTAATTTTTAGACAATATTACAACCAAGATTTTCATGGCAACCAAACAGCAAAAAGAAATTACACAGCAACTCGCAGACTATCGATATGGATTTCATACCGAGGAAAAGTACGAATTCAAATCAGAAAAAGGTCTCACGGAAGAAATCGTGCGAATGATTTCTGCGCACAAAAAAGAACCAGAATGGATGCTCGATTTTCGGCTTAAAGCCTACAAAATCTATCGAGAGAAACCGATGCCGACTTGGGGAAGTTCATACCTCAACGACATCAATTTTGAAGATATTTACTATTACATCAAGCCAGGTGGAAACAAGGCGAAGAGTTGGGACGACGTTCCAGATGAGATCAAGAACACATTCGAAAAACTCGGTGTTCCAGAGGCCGAGAGAAAATTTCTTTCAGGTGTTGGTGCACAGTTCGAAAGCGAAACAATTTATCACTCACTTCAAAAACATCTCGAAGAAAAAGGTGTGATTTTCGTCGACACCGATACCGCCGTTCAGAAATATCCAGACCTCGTACGAAAATATTTTGCAACCGTTGTTCCACCACGAGACAACAAGCTCGCAGCGCTAAATTCCGCAGTATGGAGCGGTGGATCGTTCGTCTACATTCCAAAAGGCGTGCACGTCGAACTCCCCCTTCAGGCCTACTTCCGTATCAACGCAGAGAATGCCGGACAATTCGAACGAACTCTCATCATCGCAGAAGAAGGATCATCCGTTCACTACACCGAAGGATGCACGGCACCAATTTACACAACGAATTCATTACACTCAGCGGTCGTTGAAATCGTCGTTCACAAGGACGCACGCGTTCAATACACCACCGTTCAAAACTGGTCACGCAACGTCTACAACCTCGTCACCAAGCGCGCTATTGCTCACGAAAACGCAACCATGATGTGGCTCGACTGCAACATCGGCTCGAAACTTACGATGAAATATCCAAGCATTTATTTACGTGGAAAAGGTGCACGCGGAGAAATTCTCTCGATCGCCATGGCCAACAAAGGCCAACATCAAGACGCCGGTGGAAAAATTATTCACCTCGCACCAGATACATCTTCAGTTATTAATGCAAAATCTCTCTCACTCAGAGGTGGACGAACATCATATCGTGGACTCTTGCAGGTCGCTCCAGGCGCAGAAAGAAGCCGTTCTCGCGTCACATGCGACGCTCTTCTTCTCGACACCGAATCCTCTACTGACACCTACCCAACGATGCAGATCGACGAAAATAATGTCGCCATCGCACACGAAGCAACCGTCACCAAAATTTCCGAAGAGCAGTTGTTTTACCTCATGTCTCGCGGCCTCTCTGAACAAGAAGCCAGTAACATGATCGTCAATGGATTCCTCGCGCCACTCATCAAAGAATTCCCAATGGAATACGCTCTCGAACTTAACCGTCTGATCGCCCTCGAAATGGAAGGCAGTGTCGGATAACAACAAATTATGACAACTCAAACCATCACCATCCCAGCCAACGCCAAAAAACTCATTTTTCAAAATGAGCCAGGCTCTCACACGATCATTCTCGAACCAAACGCCGAGATTGAATATGTTATGTCGTTCAAGGACACGCCAACATCAACCGCAACTACAACACCAGAAACCGCATCACCAAGCAGCATCATCCAATTCGAACTCAAAGGCGACAACAGCAAGGCTCGAATTTACGGCTTATTTGCAGGAAAAAATCACGACCAGGTGAAATTCGAAACACGAACCATCCACTCGGGAAATTCCACAAGCGCGCACACCAACGTCAAAACACTTCTCCGTGACGAGGCGAAATCCGACTATTTCGGACTCATTCGAATCGAGAAACATACGACCGGAAATGATGGTCAACTCTCTCACGACACGATGCTTCTTTCCAAGCAGGCCAAGTCGAAATCCGTCCCAGCACTTGAGATCGAAGCCAACGACGTAAAAGCCGGACACAGCGCATCAGTAGGCCAAGTTGACGAGGAGGCACTCTTCTATCTCAGATCACGTGGACTCACGGAAATACAAGCACGCGAACTCATGATCGAAGGATTTTTCGAGGAGATGTTGATGCAGATTTCCGACCAAGAGATGGCAAGCACCCTTCGAGAAAGCCTTAAAAAATCCCTAACGTAGGCGTATACTACGCGCAATCATTATCCCTTCCTTTATGTTTAGTCCAACCATCTCAATCGAACAACTTACTCCTGGCAACAAAACTGCCTTCACGATCAACGACGTCAATCTCATGATCGCGAACGTGAATGGTACGATTTATGCCACGCAAAAGAACTGCACTCACGCCGACGAAGACCTCACAGAAGGCCACCTCGAAGGATCGATTATCGAGTGTCCAGTTCACGGTGCCATGTTCGATATCATAGATGGACGCACGCTCAGTCTCCCAGCAGTCTCCCCTCTCAAAACCTATCCAGCAAAAATCGAAAACGGAATTATTCTCGTTGATGTCATGCCGGAGCAAAGCGGAGGCACTGTTCCCGCCTCCGATTCTAACTAAACGATATAATGTTCGATCCAAAAACCATCCAACAAGACTTCCCTATTCTCACCCGCGAGTTCGACGGTCATCGACTTGTATATCTCGATAACGCTTCTACAAGCCAAAAACCGAAGTCAGTTATCGACGCACTCACAAAATACTACACCCATCATAACGCGAATATTCACCGTGCCGTCTACACGCTCGCCGAAGAAGCAACGCTCGCCTACGAAGGCACCCGCGAAGAAGTTCGGAAGTTCATCAACGCGAAGCAACTCGAAGAAATTATCTTCACACGCAACACCACAGAAAGTATTAATCTCGTGGCTTACACGTGGGGCGTAGAAAATATTCATGCCGGCGATACGATCATCGTCTCCACACTCGAACATCACAGCAACCTCGTTCCTTGGCAGCAATTAGCCAAAAAAACAGGTGCCGCTCTCAAAATTATCCCCTTCTCAGAAGATCCAGAAAAAGCCTACACACTCGATCTCGAATGGTTTCGTGAAAATGCCGACAGTTCACTCAAACTTCTCGCAATCACGCAGGCGAGTAACACAACAGGAACCATCGTTCCGGTAAAAGAATTTATCGACATCGCCCACGCACATGGCGCTGTCACATTGATCGATGCAGCGCAATCTGCATCACATATGCCAATCAACGTCCAAGATCTCGACACAGATTTCCTCGCTTTCTCAAGCCACAAAATGCTCGGCCCAACAGGTGTCGGCGTCCTTTACGGGAAACAAGCCATCCTCGAAAAAATGCCTCCGTTTCTTTTTGGTGGCGACATGATTCGCGAAGTTCATCAATATGAATCAACATGGAATGACCTCCCTTGGAAGTTCGAGGCGGGCACACCAAACATCGCTGACGTCGTCGCATTCCGAGAAGCTCTCCGCTATCTCAAAAAACTCGGTCTCGATAACGTCCTCGCGCACGACCAAGAGCTCGTAGCCTACGCAAAATCACGACTCGCAGAAATTCCGCAGGTCGTAGTATACGCCCCA
>JBAYUX010000048.1:0-9420 GCA_041674865.1 Candidatus Altimarinota bacterium
AACGATTATTCCAACTGACCTCAATGGAAAGGGCGCGGTCGATATGATCAAGCAACTTCCAGGAACGCTCACAGGCGCGCTCTGGACCGAGAGTCGTGAACTTATGGCCTATGGTCTCGAAAACTGGCAGACAGGTCAACTCTACATCAACAAGAAGCCAACAGGCGCCCTCGCATCAGCGCAGTTTGGTGATGGATATGGCGACTCACATCGCGGTATGCACGGCGCACCAACAGGAAGTCGCGAGTTTGTCGTTGCCAACGCAAACATCACTCGAAAACTTGGCCAGTACGCGAAATACGATCCATCAATCAAGCAGACGACGCATCCTCTTGCAAACATTCTCGCACGACTCGAAAATCATCCATTCGCACATAGAGGTATGGAAAATGGAAAACCAATTCGAAATATAGATAACACTATCAGAGCCGCGATCGAAGGCGGTTGGAGCTGTCTCGATCAGGTTGATAAATACTTCTCCAAACCTCGCGCGATGCTTCATGAAGTCGAAGGCGAGGCGAACTGGGTAGAATCCCGTCCCGTTGGAAACCTTGTCCTTCGCATTACCGATAAAGACTCAATCGAAAATATCCTTCCAAAAGTACTCGCCGCCGCCGCATCGCCAAATCCATTCACAATCAGTTTTGAATCGATGGAGAAGGTAACTCAGTTAAAATGGGTTCTTGGCGGAGATTTCGCCATCGACATGCCAAATATGAAAGCGACCATTGAAGATAACGACAGATTCGTAAAAAATCTCACACAAGAGAATGGAGTATATCAGGGAGATGAAAAACCTCACCATCTCGTCTACTGCGCCCCATCGTCCGTCTCGGAATCTGTCCAGAAAGCCGCAACAAACGCCAACCTCTTCATCGATAAAAAGAAACCAGTATGCGATGGTTTCGTTGACATGATCCACCACTTCAGAATTCAGTCGACAACCGTCGTAACACATCACGCCGGCGACAATAGTTATGAAGAACTTCGACGCCAGCGAGCATTCGGTACCAAGAAGCCTTCCATTGAGCAGTCGGCACAGCTTTTGAAGAATCCAGACCTTATTTCGTAAACACAAACTTTGTAAACATCTGATCAAAGATTGATGAGATTTTTACAGGTTCGAATTCCTTTGGGGCATTTGGCATATAGCCACCCTTTCCATCAGCGTACACGCCCATATTAGTGTAGTACTCTTCGAGGTTTACGATATAGCAGATGCCATTATGAACGGTGTGATATGCGAGGGTTTCGCCAACATGGCCAGCAGCTCCATCTTTTTCACTATCTTTGTAAAAAGTAGTACCGTTGTTAACAATTGTTTCAGTTAATTTTTTACCAGTAACTTCGCTGATGAGACACTTACCAGTACCAGCATCTTCAGATGCCTTGAGATTCACTTTTGCGTAACCGAGGTTGGTTCCTTTTGTATAAGATTCCGGATATTCAATCGTCGCAACAGTTGCAACGAGTCCATCAAGACCAGTCTTTTTCAATGCAAACGTACTAGGATAATCGATAGAAAAATTAAATGGTTTATTGGTATATGTTAACCATCCGGAAGTTCCGCCACCATTATCGCCTGGCGACATTGGAACCGGTTTCGAAGCATCAGTTTTATCAGTCGAAGCCGCTTGACTTGCATCAGCTTGAGCTGTTTGTTGGGCCTGATTATTTTGGCTTTGGTATGGCGTAGCTGGGCTTTGTGAATTCGAACCACAGCCAGACAAAACAAGAAGAGACACGAGACCGAGTGAAGCAACATGAGCTTTTGAAGAAAATAACATATAGCAGAGGGATAAAATAAGTAAATTCATGATCAGTATACATGAACAAAGGGGTAATGTTACACTCTCACCACAGAAAATATTTCACATATCTCATTCTATTTTATGAAAAAATGGCTTCTCTCAATATTCGTAATTTTTACTTTCGCATCATACGTTATATATCAGCGAACAAATCAAACAGATACGGTAAGCCCCGAAAATCCAACAAAGCAGTCTATTGTTTTACGATCTGAAAAGGGTGATGATCGAGATGACGGCGAAAAAGATGATGACGAAGATGAAGATGACGACGATGATGATGGCCGCAATGCAGTGGCGAGGGTTACGAAGAGCATACAACAGAAAACACCAGTAGCAGATCCTGCACCAACAGGCGTGACGCAGTCAACCCCTCCTAATACGTCCTCACCGGCAAAAACAACAGGCCAGTACAAAGATGGCTCCTACACAGGAAAGGTTATTACAACAATCTACGGTGACGTTCAGATGAGGGCTGTAATCAAAAATGGAAAACTTGCAACCATCGAAACGCTTCAGGCTCCACACGGCGCAGACACCTCGATCGAAATTGCGAACATGGCTCTTCCGGTTTTGAAGTCAGAAGCGATAACGGTCCAGAGTGCACAAGTTGATGCCGTTTCTGGGGCTACGCAGACCAGCAAAGGATTCAAAGGTTCGCTTGCAGATGCACTCGCACAGGCAAAACTCTAAAAACATGAAAGAGATACAGCTCATCATGGGAATGCCCATTACAATTGAGGTTGTGGATCCTGGCGTAACCCAGGATCTCTTCAACATAGTATTCGATTATTTTCGAGAGGTAGATGCGCAATTTAGTACCTACAAAGAAACGAGTGAAATATCGAGAATAAATAGGGGCGAGATACAAGAAAGTGAATACAGTGAAAAAATGAAAGAGGTTCTAAGGCTCTGTGAACAGACGAAAAAAGAAACGAATGGATACTTCGACATTCATACTCCATCAGGAAAACTTGAAACTTCAGGATTAGTGAAAGGATGGGCAATTCAAAATGCTGCCAATCTTATTAAAGAACATGGATGGAAAAATTATTACGTTGAGGCAGGAGGTGACATTCAATTTTCAGGAAAAAATTCACAAGGAGAAGTATGGAATGTAGGCATACAGAACCCATTTTCGCAGGACAAGGAGATTGTAAAAATCGTCTACCTCGACAATTGCGGTATCGCGACATCGGGTACGTATATTCGAGGTCAGCACATTTACAATCCACATGAAAAGAATACAGTACTCACAGAAGTAGCAAGTCTTACAGTCATTGGTCCAAACGTATATGAAGCAGATAGATTTGCGACGGCAGCCTTTGCGATGGGAAGAAAAGGAATACATTTCATCGAACAGCTCGATGGCTTTGAAGGGTACAGTATTGATGAAAATGGCATAGCTACGATGACGAATGGATTTGAAAAATATACACAGAAGCCTATTTTGTAATTTGTAATTATTACATTTTTATATATAAAACCATGATGAAATTCATCGATAAATATCTCAACATCACAACCATGTATAGATTGATTCTGTACTATCTTGTTGGACTATGGATGGTAGCAATAGTTATGAGTATCGTTGGGGTATTGCCATATCATCCAGCCCTCCTTTTACTCTCGGGAATATATACATTACTCATTTGTTGGCTAACGAATAAGGCATTTGAATATGCATTCGAATCGCAAATTAATGTTGAGTCGGTATACATCACGGCTTTTATTTTGGTTCTTATCATTACACCACCGACAAATTTCAATGATATGCGCTTTTTATCACTTGCGGGATGGGCGAGCGTTTTGGCGATGGCATCGAAATACATTATTGCATTTCGTCGAAAGCACATTTTTAATCCGGCAGCATTTGGTGTCGCCGTAACGGCTCTAGCGCTTCATCAATCAGCAAGTTGGTGGGTAGGAACAGTAACCATGCTTCCTTTTGTAGTCATAGGCGGACTTCTTGTCGTACGAAAAATTATTCGAAGCGACATGGCTCTCACATTTGGAGTGGTATCGCTTATGACCATGATGACGATCGGAATGATGAAGGGAATTGATCCAATTTCGATGTTAACGAAGGGCTTATTTGAAACGTCACTTTTCTTCTTCGCATTCGTAATGATCACCGAGCCACTCACAACACCTCCAACGAAAGGCATGCAGATAGTATACGGAGGCATCGTAGGATTTTTGTTTGTGCCATTTATTCACGTGGGATCGGTCTACTCAACGCCAGAACTTGCACTACTCGTGGGGAATATTTTTTCCTACGTAGTGAGTCCAAAGCAAAAACTTCTCCTTGTGCTGAAAGATAAACTTCTCATTGCGCAAGACACGTATGATTTTGTCTTCAATCCAAGTAATCAGATGAAGTTCAAGCCAGGTCAGTATATGGAATGGACGCTTGCACATACCAAGCCAGACACCCGTGGAAATAGACGGTATTTCACCATTGCATCATCGCCAACAGAAAATGAGATCCGCATGGGGGTGAAGTACTATCCAAATCCAAGTACGTATAAGCAGGAACTCGTGACGCTCGAGAAAGGGGATACGCTTATGGCAGGGCAGCTCGCCGGCGATTTCACGCTCCCTGACGACGCAAATAAAAAGCTGGTCATGATCGCCGGCGGCATCGGCATTACGCCATTCCGCAGTATGATCAAGTATCTCGTCGACACACAAGAAAAGCGCGACATTGTCCTCATGTATTCCAACAGAACAGCAGAAGACATCGCCTACAAGGATGTATTTGATGCAGCTGCAGTCGCCCCGCTCAACCTCAAAACGATCTACACCATCACCGACACAACCAAAACTCCAGCAAGCTGGAAAGGGAAAACAGGTATGATTACAGGCGAAATGATCGCTCAAGAGATTCCAGATTATGCGCAGCGCATATTCTACATCTCAGGCCCACGCGGGATGATTGACGCATTCGAAGACACTCTCGGAAAAATGGGCGTTCCAAGCTCCCATATCATCACCGACTTTTTCCCAGGATTTGCCTAGGAAAGAAAAGTCCTACTTCGTCAGCGCCTTATACTTCGCCAAAAACTTGGCGATCTTCGGCTGAATCACGAGAGAGCAGTATGGCTGATCTGGATTTGATTCGTAGTATTTTTGATGATACGCCTCGGCAGTGTAAAACTGATCGAGTGGCTGTACAGCAGTCGCAATCAGCTCTCCGGTATGTTCCCCACGAAACTCCTCTGACGCATTCAATTCGGCAATCATCTTCGTAGCCGCCTCACGCTGCGCCTCATTCGTGTACAGAATAATCGAACGATACTGCGTTCCTCGATCAGCACCCTGACCATCCACCTGGGTCGGATCATGAATATGGAAAAAAATATCGAGCAAAATCTCATACGAAATAACACTCGGATCAAACTCCACCTGCACAACTTCTGCATGCCCAGTTCGTCCACCGCTCACGCGTTCATAGTCCGGATTTTCAGTAGCGCCACCGGCATATCCACTCACGGAAGAATTAACACCCTTCAACCGAGCAAAGATCGCCTCATAGCACCAGAAACATCCACCACCAAACACCGCTTTTTCCAACATAAAAAGTTATTTAAAAAATCACGAAGCCTTCTTCTGCCCTTCTTTTTTCTCGGGGATAAACTTAATCGACAACGAGTTCACGCAGTGCCTCGTATCCTTTTCAGTGAGCTGTTCGCCTTCAAAAATATGCCCCAAGTGTCCGCCGCAGTTCGCGCACTGAATTTCCACTCGTCGTCCATCTGCATCCGGAATACGTTTTACGCTGCCCGGAATCTCATCATCAAAACTTGGCCATCCGCATCCCGCATTGAACTTATCAACAGACCGATACAGCTGCGCATTGCATCTCCGGCAAATATACGTCCCATTGGCGAAATAATTATCATACTCGCCCGTAAACGGCGCCTCAGTCCCTTTATTCACAATAACTCGCTCTTCTTCCGGTGTTAGTTGGTTGAATTCCATAGAGTAAGTATAGCATGGCATTAAAAAATCATCACGGTTCCAAGCTGAAGCCCAGTCTGATTTGCCCTTTAAATCAAACCGAGAGACTAGTATAGTAGCTTACCAAGCCAATAAAATCCTATACACCATGAACAAGATACTCATCGCTCTCGCATCCGTCGGTCTTCTCGTTCTTACATCATGTGGCGCAAAAGATACACAGCCGGCGACGCCAGTTGTTCAAATTGAAAATCCGCGTCCAGGAACAGGAGGAGTTCAAGTTACGACAAACAAGACACAGACAACAGGAACAAAAGTAGCTGTTCAAAAGAAGGCTACGTCATCAGCAAGAAAGACAGTCGTTAAAAAGTCATCTTCTTCAAAAGCTTCCTCGAAAGAAGTCTCAAGCTACACAGCTACTACTCCGTATTACAATCACTATAATAGCGGTTACTACAACAGCAATTATAACTACAAAGTCACCTACGGCGAGCCTACCGGAACATACTTCTATCCATCAACATTTGCGAATGGATTTGTCAATTACAATAATGCTCATAACGCCACATATAACTACGGGACATCGTATTACAATCCTCCGCAGCCAACGAGTTTGTCGACAAATCATTATATGGCCAGCTACAACGCAGCGGTCCAGTTAGGAAAGTAAAACGGCCTCAAAGCTATTGAATCGATATCCGTAGATATTTTCAGCCTTGCTTCATAGAGTAATCGGCAATACAATATTCGCGATCCGATTTCATATTCCTTTCTCGCATGCTCTTTCTCGCACAATTCCTCAACAGCGAAGTCGTTGATAGTGCTCAGCAGACTATTGGGAAGCTTGTCGACCTTCTCGCAACAAACACCGAGGCTGGTTATGCGCCAGTGACAGCCATTGTCGTGAAGGAAGCCGGAACAAAACTTCAACGAGTTATTCCTTTTTCATATGTCGCAAATCTTGGAAAAGACGAGGTAGTTCTGAAGACACTTCTCAAAAATATCGAACCACGAGACGTGGCAACAAACGACATTTTTCTCTACCGAGATATTCTTGATAAACAAATTGTCGACGTGGAGGACAGACGAGTTGTTCGTGTAAACGACCTCCAGTTTGGAATTGTAAACAACAAACCACACATTCTTGGAATCGATATCAGTACTCGTGGAATTTTCCGACGAATCGGAGTTGATAAAATCCCGCCTTTCAACATGTTTAAGCCAAAGTTTATCGACTGGCAAAAAGTGCAGGTCGTTGGTGGTTCTCTCAAATTAAATACGCTTTCGAAAGAGTTGATCAAATTACACGCGGCAGACCTCGCCGATATTATTGAGGATTTGAACCCGCGTCAGTCCGAGTCGATTATGAAATCTCTCGATACCGATACCGCAGCAAAGGTTTTTGAAGAGCTCGACGACGAGTTCCGTCATTATGTGATGAAACTTCTCGATCCGAAGCGCGCTGGATTTATTCTCTCCAGGCTCCCGGTTGATGAGCTCGTGGATTATTTTCAAACCATTCCAAAGAAAGAGTCAAAAAAACTCATGTCTGCCCTTGATGATGTAAAGAAAAAAGCTGTTCAGAAGTTTCTCCAATACGAAGACGACACAGCTGGTGGTTTGATGACGACAGAAGTGATTCGTGTAGAGCCGAACTGGACTGTTGGAAAGGCTATAGGCCTCATTAAACAGGTGTCAGAAAGTCACAGATCGATTAGTTTTATATATGTCATCGACGACGACGGAATATTACAAGGAGTTGTTTCTCTTCGAAGACTTCTCGTAAATAAAGATGAAGAAAAGCTCAAAGATATTATGAAGTTCGTTGACGAAGATCAGACAGTAAATGTGGAAACAGAAGTTGAGGATATTGCCGAAATGATGACAAAATATAATCTTTCCTCAGTTGCAGTAATGGACGAAAAACAGCGTTTCCTCGGCATTGTAACCGTGGACGACGTTATGCAGCATCTTATTCCGGACGCATAAGATTTACATTCAAAACCCTACCATCCTGACCCGAAACCCCATGGAATTCTTCAAAAAAAGTTGGCAAAAAATCGCATTCTTCTTCGCCATCATGGGCCCCGGGCTTATCACCGCAACTGCCGATAATGATTCAGGTGGAATTGCGACATATGCGGTAGCAGGAGCGCAATTTGGCTACAGTCTTCTCTGGACACTTATTCCAGTGACGATTCTTCTCGTATACACGCTTGATATTAGTACGAAGCTTGGAGTTATGACTCGCCAGGGACTCGCGGCGCTCATTCGAGAGAAGTTTCGTATTCGACTGACATTAATGCTTCTCGTGCTCGTTCTTTTAGCAAACTTTGGTACTACGGTAAGTGAGTTTGCGGGTATTCTCTCGTCTTTTCGTATCGTAAGCGTGGATCTGCATCTGAACGCAGGGAAAATTCCATGGGGCACTATTCTCGAAACAATTGCCGTGATCGCCTCAGGAGTTATCGTCTGGGCATTCATCGTGAAGGGAAGTTACAAGAGGGTTGAGAAGATCTTCCTCACACTGGTACTTTTTTATATTGCTTATATCATCTCAGCCATTATGGCAAAGCCTGACTGGAATGCCGCAATGACAGGTCTTGTGGTGCCAACAATGCAGTTTGATTCGTCCTACTTATTCACCATGGTTGGTCTTATTGGTACGACGATTACGCCATGGATGTATTTCTATCACAACGCAACGGTTGCAGAAAAAGGTATCTCCGAAGAAGATCTCAAATACAGTAGAATCGATGCGTGGATCGGAAGTATCGTTACGGATGTTGTGGCATTTTTTATCGTTGTCGCCTCGGCAGCGACGATTTTTGCACACAAACTAGTTGTAACGACAATCGATGACATTGGACTCTCTCTCGTTCCAATCGCTGGACAGTACGCCGGATATCTCTTCGCTTTTGGCTTGTTTAACGCCTCGCTCTTCGCCGCAGCTATTCTTCCTCTCTCAACAGCCTACACGATTTGCGAAGCGCTCGGCTGGGAAACAGGCATAGATCTCAGTTTCGAAGAAGCTCCACAATTTTATTCTATCTTCACAGGTCTTATTGTCTTAGGCGCCCTCGTCGTCCTCATCCCAGGTGCACCACTTCTTATGATCATGCGAGTATCTCAGGTGGCCAACGGTATTCTCCTTCCGATTTTCATGGTCTATCTCCTCCTTCTTGCACAAGATGAAAAACTCATGGGCAAGTATGCCCTCAAGGGTCCAGTACTTTGGTTCGGATGGGCATCTGGCGCCGTCCTCATTGTTCTTGATATACTGCTCTTTGTAGCTCCATTCCTCCATATCGGAGGATAACCCATATCTCATGAGCTTCGACGAATCTACGCTCGACTTCATCGAAAAATTTCGAACACCGATGCTTACAAAGATATTTCAAGGCATTACTTTCTTTGGAAGCGCCCCAGTAATTATCGTGATGTCATTCATAGTCATCGCCATCCTCCTTCAAAATAAAAAGCGAATCGCAGCACTCTGGTTCACGTATTTTACCGTTGTTGATGCGCTTATAACCTTCATCATCAAAAATCTCACCCAGCGGAATCGACCCGATCCGCTCGAACGACTGATTCAGCAAAACGATTTTAGTCTTCCGAGTGGTCACTCCTCGAGTAGTATTTTCCTCTA
>JBAYUX010000049.1:0-9239 GCA_041674865.1 Candidatus Altimarinota bacterium
ACAGCAACAACCGTAGAGCTCGGTGATGACACGGCACTCAACGCCTGCGCATTCGACACCGCAACATGGTACTGCCCAGTCGTCCTCGCAAACTCAGACGGAACGTTGATTGCGCATGTCGCTAAAGACGGTTATGTAGAAAAATCTAACTACGAAACATCAGGCCTTGCTGCAAGAAATGCAAGTACTGACGCGCAAGACACAGGAACAGTTGGAAACGTCCAATATACCTACAAGATAACAGGTATTGCTATGGAGGCAACAAGTACAGATATTACAGCAACAGCAACAACCGTAGAGCTCGGTGACGCTACAGCACTCAATACATGTACATTCGACACCGCAACATGGTACTGCCCAGTTGTCGCCGCAAACTCAGACGCAACATTGATCGCTCATATCGCCCTTGATGGTGTTGTAGAAAAGTCTAACTACGCAACAACAGGTCTTGCTACAAGAAGCGCAGCTACTGATGCGCAGGACACAGGAACAGTTGGAAATGTTCAATATACCTATACGATCTCGGGCATTACTTCAGAAGTTCTGGCCGCAGACCTCACAGCAACAGCAACAACCGTAGAACTCGGTGACGCTACAGCACTCAACGCCTGCACATTCAATACCGCAACATGGTACTGCCCAGTTGCCGCTGCAAACTCAAACCAGACACTCATCGCACGCATTGTTAAAGACGGTTATGTAGAAAAATTAGACTATGCAACAACAGGTCTTGCTACAAGAAGCGCAGCTACTGATGCACAGGATGACGGAACAGTTGCAAGTGTTCAGTATGCTTACAAGATTACAGGTGTTGCATCAGAAGCTCTCGCTGCAGACCTCACAGCAACAGCAACAACCGTACAGCTTGGTGATGCTACGGCACTCAACGCCTGCACATTCAATACCGCAACATGGTACTGCCCAGTTATTCTCGCAAACTCAGACGGAACAATAATCGCTCGCATTGCTCATGATGGCTATGTAGAAAAGTCTAACTACGCAACAACAAGTCTTGCTGCAAGAGGATCGAACGATGCAGTGCAGGATACAGGAACGGTAGCAAGCGTCCAGTATGCCCTAAAGGTGACCGTAATTCGAGAAGGAGATAGCGTAGCAGTTGCCAGCTCTACAGTTACCGCAGGTAACTCGTACGGAATTACATGTACCGAAGATGGTTCAACTGGTATCCATTATTGTGCTATACCGTTAGCAAATACGGGCGTACTTGCAAGAATCGTAAATTCTGGCTATACAACAAAATACCTTACCTACACCGATCGTACAGTTAGTACTGGAGCACAGGGTACATCAACAGCAACATTGGTTACGCCAGCTCCGCAGGGCGCTGGAACACTCGCAGTCACTAGAATTGATTCAGTAAAATCTTTTGCAACAAACGACAACGCATATCCAACAAGCAATTCACTCGCAACCGGTGGTTGGAGATGGATATTCAACGTCACAGTTCCAACAAGTGAGACGAATGTAAAAATGAAGTTTAATGACTTTGTTAACGGCTCAAGTGTTCTCCCTGTTACAAGTAAATTGAAGTATTATTCATCACAGTCAACAACTTACAGTTCGGCGGATGCAGCAATTCAGGTTTCAGGAAATGAGTATGCTAGCTCAGCAACAGCACTCGATATCGACGCAGCACAGGATCTCGATGCTAACACAGCAGGAATACAGATACAGGTAACAGTTGAGACAAAGGTTCCATTATTGGACAATAGCTCAGCTGCCCCACAGGGATCATATTCAACAAGCTACGGAGTTCAATCGACAGCACCATGAGATGAGTAGGTTTGTAATTCTTAAATTTCTTTCAACGACACATGAAAAACAGAATCTTATCATCAATCATTGCTCTTGTGACTGCAGTGTCCGCAACAGTAAGCCCTGTTCTTGCTTCTGAAACTACCGGTACAATTAATACTGGGGTAGGAAGTAACGAGGCAAACGGAGTTGTGATTGCTGCGCCAAGCTTGAGTCCTGCGGCGGGAAGCTTCAGCTCAACGCAGAGCGTGACATTAACAGCAACGGGCGCATCAAATATTCGCTACACGACTGACGGAACCACGCCTAACTGTACGACACCGACAGGCACACTTTATTCAAGTGCAATATCAGTTTCGTCTACAGCGACAATCAAGGCAATCTCCTGCTATGCAAATAGCACAGCATCTTCGGTTACATCTGGTACTTATACAATTAGCGTAGCATCTTCTGGCGGCGGAGGAGGTGGAGGTGGAGCGGTAATCACAACACCAACAACCACAACCACGACCACGACAACTACAGATACTCCAAAAACCGACACGCCGGTAAGTCTTGAGTTCAAGGACGCAAAGACTCACTGGTCAAAGGACTTCGCAGAGAAGTTGAGGACGAAGTGCGGTATTACTGGATACAAGGACGCGAAAGGCGTTCCACTTGGAATGTTCAAGCCAGATAATAGCATCACACGTGCTGAATTGATGAAGATGGTGGTTGATTGTAAATTCAAGAACGTTGATGTACCAACCGTAAATCCGTTTAATGATGTTCCGAAGGGCGAGTGGTATGCTCCGGCAATCGCTACTGCCAAGAAGCTTGGATGGACGAACGGATACAACAACGGAACACTCTTCAAGCCTATGCAGCCAATCACACGTGCTGAGGCCATGAAGTTGATTCTTCTTTCACAGTTTGTGGATACAGACGTCGTAAAAGATGCTGAATCTATGAAGCTCTTCAAGGATGTAAAAGAAGACTGGTACACAAAGTACATCACCTTCGCAGTCATGAAAGGCTTCGTCTCTGGATACAAGGATGGTAGTGGTAAGTTGACAGGATTCTTCGGAACCTTCAATAACATCACTCGCGGTGAGACGGCGAAGATTATCGTGAACGTTCAGGGATTGTAGTAGACACTTGTTTCGGGGCGCAGAGCTATTAGGTCGCCCGATAGATGAAATAGAAAATAGAAAGAGCCCCGCCAGTAGGCGGGGCTCTTTAAGTATCAATAAATATTAAGTCCGCTTTTTGTTAGAAAAATGTAAGATTTTTGAAAGAATTTGGTAAGGTTGGGCTGCTATGATGAGGTATATATTTTTAATACCCCTTCATGGAGAAGCAATTTCAAGAATGGATTTATATCAAAAGGACACTTCATGAAAAGGTGATATTGCCACCTTACGTGCGCAAAGGTGAGATTTGGTGGACAAGCATCGGAGAGAACGTTGGACATGAAATAAATGGCAAAAGTAAGCTTTTTTCTCGCCCAGTATTGATATTCAAAAAGCTCTCTCGCTCCCTCTTTTTAGTTATTCCACTTACGACAAAGGTGAAATACGGAACATGGTTTGTGGGCTATAGGCAATCATCAGTTCAGGGATTCGCATGCTTACACCAAGTGAGAACGGTTGATTATCGAAGATTATCAACCAAGCTAGGGGAGATTGACGATTCAGATTTTAAGCGCATAAAATCCCGCTTTCTCGAACTTTATAGCTAAAATAAAAATTTTCCCTGTCCTCGTGAGAAGACAGGGCCGTGGGAAAATCCCAAAAAGTAACTACATTATATATTATATTTTACGATTATTCAAATAGAGTTAAGAGTACCATACAGATGGAAATATTGTCATAGGTGCTCGGTCGGTTCGTATCGATGAGGTTTCTTCTATTGAGGTCGATGCAGAAACTCAAAAGAAAATGGATGCCATTGCGAAGGCCTGGAGTAAGACTAAGGGGAAAAATAAGTAGAGTATTGAGGCAAAATTCTAAGCATGGTAACATTCATCCCGATGCAACCACAGGTTTCTCTTATCATCATCGGCTACAACTCAAAGAAATTTTTGAAGACCTGCTTCGATGCGATTTTTGCGCAGACGTATGGAGGACCGCTCGAGGTGATATTCATTGATAATAACTCAACCGACGACTCAGTTGAGTGGGTAAAAGATACATACAAAAAATATCTCGACGACGCAGATAATACGTCGCGCAAACTCATCGTAATTAAAAATACCGACAATGTTGGTTACACCGGAGCGGCAAATCAGGGGATCAAAATGAGTAAAGGTGATTACGTAGTTATCACGAATCCGGATATTATTTATACGCCGGAGTACTTCGAAAAGGCCATTGCTCGCATGCAGCAGGACGCGAAAATAGCAGCACTCACGGGAAAGGTGGTGAAGTACGACTTCGATGCACCGAATCCTGGGCCAACAAATCTCATTGATACGGTCGGATTAGCGATATATCGCAGCAGAAGAGTTATTGATGATGGACAGGGCTTAGTGGATGACGGACGATTCGAAACAGAAGAAGATAAGGTAAACGGTGGTCACCAAGTTTTTGGAGTCTCGGGAGCCTGCCCACTCTACCGTCGAACCGCCCTAGACGACGCAAAATTGACCCTAGAAACGACGAAGGTAGGTCCAGACGGTACGAATGTCGTTGAGACTGAAGTCGAGTTCCTGGACGGCAATTTTTTCATGTACAAAGAGGACGTCGACTTATCATGGAGACTGACGTTGTTGGGTTGGAAATGTTGGTACACGCCGGAGGCGATCGCCTATCACGGACGTGGGACGGGAGTGGCTCAAAGATTCACAGCCGAACAGATGTTGAATGAGCGTACGAAGTTAACACCATTTCAAAAAGGCTATTCATATACCAATCAGCGCTTGATGCAGGTAAAGAATGAGCTCTGGGGAAACTTCTGGCGAGACTTCTTGTGGATTGCGGCTCGCGAGCTCGGCTCGCTCGCCTACATGACCATCCGCGAACCATATCTCTGGAAATCCGTCGTAAATTTTTTCAAATTATTAGACGTGACGCTTGCAAAGCGCCGCCAAATTATGGCGCGCGTCGAAGAGCGTTGGCGTGAACGCGGAGGATTATCGGCCGCCGCGCGCTCCATGCAACAATGGTTCGCAAGTCAGTCCCGCTACGTCGACTAATACGCTACGTCGACTAACGCAGTGCCGCCATCACTCCAAATCGGCCGGTAAGTTTTTCATGACGATATGAATAAAACTCGCTCGTCGTTTCGTACGTACAGATATTTGAAAACTCAATATTTTCCGCAATCACCCCTGCGTGCATGAGCTGATCTCGACTTGCCGAAAGGAAATCAACGCGATAGTTATTCGCATCCGCAAGAATGTATCGATGAAATTCCTCAGGGAGCTCACTCTTCGGATCGGTAAAATAATGGCAACATGGGCCAATCGATGGGCCAATACCAGCTATAATTTTTACAGGGTCGGCGCCGAATTCATCGCGCATAACGGCAATAGTTTTTCCAATAATATTTTGCACCGAACCACGCCAGCCATTATGAACCATACCGAGAACGCCAGCCACTGGTTCATATAAAATAATCGCCTGACAGTCCGCAACTTGTATCAAAAGCGAGATATCGCGACGGTCGGTAACGAAGGCATCAACATCATCGACTTCATAATCACCAGCTTCATGTCGCATATTCGGAAGTTGTTTTTCGAGAGGCTCATTTTGATGAATCGAAAAAACATGATCACTGTGAGTTTGATTTGCAGAGACGAGTCGAGTTTTTGATGTGCTGGCCGGATCGTCATTATGCAAAAATTCTCTTTCAAAAAAATCCTGCATCATCTGGCGATTTTTCATAACAGACGAATCTGGATCACCAATACCATAACGAACATTGAGAGAATCGAATGGTGCTTTACTCTGCCCGCCTTCGCGCGTAAAAACCGCATGCGCAAGATGCGCTGAATGCGGATTCAGAAGAGAAAAATGGTAGTAAGGAATGGCGGGACTTGCGCTGCTCGAATTTTGAGGGACATTTTTTTCAAACATCGTAGAAGTGATTGTAATGGAGCGAACGAGGGGGGTCGTGTCTTCGCAAAACTCATTGTACAGAAAATATTCCAGATGGAATACAAAGTTATTCTCCGTGGAATAACTTCTGCCAGAGAGTCTTTTTGAATATAGAGCCCGGTGAGCGCAGAATCTGCTACGATCTAAAATTTCACCAAGTCAGCAATCGTATACGGCAACTCGCCTGCCAAATCGGTAGCGGCAAACGTATAGCCACGTTTTTTTGCGAGACGTTCTCCGCACACACCAAAGATATACGCCGCACATCCAGCGGCCTCGAACATCGGAACACCTCGCGCAATAAGTGAAGTCAAAAATCCAGCAAGAACATCGCCACTTCCACCAACGGTCATTCCGGCATTTCCAGTCGGATTGAGAATCGCCTCACCCTTCGTCGAAACGATGAGATCCTGAGGGCCTTTGAGCAAAATATTGATCTGTAAATCAAGCGAGAGATTCTGACAGTACCTCCATTTTTTATCCATAAGTACAGAAGCGTCACGCTCCAAAAATGGCTTATCAGTAAGGCGAACGAACTCATTCAAATGTGGCGTAATAATAACATCTTGATTTAAGGGAAGCTGCTGAATTCGTCGCAGGGCCATCAGGGCAACCGAGTCGAGAATAGTTGGAATATTGATCTGCGGAATGAGAACATCAAGCGCAGTAGAGGTTTCCGGATGATCGCCCATACCGGGGCCAATCAGGATTGCATCGCATATTTGAGTCAATTCGAGGACGTGCGGAATGGCAGACATCGAGAAGTGATCGCCCTTATATTTCCGAACGATAAAATCTGGATACAGACTTCGCGTAACATCAAAATTACATTCAGGAACAATCAGATACACGAGATCGACACCGCTTTTGAGCGCTCCAAGAGCCGATAAAATCGGTGCACCATAATAATCGATACTTCCACCAAGAATCAAAACGCGACCATTGTTCCCCTTGTGAGAATCAGGGCGCCTATGTGGAAAGTAGCTAACTGCAACGGATTTTTTTATTTCAGGAATCATAGGGCGGGCGTGTCAGATTCTTTTTAGGAAAATGTTAGAAATTTATAAGGTTATCGTAATCTGTATGAGATAAAATGGCAAACAGTCCCTCTTGTCTCCGCCCCAAAATTCGACTAGTATTCCCGCGGGCAAAACCTGGGGCTCAAGGCCACAAGATCGACCCCACCGATATACTCTAAAATTCAGCTTTATGGATATTACTTGGCACGGAGAATCATGTTTCACAATCAAGGGTAAAAAAGGAACAGTTGTTACGAACCCATTTGCATCAGACGTCAAGAACGAGAAGCTCAAGGCTGACGTCATTATCATTTCAGAAATTGCAGGCGAAAAACCCCACAAACTCGCACCTATTGCGGGTGAGCCAAGGACATGTGATGTTCCTGGAGAGTTCGAAGTCAGCGAAGTTCCAGTCATCGGAATGCAGATTGTTACAGACGGAGTATTTGAACCAAAAACAGTTTTTCAATTCCGTATCGACGATATCTCAGTCTGTTTCCTCGGAAAAATCGACAAACCTATTACCGCTGAACTTATCGAAAAAATCGGCGACGTTGACGTTCTCATGATTCCAGTTGGAGGCAATGGAACACTCGATGCAAAAAAAGCTCAATCACTTATCGAAGAAATTGAGCCACGCATGGTCGTCCCAATGTGCTACGACGATATCACGGCATTCCTCAAAAACACCGGCGTCACTCCAGAAGTAAAAGATACATTTGCGATTGCCAACAAGGCAGCTCTTCCTCAGGACAAAACAGAATACGTTGTACTTAACGTAAAGTAGACTCAAATTCCACACATCCCCGTTTACTTTGCTTTCGTAGTTCAACGGATAGAATAACCCCGTCCTAAGGGGTAGATGCAGGTTCGATTCCTGCCGAGAGCACCAGTTAATGCACAATAAAAATCACATTATAGATATTGCAGGTTTTTATTTCTGCAACCCTCCAACAATCGCCTTGATTCGACGAATGCCGTCGCTCACCGCCTCTTCTTTGACGATCTTGAATGACTTGAGAACGCCAGTGTGTTCAACGTGTGGGCCACCGCAAACTTCTTTCGAAAAGTCGCCCATGAAGTAGACCTTCACCTTGTTGCCAAGCGAGGCGTATTTATCATCGAAAACGCCGATCGCACCGCGCTTTTTTGCCTCTTCGACATCGAGAATTTCGAAGTGAACGGGAAGATCACGATTGATCGCATCATTTACGAGTCGCTCCACTTCGGCAATCTGCTCCGGAGTCATTTTTTCGTTGTGAGAGAAGTCGAATCGCATTCGTTCTCGAGTAATGTTACTGCCTTTCTGGAAGACGTGCGTTCCGAGAACTTCACGAAGTGCCTCATGAGAGAGATGCGTAGCTGTGTGAAGCATCGTGCACTCCTCTGAGTGATCAGCGAGCCCACCAGCAAACTTCTGCTCAGCGCCAGCACGTGAGAGCTCTTGGTGTGCCTTGAAGGCTTCGTCGAAGGATGAGTCTTCAATAGAGAGCTCGTGTTCCTTGAGCATTTCCGCAATAAGTTCTTTTGGAAATCCAAATGTTTCGTAGAAGTAGAATGCGCGCTTGCCGGAGAATTGGAAGTTGTGTGATTGAATCCGTTCGGCAAATTTTCTGAGTGACGAGAGTTCTTCTGGAGAAAAAAGTGCCGCAAGTTTTGCTGGTTTTTCTTCTGGCGCGACGCCGGCATATGCACCAACTCCTCGAATGAGCATCTGGATATCCTTCATTTTTGGGCCAGTGAATGCGGAAATTTGAGCGACATCAGAATCGGCTGCATCGAACGCTTGTTTGATAATATTGAACCACTGAAGCGTTGTCATGATCGCCTGATCGCCTTCGAAAGAGTTCGAAATAAACGGCTCCATCTGTTTCTGAAATTCCTTTTCGCCTTTTACGAGTGTCTCGCGGAATCGAGTTTCTTCACGATCGAGCTCGCGGTGAATTTTGTCGCGGTTGGCGAGGAGTTCTGGGTAGACGTCTTTGTAGAGATCGATGTACGACTCAGCAACAAGCGCTGTGAAATTTTCAACGATACCAAGTTGTGTACCGCATCGAACTGCACGACGAATGAGTCGTCGAAGAATATAACCTTGATCGGTATTCGAAGGAGCAACGCCCCATTGATCACCAAGAATAAAGACAGACGCACGAAGGTGGTCGAGAATAATTCGGTAGCATCGTGTTTTTTGGTCTTCAGAAAGCGGAGTTTCAGGTGCGCCATGTTCAGTAATATTTTCAGCAACTTGTTGGTCGACAGTAGCTTTTGCTCCAGAAAAAAGTTCCGTTTCGTAGATGCTCGACTTGCCTTGGAGAATTCCGACAACACGTTCGAGACCTAAGCCCGTATCAACATTTTGTTGTGC
>JBAYUX010000050.1:0-8353 GCA_041674865.1 Candidatus Altimarinota bacterium
CGTGATTGGACCGTACGAGTCAGTAGCAATAACCATACCTGTTGTAGAAAGCATGGCGACAGCTGCGATAGCGATACCATAGATACCACTTGATACTGCTGCGGATTTTTCACCGAAGTAGTAAGCGAGGTAGATGCCAACAACGATAACGAGTGTTGGGAGAATGGTTGATTCGAGACCAACTGCGAGACCTGCGATGAGGTTTGTACCTGCACCAGTCTGTGAAGCCTTTCCGATAGCCTTTACTGGGCGATACTCCTTTGCAGTGTAGTACTCAGTAATAATGTTAATGAAGAGCGTGATACCAATACCGACGAGTGTCGTGTAGAAGATCATGATGTCACCGATCATGTTCATCGTGACGAAGTAGAATCCAATAGCAGAAATAACTCCTGTTGAGATCATGCCCTTATAAAGGGCACCCATGATATTTTGTTTCTTTCCGAGTTGAACGAACCATGTTCCGATAATTGATGCAATGACTGCAACAGATCCAAGTGCGAGAGGGAAGACGATTCCACTTGCGCCAATGGCTCCCGTAAGTGTTGATGATGCGAGAATCATTGAAGCGATCAATGTGACAGCGTATGTCTCGAAAAGATCAGCCCCCATACCTGCACAATCACCAACGTTGTCACCAACGTTATCAGCAATAACGGCCGGATTTCTTGGATCATCCTCGGGAATATTTTTTTCAACTTTACCAACGAGGTCTGCTCCTACGTCAGCAGCTTTTGTGAAGATACCTCCACCAACACGAGCGAAGAGAGAGATCAATGAAGCACCAAAACCGAATCCAACGAGAATGTTTGTAGCATCTCCTGCTGGAATATTAAGAATGCTTGTGAAGAAGTAGTAGAAACCACTTACGCCGAGAAGTGCGAGACCAACGACAGCAAGACCAGTAACGGCACCACCACGGAAGGCGATGTTGAGAGCTTCTTTGAGACCCTTTCGTGCACCTTCAGCTGTTCGTACGTTTGCACGAACTGATACGTTCATACCAATATATCCTGCGAGTCCTGAGAAAACAGCACCAGCGAGGAAGCTTACTCCGGTCCAGAGACCGTTGTTGTACTGACCCTTTGGCATAAATACCGCCAAAAGTACGAAAATGATAATGGCAAAGAACGCCATAGTCATACTCTGACGATTGAGGTAGGCCTTGGCACCTTCCTGAATAGATTTAGCGATGGCTTGCATTGCTGCATTGCCCGTAGGCTTTTTGACGACCCACATAACGAGAAATCCTGCATAGACCAGTGCGAGGAGACTGACAGCAAGTGCGATGAGCACAGTGTTCATAGAAAAATGGTAAAGAGGGTAAAATTGGCTATTTTAGCTTGCGGTATACTAAACCAACACTACCCCTTTTGTCCAAAATCAGAGTGGCTTTTTAGCTTAATTTGTGGTATAATTCTATGATACTAAAACTCTCACATGGCAGACGAAGAAAAACCAAAGCAGGATGAGATAAAACAGGAGGTTACTCCCGTTGCTCCAAAAATTGAGAAAATTTCTTCTCAAGTGGCTTCAGAAGTGGAAGATGATCTTCCTGAATTTGATGATCTTGAAGAAGGGGAGTCATTCGGCACTACGCTCAAGCGAGTTCTTAGCGCTGCTGGCATTCGTGCCGGAAGTGTCATTGGATGTAGCGTTATTCTTATTATTGTTATCGGTGTTGGCCTTTTCTTTTCGCAAGGTGGATGGACGAAGTTCAGTCAGTACATTCCATTCCTTCGTCAGACTGAGGAAAAGCCAGTCATTCATCTTCAGCCATCGGATGTTACTGGAACCGACGTGACATTGGCATATACCTATGGAACGTATCCAACTCCAAAGGGTTTGTATCCATCTTCAATGGAGGTTGCTTATAAGTTTGGAGGAACGCTTCCAATTGCGTTTATCGTCGTTCCGCCGCAAGATTCTGGTCTTCTTATGGCGTATAGGTTTGGATATCGTGGGTACTCTTATGATCGTATTGAGGTCTATATTGATAATATTCGACAGATTCAGAATGCGCTTAATACTGATATTAATGCCACTTTGAATCAGAGCGTTGATCGACGATTGGCCCTTGATCGTCTACTTCGAGACTTTGATAATTTATCAGCTCGCTCTGTAGAAAATGCTGGGCTTGTTGTGAAAGAAGTTCTTACATTACAGAGTCAGACTAGCCCTTCGAAAGATAGAGTGAATAACATTCAAAAAGATTTTAATGCGAATCTTTCTGCATTCTTGCCTCGAGAAACGCGTAAGTCTCTTGAGGATTTTGTTACTGTAAGCAAGGAGGACGTTGAGTTGCGGGCACAGCTTGGTGCGTTTACAAAACTTGATAAGTACTATCAGGTAGCCAATACAAAACTCGCTGCACGCATCAAGGATCTTAAGGCAAATCAGGAGGCTCTTGTGAAAGGTGTTAAGGTATTTGATATTAAAAATTCCGATCTTGATATCATTAAGTACGAAGGAACTCCACCGAAGGATACGATCGCTACTCCAATCGGAAGAGACTCTTCTGGCGGTACGAATACATACTCGCCGATAGACTTTGCTACCGGAATCCACAATTAAGTTGTGATTAGGCTGGGAAGTGGTGTTTTTGAAATGGCTTTTTAGCTTTGGGCCCTGTTTTTTGGCTTGTTATGCATAGGCGTATCGCTCCATAATAGAGCCTATGAGTTTACTAGACGACATACCTAGAAAGATATCATTACTTGGATTAACTTTTAAACCCGAGACGGTTCGCGCTGTGCGCGATTTTGTACAAGAGGTGAAGCCAGAAGGAGTGGCGCGCGCCGATCAAGTTTTTAACTATCTTCTCAATCTCGGTCCTGATGAAGACGCTGTTGTTGCCGGATATCTTTTCGGCGCGCGCCTTCCCCTTGAGCCGCATGCTGCTAAAATTCGTCACCATTTTGGTGCGTCTGTTGAGCGGCTTCTCGGTTTTCTTTACAAGGTTCATGCCCTTCGACCGGATTTCTCCCGGAATGATACTGAAGTTTTGCGTCAGGTGATTCTTATGATGGCTCAAGATATTCGAGTGATGCTTATTCGCCTTGCTGACCGTCTTCACGAGATGCACATGCTTGAAGACCTCTCTTCTGAAGAACGAAAGCAGCTCTCCGAAGAATCTCTCAAAATTTACGCACCAGTTGCCTCACGTCTGGGTATGTACTCTGTTAAATGGCAACTTGAGGATCTAGCGTTTGCTTCCTTGAATCCAACGCAGTATTCAAATATTGCTCATCAACTTCAGCAATTTGGCCTTGAGCGAAAAAGCGCCCTCGATCTCTTCCAGGAAGAAACCATTAAATTCCTTCACCACAAAGGTATCGTTTGTCGCGTTACGAGTCGTACAAAAAGTATTTATAGTATCTATAGAAAGATGCGACGAAAGAGCACGGATGAAATTTCAAATCTTCATGATATTTTTGCAATTCGCGTTATTCTTCCGACTTCTATTGTTGATAATCGCGAGTCTACGGAAGCGCTCTATTCTGTTCTTGGAATGATTCATAATAAATGGACTCCCATTCCTGGACGTTTCAAAGATTACATCGCGGTTCCAAAACCAAACGGCTACCAGAGTCTTCATACGGCTATATTCACCCCTACCTCTGGTCTCAAGAATCAACCGGTTGAGATTCAAATCCGATCCGAGCAGATGCATCGGGAGGCTGAGTATGGTATTGCCGCTCACTGGCTCTACGAAGACACTCGTGGTGTCTCGACACAGTTTGATAAAAAGGAAATGACCGATCTTCTCGAAAGCAAAGAAACGGAATCTGAAACAAAGGACAAGCGTCTCAAGAAGCAAATTGAATGGCTTCGCGGTTTGATGAAAAATCATGATGCCGATGAGTCCGAAGAACGACAAGTTGAAAGTGATCTTCAGGATTTCAAGATTGATGTTTTTCAAGATCGTATCTTTGTTTTTACTCCAACCGGCGAGGTGAAGGATCTTCCTGCCAATGCGACTCCTGTCGATTTTGCTTATAGTGTTCATACGGATATTGGGCATCGATGCGCTATGGCTCGCGTGAATGGAACGATCGTTCCGCTTAATGCGTCTTTGAAAAATGGCGATGTTATCGAAGTTGTTTTGAAACCAAAACCAAATCCACGATCTGAGTGGTTGAGTTTTGTTAAAACCGCATCAGCACGCCAAAAAATTAAAGTATGGTTTAAGAGTCAAAATCGTGAGCTGAGTCTTCGTGAGGGTCGTGATCTTCTCAATAAACATCTCCGTCGTTTGAATAAACCGGCACTTGATGACCAGATGAGTATTCTTAAAAGCTATGGCGGAAAAACTCTTTCTGTTGGTGAACGTCAAAAGGTTCTTGAAGGAGTTGGTAGTGGTTCGATTCTCGTAAATACCGTGATGAAAAAGCTTTTTTCATACGAGGATCTTATGCAGCCGCTTAATCCGGCACCTCTCAAAGTTATTGAAAACTCACTTCCGATTGAAAAGAGAATTCTTCTTGGAGGAGAGGCAGGACTTCCTGTTCGCATTGCTCAGTGTTGTTTGCCCGTAGATGGTCAGCGTATCGTAGGATACGTAACTCGTCAGCATGCCTCAATTCATCGCATTGAGTGTAATCACCTCCAGAGCTCTAATCCTGCGAGAATTCTCGATGCAAAGTGGGTTACTGATCGTCAGAGTGTACAAAAATACAGCGTTCGTATTCTTATTGAAGGTGTAAATCGAATTGGACTCATCCGCGATATTACGAGTGTGATTGCCGATATGAATATTAACATTCTGGATTTCTCCATGAAGCACCAGGACGAGAGATTTGTTCTTCGTTCATTGCTTCTCGAGATTGATGGCTACGAACAGCTTGATGAAATTCTTCGTAAATTGGAGGGCATTACTGGTGTCGTCAATGTTATGCGCGAAGAGACGCGAGAACATCGAGGGATTTCGGAACCGAAAATGTTTGTGCATTCCAAAAAAGCTGAAGAATTCGATTAATTTCTTTTTGCTGCGTTTCGCTGATCTTGATCGTGAGTATTTCGCTGAGCGGATGCTTTTTAATGAAGTTGAGAAGTTTGAGGTAGCCCGTGTCGAATCGGTCGCGCGCGAGGTGGTTCATCTGCCCTAGGCATGTTACACAGAGGATTTCGAGCGGATGCCAGCCCTCGAGTGTTTCAATGTCGATTTTTTTATGACAACGAATGCAGCTCGAAAACGATGGAAGAACACCAAGTATTTCGAATATTTGCAACTGATATCCCGCAAAAAGAAGTTCTGATTTTGGCTCACTCTCAAGCGTATCGAGAATTCGAAGTGCCTCAATTGTGAGGTTATATACTTGTTGCGAAGGGTGTCCTTCTTCTGTACATCGATAGGCGATATCAACAATTCCAAGCGCGATGGATGATTGCGTGAGATTTGCTTGAAGGTGTCGATATGTTATCTCTGTTTGACACTGTGTAATAGTCCAGCTGTTCCCAGGTGTTTTATAGAGAAGCATGTTGCAGACATTGAGTGGAGAAAGTCGGCTCGTAAAAGGCGAGGTGAGCTTTTTTGCCCCACGAGCTTTTGCTGCGATCTTTCCAAGATCTGGCGTCAGAATATATACTCGGCGATCGTTTTCGCCCAGCGCGTAATGTTTCAGTACTAGTCCCGTTACATGATGGTAGCGTGATTCCATTTATGAGATGACCATGTGTTTGCGCAAATGTCTTTCAACTGCGGCATAGCTACTGAGAAGTGTGAGCGTGAGTGTTGCGATAATTTCTCCTGATAGAAGCCAAAAAAATGGAATAGAGAATTGCGTAGAGAAGAGGCTTACCTCTGGCAAGAAGGCTGTTTTCATAAGAACAACGAATCCGATAAAACTGATAATGATGGCAATAAGGCTTGTCCAGATTGCTTCGAGAAGATAGGGGAGTCGGATGAACAGTGGAGTTGCTCCAACGAGCCGCATGATACTAATTTCCATACGTCGATTGTAGATCGTGAGATGAACTGCATTGTTCATAATGAGAAGACTTCCTATAAGAAACGCTGTTACTACCCAGAAAAGAAGTGTCTTCGAGAATCCATTTATTTTTTGAAGATTTTTAGTTACCGCTTCAGTTACAGACATATCCCTACTCTTTTCATTTTTTTCTTCAAAGATGTTCGTCATGAGTCCGCTGTCAGGAGAAGCTCGAAGAAAGTTCTGAACTTTTTCGTAGTCGTCAGGACTTTTTACGGTGATCTGAATGCTTGGCGGAAGTGTATTCTCGAGGTTGAATTTTTGGTAGTACTGAGCCGTTTGTGGGTGATCCTTGAGAAATCCCTGTAGTGCTGTTTGTTTCGAAACATACACAGAATCCTTTACTCCATCTTGCTGTTTCAATGAGTCGTTAATTTCCTGTGCTCTTTTTTCATCGATATTATCCTGGAGATAAACAATGAGATTTATTTTTTGACCGAGATCGTTGAGCTGATTTTTTACAATAATGTTTACGACGAGAATGATATTCAGTACAAACAAAATAATCGCCATCAACAAGATGGTTGCGATGGAGCTGTACTTATTTCTCCAGAGATTTTTGATACTGGTTTGAACACTGAGGTTGAGTGTAGCCATAGGAGTGAGGTAAGGAGCGTAAAATATTTACATGTGCGATGTGAATGCAATCTCAGAAATAAACTCTTGATCTACTGCTACGTCCATATTTTCATTATTTTTTTCTAATGTTTTTTCTAAATCCCCATGACTTCTTTCTTTCATGGTCGCGCGGATAATGGATGATTTATACATTTCTGGTTTGTAGGCTTTCATTCGAACAACTTGAGTGTTGATTTTTTCATCAATAAGGAATTTTTCGAGTTGGTGAGTAAAGGCGAACTGGTCATATCCAAGCGCAATAACGTCTGGTCGAATTTTCCGAATAATTTCATATTTATCACCGAGATTTCCAAGCACGACCTTGTCTACAAGATTTGCATTTTTTAAATTTTTCATTCGTTGACGTTCCGTGTAGTACGGATACTCTCCCTTAATTTTCTTTACGGTATCGTCCCGGCCGATGATGGCGATGAGATGATCTCCAAGCTCTCGAGCTTGATGAAACATATTTTCATGTCCAGCATGAAGAATGTCGAATGTTCCAAAGATAATTACTTTTTTTTGTGATACTTGTTCCATCTTTGTATGAGATTTGTTAGACGATGTTCGGAAAGGCAAAATAAACTCCTAAAACAATAACGGTTACTATAATGCTAAGTCCTACGATTACAGCGGTTTGCATTCTAGAGCTTTTTTCGTCTGACGCAAGGCCTTGGAGAATGCTGCTTGTCATGTAGGCTATTGCTGTAAGGACACATGGAAGGAAAAGTGCCTGCTTAACCGTTTCGCTTGTAGGCAGGAAATTATCGTTGAGTGCTAGAAGGCTACTCATGAGATATCCCAATCCCAAGGTAAAGAAGAAAAAGAAGGCTACTGTCTGAATATTTTTGAGAGTGTTTTCCACGAGGGTTATTGTATCGCGATTGAAGCTCGGAGACAACTATTCTGACGTTATACGTCCTATATTTTGCCACAAAGGAAAAATGTGTATAATGCGGTCATGCAGCTTACCACAGAACAAGTACGACATATCGCTAAATTGGCTCGCCTTGGCCTTTCCGACCAAGAGGTAAAGACTTTGTCGACTCAGTTGACGAATATTTTGCAATACGTCGAGATTTTGGGCGAGGTGGATACCGAATCGGTTCTTCCGACAAATCAAGTGACCGGCCTTACAAACGTATCTCGTTCAGATGCTCTTCATGGAGCCTGGGTGAGTCGCGAAGATCTTCTTGGCTGTAGCGAACTTCCTGTTGAACTTGATCAAATTCGAGTGAAGCCAGTTATTGAGTAATATACGCGAGCGCGTAGCGCGAAGTGTGGCCCCCTGTTCCCGTACCTATTTTATACATTATGGATTTATTGCAATTATCAGTTGAGGAGATGAGCCGAGCGCTTCGGGAAAAGCAGTGCACATCGGTTGAGTTAACCCGTGTCTATTTAGCTGAGGCGAAGCGACGAAACCCAGAACTCAATGCGTATGTGTTATTTACTGAGGAAGAGGCTTTGGCCCAAGCTGAGGCTGCTGATAAACGATACACTGAAGGTAAGCCGCTTTCGACACTTGATGGAATTCCATGCGCTCTCAAGGATATTTTTAATACGAAGGGTGTTCGAACGACCTGCTGTTCAAAGATGCTCGAACGGTTTGTTCCGCCATATGACGCGGTTGCTGTTGAGAAGTTGCGTGCCGCTGGTGTCGTTTTTCTTGGAAAAACGAATATGGATGAGTTTGCCTGTGGAGGTTCTACAGAGCACTCATGCTTCGGCCCTACGATGAATCC
>JBAYUX010000051.1:0-7735 GCA_041674865.1 Candidatus Altimarinota bacterium
ATCAACCCCCACGACTGGCTCGTCGAGAAAGATAATTTCTGGTTTTCCTGCGAGGGCGCGTGCGATGAGCACGCGCTGCTGCTGCCCTCCAGAAAGCTCACTCAGAAGCCGTTTTCGGAGGGGCAGGAGGTCGACAACTTCGAGAGCTTCGGTGATATCTTTTTCATCAGCCCCACTGAGCGCGTGAAAAAGTTTATTCTTCCCAGTCGTTCCCATCGCAACAATTTCTTCAACCGTTGCTGGAAATGTTTTGTCGAAAATTCCAGAGCGCTGAGGAACGTATCCGACCTGATCCCATTTTTTGAACGCGTTAATTGGTTTTCCAAGAAGCTCTATTCTTCCATTCTTGTCTCCAGCTTTTATTTTGAGTAAGCCAAGAATAAGTTTCAAGAGTGTCGATTTTCCTGAACCATTCTGCCCAATGAGTCCAACATACTCCCCTTTTTTTACCTCGAATGAGAGGTCTTTGATAACCTGATCATTTCCGTAGGAGTAGCTGAGATGGCGGACGGTAATTGCTGACATATTGAAATGAGTTTACGGCCTGATATTTTACTTACATTTCATGGCTAATTTGAGCGTGGCAAGATTGTTTTTCATTATACTAATCATGTCCTGTCCTTCGTTCATTTCCTCCGCCGTAAGACCTTCGATTGGACTGAGCATTAGAGTTTTTACGTCTGCTTCTTTGGCAATTGTCTCGGCAATTTTTGGAGTAGCCAGCTCTTCGAAAAGTATATATGGAATATTCCTTTGTCGCACGAGATTTATAAGTTGCGCAATCGTCTGCGCATCAGGCTCGGTGTCTGGAGAGAGTCCAGCAATTGGATGAGTTATGATATGATATTTTTTCGCCATATATGCATATGCATCATGAGCAACCACTACGTCTCTCAAAGAACAATTTGAAGTTGAGAGCTCCGCCTGATACATCTGGTCAATGTTTGTGAATTGAATTTTGAGTGCATCAGTATTTTGTCTGTAAAATGCGGCGTTCACAGGATCTTTTTGCATAAGAATGTCTCTGATTTTGTCGGCAATTTTCTTGTCATTTTCTGGATCGAGCCAGAAGTGTGGATTGTCAGGAAGTGTTGAGATAAGGGAACTTGTATTTATACTCGTTACCTCTGGAATGAGTGGAAGCACCTTCGCTATCCACGGCTCCATGGAAGAGAACCCATTATAGATAAAAATGTTACTGTTCTTGATAGCAACAATACTTTGCGGTGTTGGCTCGTATTCGTGGGGCTCTACTCCGCCTGGGACGATGGTTACGACATATGCGCGGTCTTTTGCGATCTTCTCTGCCAGATCAGCAAATGGGTAGATCGTTGAGACGATCGTAAGCTTCTTTGGGGACGATGACGGAGTCGACTGCACTCCTCGAAAGAAGAGCATGGCGATTCCAATGAGAGCGAGGGCGGCGAGAGTGAGATATATTTTTTTCATAGTACTTGCATCTTAATGCAATATTGTTGCGTTTGTAAAGAGGGATTCAGAAAATTGCCGATATATTGCAAGATACACCCAAGGGTAAAGTGGGTAGGTTTACATAGGCAAAGGTATGCATTGTATTTCAATGCATGTCCAAAATCGCTGTAGTTAGCTTTGAGCGACCGAAAGCTATGCAGCTGAAGCCAAATAGTCTTCTACGGCTTTGGAAAGTCTCGCATACGTATCCTGGCGGCGGGTTTCGTCGCGGTCGAGGGTTGTGAGGCGGAAGCCTGGATATGGCGAGAAGAAGCCTGAGGATGGGACGACACAGATGCCGGTTGCGGCGAGAAGGTAGTAGCAGAAACGTTTGTCGAGTGGGAATCCTGGCTGATTGACGACCGATTCGATGTAGGCGCGGGCGGCGTCATTGGCGATCGGAAGGGTCTGTTTGTCGTTAAGAGCTCCTGTTTCGAAGAGTGGCATCATGTAGAAAGCGCCGTAGATTTTGTTTACTTTGAGGCCTTTTGTCTTACTCAAGACTTCATGAATATAATTAGCGTTCTTTTCGAGCTCGGCATTGTACTGCTTGTTCCAAGTTTCAAATTCTGGGTGTTCGTATAATGTTGGGAGGATTTTCTGCGGAAGCGTTCCAGAGCAAATTTCGAGGAGAATTCGCTGTTTTACGCCATCGACGAATGATTTGAACTCCGGATCGAGATCGACATTGTGAAACTCCATCCAGCCGCATCGTCCACCTGGCCATGGAATATCTTTCGATAGGCCACGCATAACGACGAGTGGAACTCGATTGTGTGCGATGTCGGTGATCTGCGTGAAGACGGCGTTGTTGTAGACCATTCGGAAGTACACCTCATCGGAAATGATGAAGAGTTTGTATTTTTCAGCAAGGTCGACCATTTTTTCGAGCGTTTCTTTGGAATAAACTGCGCCAGTTGGGTTGTTTGGATTAATAATGAGAATAGCGGCAACGTCTGGGTGTGCAATGATTTGTGCCTCAAGGTCGGCCATATCCGGCTGCCAGCTATTATCTGGATCGAGCTTATAGAGAACCGGCTCTGCATTCGCAGCGAACGATTCAAATGAGGTGTGTGTTGGATATGAAGGCGTTGGCTGAAGAATACGGGCGCCAGCCGGAAGCATCTGATAGAAGGCAGAGATAGATGCTCCGAGACCGTTCGTGAAGAGAACATTCTCGTAGTTGAGTTCTGATGTTGGAGAAAATCTCTTCGCATAATCAACGACCCACTTGCGAGTTTCGATGAGGCCACGAGAGTGCGCATATCCAAAGACTGCGTCGCCAGGTTTATTTACCTCGTTTACAATCGCTTCTTTGAGGAAGTTTGGTACGAGCCAGCTTTTCATAATCGGATCGCCAATATTTTCCATGACGAGCGTCATCGACGGATCAAACTCCTTGAGCTTCTGAGCGACATCAACAATCTCACGAATTCCATAACGGAGAAGATGTGTTTTTGGATTTACGAGTTTGGTGCGCATGGGGTTGAAAAGTTAAATTTATCCAATACTCTTCCTAACTTTCGCCGCTTCGATAATATCTGCGGAGATATCAGCACCCATCTGCATCTTGTAGAAGATAGTAGAGACGATATTGCGGTGGATGAAGTGGTGGTCTTTGAAGGGGCCGAGTTTGATGCCGAGGACGGCCTCGATTTCAGAGATATCTTTGATGACGTTTTTGAATTCAGGATACTCTTTGGTAAGCATCTGGAGGTTTTCGCGGTTGAGGTATTTTCCAGCGTGAATCAAATCGCGTTCGAGGTTTACGTAGAGACGTTTGATGGTTTTGAGGTATCCGAGTTTTTGCGCTTGGCGAAGGGCACGGCCGGTTCCGATGAGTTCTGGTGGAACGCCGAGTGAGTAGAGTGCGCCTGTGAAGGTAATGGCTCGTGGAAGTGAGACCTTTCCAACACCGCGAGAGTAACCGAACAAGCCAATATGGAGCATGCGTTCGCGGCGTGCCGGAATATGCTTTGCCATCTTGTTAATGAGCGGAGCGAGAATTTCGATAGAAGCCTTGTATGGCTTGGTGAAGACCGTGTTAATCTTTTCGATCTCGTCGATTTCTTTGGCTGAGAGGTCGAGCGGTTTGAGTTTTGGGAGGGTTTTGTCGATGTATTTGATGGCCCGAGCGACAGAGTCGCGAGGGTAGTCGTATTTGAATGCTGATTGAAGTGTAATGGTCCTAATTCCAGCGTACTCATTGATCGCTTCTTCGATGTTTTCTGGGTTGATCGCGCCGCGGAATGGAAGCGAGCCAGTTCCGATGATTGGATACATTGGGACGCCGTACTTCTTGGCGAGCTTGTAGTAGTGAGAAATCGCGGCTTTGGAGGCGAGGACCGCAGGGACGAGCCCAGCATTGAGCGCCGGATCGGAGCGCGCGATAAATGGACGCATATATTCTGGATACTTTCCGTATTCTTTTTTATACATTTTGAGGTAGTCCTCGATGATCTTGTCAGCGCGCGTGAGATCTTCGACTTGTTCAATAAGAGGAATGACATCGATATGATCGAAACCCTTCGTTGCCTCATTTTCAAAAATTTCTTCCTTCAACTTTGCTACCTTTCGGAAGGTCTTTTCTGTGTGCATGATCTGCTCGGCAGACTTTGTCATTGGAAGGATCACCTCGATAATTGGTGGATTTTTGCCACCCATTTCAAAGGCAAGATCAGCAGAGGTGATAATATTAATAAACGCTCGTGCAAGCCTGTATCCCCTTTCCTCCCAAATGTTTGGAACACGATAGGTTAGGAACTTGTCCTTACCAAGTGGATGTTTAGAAAAATACTCTGCATACCGTCGATAGAGCTTGTCGATAACGGCCTCGTCGACAAATTTCCCTTCCCAGTCCCACATGTATTCGTCGCAGCCAAGCTCGCTAAAAGCGATGTACGCCTCTTCGATCTCGTCAGTTGTGGAAATAAAACTCTTATTACACCAATAGGCGGCGCTTGCATTATCTGGATGCTGCGTCGACATCGTTGAGGGAATCTTTCGTTTCATGGAAGTTTGATTTTATTGTCTTGATGATACCGAGTTCCCGGCGCAATTCAAATTCATTTTCATATATTCTCCTTGCCCTACTTCCTCTTTTTCGTCCAAATAACAGATGCGATTATGCAGCCAATAACAACGATAAAGAATATCGCTTCCTGCAGTCCTGTAATATTCTTCGTCAGCTCCAGGCCTTGATTGTACAAACTATCGAGCGTGTCATTTATTCCGATCCAGCTAAAGAACTGCTGTAGCGTGTTTTGGATACTTGAGAATAAAAACACCACGCCCATAAGCGTAAAAAGTATTGCGGCCAACATGTTCGAGAGAGGAATTTTTCTCTTTTTACCAAAGACTTTTAGCGTAAAAACCTTTCGGAAAAGCCACTGCTTTTTCTTTTCAGGAATTCGATCAAAAAAGATTGCGAGAAGCATGAGCGGAAGAATCATTCCAAGAGCGAATGCTCCAAGGAGAAGTATCGACTCAAATCCAACGCCTTGCGCTACAACTACCGTTAAAACAGCTCCGAACGATGGCGCGGTACACGAACCCGTTGCCATTCCGAATACCATTCCAAAGATAAAAATACTCAAAATATCGTGGCCCTTTGGAACAAGTTTTGAATGAATTGCGAGTGGAAGTCGTACTCCAAAAAAAGACATGAGTCCGAGAGAAATGAGGAGTATTCCAGAAAGAATATGAATAAAGGCGATATTTGTGAAGAAAAAATAGACGAGCGCTGTTATGCCGAGTCCAAGAGGAATAAACGTTGTAAGAAATCCTGCAAAAAGAACAAGTGTCATAAGAACAAGCCTATCCTTCTCTTTGAATGCGAGAGCAAAAAATGCTGGCAAAATAAAAGGGCCGCATGAAGGAAGAATCGTTAAGAGTCCTCCTAAAAATGCGGCAATAAAACTTAATTGGAAAAACATCTCCGTATTCCTGGTTATTTCGTTGGTGTTACAGGGGCCGCAGCTTCTGGATTAATAAGCCTCTTTATGGCTTCTGAAAGAGGCTGAAAGTCAACCTGTCCAACGAGAAGATACTTCTTTTGATCTGGCGCAATGACGACACTGAACGGCGTTGCATCTCCTCCATTTTGCACAGCCTCCTGAATTTGCCCATCAATCTTTGCATCATACTTATTTGAAGAAAGACATGTACTAAACTTCGTCTTATCGAGTTTTACAAATGCAGCTATTTTATCAAGCTCTTTTGGATCGAGCTTGTTATTTCCTGGAGTTACCTCCATCAATCGATCGAGATACTGCCAGAAACCATCATTTCCACCAATTTCACCAGCACACTCAAGCGCAACTGACTCGTGAAAAGCCTTCGGATGAAGATCCTTTAATGGAAAATTTCGATATACCCACTGAACATCGTTTGGGAAAGCTTCCACGATCTCTTTCAGAACTGAATGAAATTTTTTGCAATATGGACATTCTGGATCGGAGTATTCTACAAAGGTAACTTTTGGACTTTTGGCTCCACGAATATAATCACTGCTGCTTACTGGAGTGATTTCAATATCTCTCTGTCCATTGGCAAGTTCCTCGTACTTATCCGCTGGTTGCGTTTGTATATTTTGACCTCCTTTGTTGAGCAGGTTTTTTACAGCTGCTATTTGCGATACCCCAAGTCCAATACCAGTCCCGATGATAATTCCGGCGAGGACGAAGGTGGATATCATCCAAGGATTCTTTATTTTCTTAGCCATTTGAGGAAAAGTGAGGGTATATGTTCCAGGGCATCTTACCCTTTTTTAGCTTTAGAAATCAATCATATTGCGTTGCCTTATGGGCTATTTGACAGTTTCTCACTTTACTTTTGTGGTACTAATCGGTAAAATTGGCTGGCTTTAGGGAAAATCCCCTCTTTGTCTGAAATTTGAACCAAAAATATGTCACGTCACATCTTCACTTCCGAGTCCGTTACCGAAGGGCATCCTGATAAAATCTGTGATCAGATCAGTGACTCCGTGCTCGATGCTATTTTGAAAGATGATCCAAATGGTCGCGTTGCCTGTGAGTGTATGGCGACGACTGGACTTGTTGTGGTGTCTGGAGAAATCCGAACCTCGACGTATGTTGATATTCCTGCGATCGTGCGAAATGTGATTCGTGAAATTGGTTACGACAACGCTTCGTATGGTTTTGATTACAAGGCGTGTGCGGTTTTGACATCGATCAATGAACAGAGTGCTGATATTGCGCTTGGCGTGGACGAGGGAACAAATAAGAGTGGTAAGGTTGGCGCTGGTGATCAGGGGATGATGTTTGGATATGCATCGAATGAAACGCCTGAGCTCATGCCTATGCCGATTGTTTTGGCTCATGGACTCACTCGAAAGTTGGCAGAGGTGAGGAAGTCTCGAGCGGTTCCGTATTTACGACCAGATGGAAAGGCGCAAGTTTCTGTTGAGTACGTTGATGGAAAGCCGGTTCGAGTTGATACGGTTGTTCTTTCGACACAGCATGACGAGGGTATAGAACAAGAGCAGATTGTGCGAGACATGATGGAGTTTGTGATTCGACCTGTTTGCGGAACCCTGATTGATGAGAAAACCGTGTTTCATATTAATCCAACGGGGCGATTTATCATTGGTGGTCCTCCTGGTGATTGCGGACTTACCGGAAGAAAAATTATCGTCGATACGTACGGTGGCATGGGTCGTCATGGTGGCGGATGTTTCTCAGGAAAAGATCCGACGAAGGTCGATCGAAGTGGTGCCTACATGGCACGATATATTGCGAAGAATCTCGTGGCAGCTGGTGTGGCGGCTCGATGTGAAGTCCAAGTTGCCTATGCGATTGGCTACCCAGAACCGGTTTCAGTGCTTGTAGATACCTTTGGAACGGGGACGATAAAAGATGCAGATGGCACGTGCGATGATGAAAAGTTGGCAAGTGTTGTGAGGGAGGTGTTTCCTCTTTCGCCTGGAGATATTATTGAGGTGCTCGATTTACGACGACCGATTTATAGAAAGACGGCCGCTTATGGACACTTTGGTCGTAGCGAGCCGGAGTTCACTTGGGAAAAAACTGACCGAGTTGATGCGGTGAAGAAGGCGTTGGGATTGTAAGGGGCTGGTTCGCATTAACTCCTCAGTGCCCCGCTTTTTTGTGCTTCCCGTAAACTTATTCCACCAAAAACCACGAGGACGATGCTTGAGGCGATTATGGCTGATGAGAGGGAGTAGGCGTTGGTGATCCAGCCGTAGAGAGGGCCAAGAATGATAAACATTGCTCTTTGGACGAGG
>JBAYUX010000052.1:0-7363 GCA_041674865.1 Candidatus Altimarinota bacterium
CATCGCGCAATACATGAGCGGACCTTTTTATGAGGCAACTGTAGTTGGAGTTCAGGGTGATAGGTGTCAAGTTGCCTATGCATTCGACAAGCAAGTTGCAACAAAAAACCTCAGCGAAGTGCGACTCACAAAGTAACAACAAGAAAGTTTTAACTCTGGTGGAGATGATGGGACTTGAACCCACGACCCCCGTCATGCCATGACGATGCTCTAGCCAACTGAGCTACATCCCCACAAAGAAAAACCTATTTTCGAACAGAAATAGTAAAGAGCTTTTGATAGAGAATTGCAACCTGAAAAGTATTCTTAGAACGATTCAATTCGAGAAGCCAAGAGTGTAACGGCTGAGAGCGCTGCGGTTTCAGAACGAAGTACTCGTTTACCAAGTGTTACGGTGAATGCGCCAGCTTTTTTTGCGGTATCAATCTCTTTGTCATCAAAACCCCCTTCTGGTCCGATACAAATGGCGATTGGTTTAGCGGGATCTAAAGTGAGATCAGAAATTTTTCCATCGATGACAAAGTGCGGCACGAGAAGTTCAATTTCTTTTTTAGCAACACGATCAAGTTTCAAAAACTTCTCAAAGGAAATAGCATCATGCAAAACAGGAACGGTCGCACGTCCACACTGCTCAGCTGCCTCGACGAGGATGCGATGTAAACGATCAATTTTATGAAGTGACTCACGCTCCGTTCGTCGCGTAATAATCGGATAGAACTCAGAAACTCCGAGCTCAGTCCCCTTTTGCAAAACCCACTCAAATTTTTCAGGATTTTTCAAAATGCTTTGAGCAAGAATAATTCCTGGGCGAAGCTCGTTGTCGCATACTCGAGAAGAAGAAACTTTTCCTTCAATTGCCTTTGAGGCAATCGCTGTAATTTCACCTTCATACTCACTTCCATTTCCATTGAAGAGAATAACTTTTTCTCCCACCTGAAAACGCAAAACTTTTTTCCACTGATGCGTGATTTCCTCTGACGAAATAATAAAAGATCGATCATCTACAAAATCCTGCTCTTTAATAAAAAATCGATGAATGCTCATATGTTTTATTGAAACAGGTAACCAATGTAATAACCAAGAAGCGCAGAAACGATACCGATAATCGCTAATTGAAGACCGCTCTTCCACCACGATCCTACGGTAATCTTCGCCTTATAGGCACCAGCAGCAAAGAGAACGACCATAGAAAAAATAATAGAAATGATAATGCTATTACGAATCGAGAAGAAAAAGAATGGAGAAAGTGGGATAAGAGATCCGATCATCGCAGCAACCCCAACAACGAGAGAAGATTTCAGTGCGCCCTCGCGAGTAGCGGGCGAAAGACGAAGCTCTTCAAGCATCATAACTTCAACCCAACGTTTCTTATCAGAAGTAATTTTCGTTACGATCTGGTCGAGAAGTTTTCCTTGAAATCCACGAGCGCTATAAATATTTCGAATTTCTTGAACTTCATCTTCAGGATTTTTTTCAATGAGCTCGGACTCGTGAACTTTTTCGCTCTCATAATATTCAACGTAAGCAAGTGTTGAAGTATAGGCAACCGCCGCCATCGAAATTGATTCAGCAAAAGCAGCTGCAAGTCCACCCGCAAGAATAATACGAATCTCACTCGTAGCAGCCGCAAGACCTAAGATAACTCCAAGTACATTCACTAATCCATCTTGACCGCCAAGGATCATATCCTTGAGCATAGCTGCAATTTTTCTCATGGCGACAGTATAGTCTCGAGACTACTCTTTGACAATTCGTCTTTCTGTCCGATTTCGCTGACGCTGCTGAGGTGCGAGTCGGGGAAGAGGAAGATTCATTTTTTGATAGAACTTAAACTCTTGAGAAATGATCTTATAGGGACGTTTTGACTCCTCGCAAACAAGAACCTGATCACAAAATGAAGACGGAGTATCTTGAATGGAATCAGGAATAGTAGGAGCGGTAAGATCAGACGTCATCTCCTGAGCATCTCTCCACTTCCAACCTCGCTGAAGTGCATCAGATTTTTCCATCGGGAAATATGCCTGAGCCAACGTTTCATTGTAGGCGAACAAACCATGCGTCAAAGGAAAGAACTCCCCCCACTCCCCTGCCTGAGACATCGCCTGAATAATTCGAGCCATGAGCGTATGGTATTCGTCTTGCGTGTACTGCTTATTAAAAATACAGAATTGTTTATTACGAAGACCAACACAGCCAAAACAATCCTTGCAGTTATAACAACTATCAGAATAAAAAAGATTGCTCGAGTCACGGCAAAAGTTTGTGAATCGATATCCGTATCCAATCAAACTCGTCGACTCGTAGCACAATTCTGAACCATCAAAAAAACAAACATCATGACAATCCTTTGCATTGAGACCATCGTGCAAATAGGCACAATCCTGAGAGTCATATATATCTTGTCCATCATGGACGTTCGTCGAATTCCAGATATTATTTCCAGTCACATTTTCAGAAGAAATATGAAATTCTTTTCGCACCGGAAAAAATCTCATGAAAAAAGTTTCGAAAAGCTTTTTCGCCTCTTCAAGGCGGGCATAACTTCCAGAAAAATAGTACTCATAGGTTTTTTGAAATTCTTCTTGTGTTACGGGTTTGTTGAAAATCTGATACTCGGCATTGCGCAATCCGATACAAAAAAGCGAGTTCTTGGTTCCGACACAGTCATACAAAAACGCAGAATCACTCGAGTTCATACAGTGCTGTCCAAAGCGCAAATTATAACATCCACGACAATCGCTACACTCATACACAAGCTCACAATTAAGACACCAGGTGCAGTCCATAACGTCTCGACAACTCACCAAACAAAATGAATAAAACGAGTCCTGATTCCAGTTCGCTGAAGTGATGAGATGACAATTTTTATTTCCATCAGCGAAGTTGCAGTAGGGTGAATTTTCCGATTTATTATTTACAAGAGGCGCTCTTGGAACTCGCAACTGTAAGTCATAAAACTGATCGAAAAATCCTCGAGAAAAATCATACTCAACTCCATAACCAAGTGGGTCCCAGTTACCTCCCCACCACTCATCATGAGTATAAACAACCAGAGGGCTATCTTCATGAAAAAAAGAAATCATCGACTCTCCACTCAAAGAACTCTTCCTCTTATAAAGATTATTCTCATTTCGAAATCCAAGACGACGACGCTTGCGCTCTTGAGATGAAAGTTTTGGAGCAGGAATACGATACAACTGACCATTGATCACCGGAGAGATACTTTCGAGAAATTGAGCATCAGTACTTTCGCGATCAAGATGAATTTGAGGTTCCATAAATAAGATATATGAAAAGTGATACAAAGAAGCCACATCTTCCGTCGCAAAACCGATTGCGTCAAAAAAATTTCAGACACGTCAAAAAAGCCTTAAAATAAAGCTAAATCAGGTATTAAAAATTCCCAGCCTTCTGGGAAAAAATATGAAACTGCTCTCGCTGCATATCAGCAATCATTTTTGATTTCACAAGAACAGCACTCAGATCATCGTCAGATTTTGTCGAAACAAAGAGAACGTGATCTCCAGTATCAGAAAGAACCATAAAGCGATCTTTGAAGTCGATATCCAAAATCTTCACCTGACTTCTAAAAATACTCTCATCATCTTTGGTACAGTAATGCGCAGAAACCGGTCCAAATGTGGTGCAAATTGCTTTATTGGTAGCGTGCTTAAGACGTTCAGTGCGAAATTGATTTCCTACATAATGACCGCCAATCTTCGGTAAAAATCCTTCGAAGTCACCGAAATCCAAATTCACGGAGTAGTCTCGTCGACCTGCCATGCCTAAATATGCTTCAGCGATCTGATCGGCATCGTATAAATGCTGATACTCCTCTATCCCCTCCTGCGGCATGCTCAAAAATGGCGACAACCTCTTAAGTCCAGTAGAAAGATGCTGAAGTTTTCTGCTTGAAGCTTCTAGGTCAGCAACCAATTTTTTTAAAGATGCGGCACTCATCTGCTCACCATCTTCACGAATCATCTTCTTTTCACGCAAACCATCGATAGCACGATACACGACACTTTTACTTAATCCGGTCGCACTCACGAGTTCATAGGAAAATCGAACCGGAGTTTTCAAAAGCTCGGCGTAGACTATCGTCTCCGCCTCGCTACATCCCGCCTTAATCAGTAAATCTGCAAGTTGTTGCTGCATATATGCACCAAAAGATAATACTCAGAAAGAGACTGTAGACCATTTAAGAAGATTAGTCAACGTGCCAGAATCAGATAAAAGGCGTATCGAATACAAAAAAAAACGGACCTCATTGAGTCGTCCGTATAATAATTATATCTGGTGGAGATGACGGGACTTGAACCCACAACCCCCTGCTTGCAAAGCAGGTGCTCTAGCCAATTGAGCTACATCCCCACGCGTTTCGGACCAAATGTGTAAAAGGAATTCCTCTTCCTGTTCGGCTTAATGGCCGAACGTGCGCTTTGCGCCGGTAAAAGAAAAAGCCCATAAAGGGCTTTCGGCCTTTCCGGCGCTTTAACATCCAAAATGTAGTAGAGAAGTCTAGAGACAACCTTCTGTCCGAAGACAGAAAGTCGACCTATCCAAATCCCCGAAGGGAGATGGACTATTTCCTCTGTAAAAGAGGTATTCCATCCGCAGGTTCTCCTACGGATACCTTGTTACGACTTAGCTCCAGTCAGAAGTTTCACCCTAGGCCGCTAATGCGGACTTCAGATGCCCCTTCCTTCCATAGCTTGACGGGCGGTGAGTACAAAGCCCAGGAACATATTCAACGCGCCATGGCTGATACGCGTTTACTAGCGAATCCAGCTTCATGAGGGCGAGTTGCAGCCCTCAATCCGAACTTAGATCGATTTTTTAGGATTTGCTTCGGATTACTCCTTTGCTCCCTATTGTGTCGACCATTGTAGCACCTGTGTTGCCCAGGGCATAAGGGCCATGCTGATTTGACGTCATCCCCACCTTCCTCCCCGTTGGCCGGGGCAGTCTCATGTGAATATTTAACACATGACGAGGGTTGCGCTCGTTAACGGACTTAACCGTACACCTCAAGGCACGAGCTGACGACAACCATGCAGCACCTGTCTTAGAGTTCCTTGCGGCACTCTCTCCTTTCGGAAAGATTCTCTAGATGTCAAGCCCTGGTAAGGTTCCTCGTTTGTTATCGAATTAAACCAGATGCTCCTCCGCTTGTGTGGGCTCCCGTCTATTCCTTTGAGTTTTAGTCTTGCGACCGTACTACCCAGGCGGATTACTTAATGCGTTTGCGACGGCACAGATTCAGGTCGAGCCGAACCTACACCTAGTAATCATAGTTTAGGGCGTGGACTACAAGGGTATCTAATCCTTTTCGCTCCCCACGCTTTCGTTCATAAGTGTCAGAAACTGGCCAGCAAGCTGCTTTCGCTTTTGGTGTTCCTTTGCGTATCAACGGATTTTACCCCTACACGCAAAATTCCACTTGCCCCTCCAGATCTCGAGTCTTTCAGTATCAATTACCGGACTGAAGTTAAGCTTCAGGCTTTGACATTTGACTTAAAAAACCACCTGAGAACACTTTACGCCCAATGATTCCGGATAACGCTTGCACCCTCCGTCTTACCGCGGCTGCTGGCACGGAGTTAGCCGGTGCTTATTCCTGAAGTACAATCAGAATTTTTCCTTCAGAAAAGAACTTTACGATCTTCCGACCTTCATCGTTCACGCGGTGTCGCTTCGTCAGGGTTTCCCCCATTGCGAAAGATTCCTTACTGCTGCCTCCCGTAGGAGTGGGAACCGTGTCTCAGTTTCCCTGTGACTGATCATCCTCTCAGACCAGTTAACCGTCATAGCCTTGGTGAGCTATTATCTCACCAACTAGCTGATAGTACGCAGGCCATTCCCGAAGCGCATTGCTGCTTTAATCTTGCGATCATATGCGGTATTAACCCGTATTTCTACGGGGTATCCCTCACTTCGGGGCATGTACCAACGTGTTACTCACCCGTTTGCCACTGCTCTTGCGAGCCGTTCGACTTGCATGTATTAGACACACCGCCAGCGTTAATCCTGAGCCAGGATCAAACTCTCCAAAAAAATTAGTTTAGACTCGGGATCCATATAAATATGGGGACCAGAGTTTTGTTTTAAAATTGTGTCTCTAGTTTCTCTACTACATCTGAATGTTAAAGGACGCGAAAAATTTGCAACCCATAAAGCTAAATAAGCTTCAAGAGCAGAGGCATTGTATTCAAATGCCTCGACCGAGTCAAGGACATTTTCAAAGAAATTCAAACAATGTAGAATAAGGCCAGAATGACACCTAAAAAGCTCTCAATTCCGGATTCAATCCTCTGTCTAGCGGCCGTAAAGTACGCAACTCAGGCTGAAATCGAGTCTATTATAAAGGATGGATTTGTAACTCTTGGCTGGAGCACAGTCCAGCAATTCCGGAAAATCCATGGAAATTTACCCTCTATATGCCACCACCATTTCATTGGACACCTTCAAAAGAATAAGGTGAATCAACTTATGGAGTCGGACATAGACCTTATACATAGTGTCGATAGTATCGAACTTTTGGAGAAAATAGATGCCGCAGCAAGTGCGAAGGGCAAGATTCAAAACGTACTCCTTCAAATAAAGACCGATCCTACAAAAGAAGATGGATTCTCATACGAAGAGATTGATAGAACATTCCCTTCTCTTATAAAGAAGAGTTCAATCTGCATAAAAGGACTCATGACCATTCCTCCAGCAGTAGATGATCCAGAAAAAAATCGACCTATATATAAGGAGATGAAAAGTTTCCAAAACGCTCTCGAGAAAAAATACGGAGTGCCATTCCCATATCTCTCTATGGGAATGAGCGATGATTATAAGATTGCTATTGAAGAAGGAGCGACGATAGTTCGTCTTGGACGAATACTTTTCGCAATGGTATAATCACTTCGCTTCGACTACGATTCGAACCTCATTTATTTCCTCATTTTTAATCCATGGCATTCGATCCTTTCCTGATTCCAAAAATCAGCAACATTCTCGTTCCAACGGTTATTGAAAAAACAAGCTCTGGTGAGCGCGTCTATGATATCTATTCACTTCTTTTGAAGGAGCGAATTATTTTCTTGGGAACAGCTATTGATGATAATGTCGCAAACACGATCATCGCGCAGCTCCTCTACCTTGAAAAGGAAAATCCAAAGAAGGACATCACGATGTACATTCAGAGTCCTGGTGGTCACGTAACGGCTGGCCTCGCCATCTACGATACGATGCAATCAATCGGACCAGATGTTCAGACGGTCTGCGTTGGGCTTGCTGCATCAATGGGATCGATCATGCTCGCAGGTGGAACTGCTGGAAAGCGATATGCTCTTCCAAATTCTGAAGTCATGATTCA
>JBAYUX010000053.1:0-7021 GCA_041674865.1 Candidatus Altimarinota bacterium
GGAACAGATGTTGTCTCTTACAAATATAAAGTCGATAGTGGTGCATTCAGTGAGTTTATTGATGTGGCCACACTTGTCTCTCTTTCTGGATTGAGTGATGGAAGTCATACCTTAACTGTTCATGGAAAAGATGTTCAAGGAAATGTCCAGGTAGCTCCCACGACTGCTACTTGGTCAGTTGATGCAACCGCTCCAGTTGGAACTATTGCACTCGTTACTGCGAGTCCAATGAATATTTCTACTCCTACGATTTCCCTGACTGCCGAGGATGCTGGTGTTGGGAATACAGGCATGAAAATGGCTTTCTCGTGCGATGATATCTCATACACTGACTTCATTGATTTTGTTGTCTCGTACAATACCTTTGATGTTGAGTCCGGACTTAATGGCTGCAATGCGACCGATGGTGATCGTCAGATTTTTGTGAAGCTCCGTGATTCACTTGAAAACACTTCCACATCTATTTCAACAGATTCATTTACGGTTCATACCGCTGCAGTTGTTGCAACTTTTACCTCAAATCCTTCTAATGGATCTTCAGTGAATGTTACGTTTGTTATTGGTGGATCGTTCGTTTCTGGTTATAAATATCGTCTTGATTCTTCGTCGGTTGACGATTTTTCTGCGGATAGACTTGTAGCTCAAAGTATTTCTTTGAGTGATCTGAGTCCCGGATCTCACACGATGGACGTTATTGCGAAAAGCGTTTTTGATGTTTACCAGTCAACTGATAGTCCAACGACCTACACTTGGACTGTTGCGACTCCTGTAGTTGTCAGTAGTGGCGGGGGAGGAGGTGGCGGGGGCGGTGGATATTATCTTCCTCCTGCGACAACAACCGTAGCAACTACGTCGAAAAATTCTCAACCAACTTCCTTGAGTGATCTCAAAAACGACATGATTGTTAAGATCAAGAGTAGGGCACTGTATTATGTCATTATCAATGGACAGCGTAAGTCAATCTCCTACTCTGTGTACCGAAAAAAATACTATAAAACTTCTCGTGCTGTTACGATCCCTGATGCTCTCTTTAAGAAGGTTCCAGTATATCGTCCAGCAAAAAAGTAACTATGGATCGTCTCGAATAACTATTTTTTTGGCTGATTCTTTTTACTCGTGACGTACTCTTTTGTTTCTGGCGGAGTCATGTCTTTTACATTTCCCGCATCTTCTACGCTTTTGAAAGACCTCGAGTCAGTTACTTCACTACGAAGCTTTTCATTCTCAATTTGAAGTTGTTCATTCTCGAGTTGAAGTTGTCTGAGCTCATAGCCTTTTTGAGAGGTTGCGCTCGTCATTGAGACGAATATGGCGCTCAAGATGATAATCATGCCACCAAGCGTCAAGACGAGCATCGTGATCGTCTTGTTTGTTTTTCGAGAGAACGTCTCTCGACTGAATATTTTTACGTTACGCTTCGGGAGAATGACCTCATTCATACGAGAAAGGTTTGATGTGTGTAGATTACTTTTTTGGCGGAACTTCTCCTGAAACTGGCGCTTCTCCTGAAGGTGCTTTTGCTGTTCCTGCAGATGTTTGTGGTACTACTGGCTGCACTTCTTCGTCTTTCATGATGACATACTCAATTGGAATAATTCCTTCTGATGGATTTGCGAGATCGGTAAATGCTTTGCGACTTAGGTCGACGTCGAGACTTGGAGTGAATGGTCCTCGATCATTGATTCTGACCGTTACCGACTGGTTGTTTCGAAGGTAGGTGACTTTGATTTTTGTTCCAAATGGAAGTGTTTTATTTGCGGCTGTATAAGCGTTCATGTCATATTTTTCTCCATTCGATGTTCCTTTTCCCTGGAAACTATCACTATAAAAGGTTCCTCGTCCGAAGTAGTGTCCAGGCTCTCGAGTTTTAATGGCTCGGTAGATGAGGTCTGCGAACTCACCTCTTGTTACACTTTCCGTTGGGGCTATTTTCATTTTCGTACTGTAGCTCAAAAGTGTCTTCGTCTTAGCAACTTCGATATACGGAGCAAACCACTCTTTTCCAGTCATATCCTTGAAAGAACTCTTCTTGTCTGTTGGAAGTGCGAGAGCTGGATCTCTGATTTGTTCAGTTGCGATAATCATTTTGACTGCCTCAGCGAGATTCACGTTGTCGTTTGGACGGAACTTTTTTTCTTTCGTGTTGATGACCTTTTTTTCAGCTAACTCTTTGATCGAGTCGTATGCCCAGTTTGTTTTTTTGACGTCGGTAAAGGTTAGATCTGTAGTGGTATCTGTTGTTTTGGTTGTTACAGACCCATAATCGATGAGTGCTTTTTTGATAATTCCCGCTGCTTCTGCGCGACTAATTTTTTGATTTGGACGGAAGGTGTGGTCTTCGTATCCTTTTATAATTCCCTGTTCTCTCAAGAAATTCACCTGAACAAGATATGACGAGCCTACCTCGATATCTGTGAATGAAGTTACTATCTTTCCTTGTTCTTCGGTTGCCCCAATAGCCACCACTGGTCCAATCATGAGTGATCCTACTACCACAGCTGTAATAAGACCTGCCGTAGCTGGGAGTTTATACCGAGACATTTCTTGTGAGTGATTCATGAGAGTCTTCGTTATGGGAATGATATAGAGAGGTGTTATGAGATCACCAACTTTATTCTTTTACTCTTCGATCAGTGTTTTTGAGCGAATCGTAACTTGTCGGAAGTCACCTTCGCCGCTCGAAACTGTTTCAAGATCCTGGTATTCAGGCTTCGTGAAATGAACGTGAATGAGGCGTCTGAAGTATGGTGACATTGGTGGAAGTGTCTGGTTTTTTCGAGTCTTTCGAACCATTTCTGCCTTTTGTTCAGCCATTTTTAAGACATTCTCTTCTTGGCGTTTTCGGTAGTTTTCTACATCGAGGACGAAGCTAAAACTCTCTTCGTTTTGTGCAAGTTTTGATTTTCCGCTTTCGTCGATCTTTCTCCAGAGCATGAGCTTCACCATGTGCTGTAATGCGATCAAGCTTTCTCCGTGATGACCGATGAGCGTTTTAGCATCTTCAGTTTCGAGGTTGACCCTATATGTTCCATCTTCATCTTTTGTAAGTTCAACGTTTGTCATGACAACGCCGAGTTGTTTCATAAATTCTTCCAGTGTCTGGAGAATCATTCGTTCAAGTTCCATAAAAATGTAAATAAAGAATTAGGTAGAGTTGTATCCTTTTCGCGTGTTACACCGTGATAATTTGCTTCGGTGAGTTGTCATCCTTCTTCTCACTTCCTTTGTTAACGTACCACTGCTGGCCGATACCAAAGAGTGTTGAAGTTGCCCAGTACAAGCCAACACCAGCTGGTGTTGATGCCGTGAAGAGTGCGATCATAACTGGCATGACGTAGATCATCATACTGTTTGCCATTTCCATTTCTGACTTCTTTTCACCCTTGTCAGCTTTTTTGATAGTCATCTTCATTTGAACGAATTGCAAGAGTCCGACGATCAAAGGAAGAACATAGGCATTTCGTTTCGTAAGTTCAAGAACTCCAAGGAAGAGTGTGTGAATTTCATTAAAGGCAACACTTACAAATCCCGGATAGAGAAGGTAGGTGTTGTCTGGATTGAGGCCAGTTTGGACGACATAGAAAAGCGCGATCAATACCGGAAACTGAATAAGGAGAGGGAGGCAACTTCCAAATGGATTTACTTTGTGCTCTTTCCAGAGAGCCATTGTTTCTGCGCTTATTGCCTGCTGATTTCCCTTGTGCTTTTCTTTGAGCGCATTAAGTTTTGGCTGAAGTTCCTGCATTTTTTTCTGGGACTTGAGCGCCTTCTGTGAAGGCGCGAGAAGAACAAGACGGATCAAAATAGTAAGAAGAATGATTGCCAATCCGAGATCGTGACCTGGAATCTTTGCGGTAAGGAATATTAAGACGTTATAGATCGGTTGATAAAAAACGGCAGTCCAGACCCATCGGAACATGCTTGCATTAACGATCGTAAACTCCGGAGATTCGATAGTTTTACTATCGGTTGTTTTGAATGCAACCTTATAACGACCATTCTGTCCAAAAAGTGCGTGGTTCCAGTTACCATAGTCGAGTGCGAGTTTGTCGTGAGCCTTTACGATGAGCGGCTGAGTATCCGCACATACAATCTCTGGTTTTGCGTTAACTTGCTGCCACTGAGCGTTTGTATAGGTAAGTACGTCGAGTGGTTCACCCGGACAGTCGTTTGGAATCGTAATATTTGCGTCAGTATTGTTCTCGATAGTGATTCCTACGAGAGCGTTTTGGCCGTACTCAGTCTTGGTTGTAGTGATCTTCAACGGATCTCCTCCTGGAGTTGCTGCTGGAGGGGCGACGAACTTTGTGAAAATGAAGTTTACAACAATAAAGATCGCTAGGAAGGTGACGACATTTCGGAGAATGTTTTTAGACATGTTGGGAGGTTAATGTTTCGATAACTTTCTGGAGGGTTTCACGACGTTTCTCGGTGTCAGCTAGTGCAAGGGTCGGGGATACCATAATGCCATAGTCCGTACCTTTCTCAAAACGATCCAATTGTTTTTCAATCAATGTGAATGCTTGCCGTCTAATGCGGTTACGCTCCACATTGTTCAACTTTGCATTCTTCGTAAAGAGAATACAAAAACGAGCTATGGAAGCTTGGGTGTGCCGTGTTCGGATAAAAACAAGAGATGTACGGAAACCCTTACCTTCCGCAAAAAGTTTTGAGATATCCTTTTTGCTGAGGCGATTGAGTTTTGGAAGCATTGTTATTAGACAGTGAGCTTCTTTCGTCCTTTACGTCGTCGAGCAGCGAGAACCTTTCGTCCTCCAACTGTTTTTGATCGCTTCAAGAAGCCGTGTGTTCGAGCGCGTTTTCGCTTTTTGAGTTTAGCTAACATATCCTTATGGTTTTATGGCTTGAATTACTGCGGGGGTAGCTTATCGTGTATTTTTCGAAGTGTCAACAGACTGTTTTGACCCCAAACCTTCGATTATGTTGAAAAGAAGCGGATGCCTGTGTATAGTTTTCCCGTATGATCCTTAAAGCTCAATACGAGTTTCTTTTCGTTGGAAGAGATGAGGGAAGTTTTCTCGAAAACTATACCTATGAAGTCCAACAGCACAAAGGTGAAGCTGCTCAGGTTTTTCTTTGTTTAGAGATTCAAAACAATCCCGGTGAAGCTGAAATTATAGGGGAGGCGATCTTCCAAGAGCTAAAAGCAACCTTTTTTGAAGAAAATGGGGCTGAGGGCTACCTTCGATTTGAAAATTCTCTCAAAGCTATTAATCGACGTTTGAACGATTTCCGTCACGGAAAACTCAATAAGCATATTGGGATTGTTCACGCGATCGTTGGAGCTGTGGAACATGGTACCTTATATGTCAGCCAGTGTGGTGACAGTGAGGCCTACTTAATAAGGAAGCGATTTGTGAGTATCGTCAGTGAGGGCCTTTCGGATCCACATCACACCGATGGTGATCTTTTCACGAGTATTGCTAATGGAGATCTCGAACCTGGCGACTTTGTCCTTTTTGCGACAACTCGACTTCTTCGATATATTACCAAGACGGATCTTTCCAGAATGGTTGTTCCAAGCCAAGTAACACGAACGCTTTCGGATTTGCGAGATGCCCTTTCTGGAGAAATTTTGGGACGCATAGCTTTGATTGGTATCGGAACTACCCTTGTTACTGAGGATGTTTCTCTTTCTGAGGAAGCTCAAGAAGAAGGTCCTTTGTTTCAGCAGGTAGGCTCGGCTGCGTCTTCAGTTGGCTCTTCGGTAGCTTCTTCTGTCCGCTCATCGGCTGGTCCACTTTTTCAAAAGGCCAAAAAATATGGAGGTGCTTTTTTTGAAAAGGCTCGTCAGTCGGATATTTTCTCAAAAACTGGTCCAGTTGTTCGTTTTGCTAGTCAGCTTAAATATCGAGTTACGAGTCAGGAGGGTGTTACTAAGGATAAAATTCTTATAGCTTTTGTTGGTATTATTATTCTTCTTATTGGGGGAATCTGGTTTGTCCGACATGGACAGGTTCGAAATGCCGAGCTACTCGCACTTGATGGCAAACTTCAAGAGGCTCGTCAGTTGGTTAGTGATGCGGAAAGTGCAGGTCAGACTAATAAGCAGTCAGCTGGTACTTTGCTTGTTGCAGCTGAGGCAAAGGCAAAAGAAGTTCTTAACTCTTCTGATTATAGAGCAAAAGCTCTTGAGATTCTTTCTCAGATCCAGAGTACTCGAGATCTTCTTGATAACATTAAACACATTACAAATCCTCCGGTTGTGGTTGATCTTTCTTCTCAGGGTGTTAGTAGTGCTATTGGTATGGTTTCATTCAAGAATCAGCTTTTTGTTTATGAAGCCCAGAAATTGTATCAGGTTGTTCTTAATAAAGTTCAAAAACCTCTTGAGTTTGATGCGAACGATCCAATTATTTCCGGTTCATATTTTGACGAGAAGGATGAACCTATCTTCTTCTCAAAGAGTGGTAAGATTTCAGAATTTATCAATGGTGCTATTCGTCAGATGACCGCACAAGAAGGTTCTTTCCGAAAGGGTATTCAGATTACCGATTGGGGGGCAAAAATATATATTCTCGATCCTACTTCAGATCAGGTCTGGAGATATCCGTACGTGAAGAGTAAGGACTCATTCGCCACAGCCGAAGGATATAAGACTGCTGGTGATGTAAAGAATGGCGTTGCTCTTACCATCGATTCAAATGTCTATGTCCTTAATAATGATGGCAGTATCTCTCGATTCTACGGTGGTATTAAGCAGCCACTTCGCATTGATCGTTCGCCGTTTTCTGCTATGACAAGTCCTTCACGTATTTATACTGATGCAGAGATGACGCAGATATTTGTTTTGGATGGCGCTGAGGGCAAGATTTATGTTTACTATAAAAATCCAAAGACCCAGGGTCTTGATTATGTTCAGCAGGTTGTCCTTGAGGGCGTAAAAGATATTCGTGATATTAGTTTCGACAAGAGTACAAACCGTCTGTACGTTCTCTCTGCGAAGAAGATCTATCAGGTTCAGATGTAATGCGGCGCGAGCGATAGCGAGCGCTTGCAC
>JBAYUX010000054.1:0-6678 GCA_041674865.1 Candidatus Altimarinota bacterium
CTTCGTTTCTGTTATGGACGGTGTCGTAAAGGTTGATAAGATGGGTCTCACGGTTCTCTCAGCTAGCGCAGATCGTGCTACAGAACTCGTGATGGAACAAGTTGAAAAAGCCCTCGAAGATGCCAAGAAACTCGCAGAAAATAAGAAGACAAGTGAGACAGAATTCCTCCAGGCGATGACCCTCGTTGCACGTGAAACATCACGTCTCCATGCACTCAGACGTCATCATAGCCACAGAGGAACTTCTATCAGTAGCGACAACAATTCGAACTCATAAATGCATTTGAAATGATCGACGAAAAAGAGAAACGAGATATTCAGAACAATCCAGACACTCAAGAGACAAAAGAAAACAAACAAACAAAACAAAAGTCCGCCATGTGGTTAGCCCTCGATATCGCCTATGAACTGGGATATCTGATCGCTCTCCCTATCGTTGTCCTAGGATTCGGAGGAGCATTCCTCGACAAGAAGTTCGGCACATCACCTCTCTTCATCCTCAGTGGCATTGTTCTCTCATTTATCATCACCTCCGTCGGAGCTTACCGAAAGATCAAAGACATTACCGACAAGATAAATTCTTACTAAATCATGAATAATCTCATCGCATCACAAGTAGAAACAGAATCAACTGCACCAGAACAGGTTGCTGGCGGACATGTCAGTGAAGGCAAAAAAGAAGCTGAATCAGGCTCAACATTCACTCCGCCTACCATCTTCTCTGAAACAATTGGACATATTGGGTCTTTCGAAGTTCGAAATACACTTCTTATGTCATGGATTTCTGTTCTCTTTCTCTGTGTTGTCGCCTGGAGATTTGCCAAAAATTATAAAGAGAATGTGGTTCCGACCGGATTACAAAATCTCGTTGAAGCCCTCATTGGTGGCATCTATGACTTCTTCCATACTGTGACTCAGGACGAGAAGCAGACTAAGCAGTTTCTTGGCGTCTGTGCAACGATCTTTCTCTTCGTCGTCATATCTAACTGGTTTGGACTTCTTCCAGGCGTTGGATCTATTGGCTTCTGGGAAGAACACAATGGTCACACCATCCTCATTCCACTTTTTCGCTCGGTCTACTCTGACGTCAATATGACCTTAGCTATCGCAACCATCTCTGTCTTCATGACAACCGTTTTTGGTTTCAAAAATCTTGGTACTGGAAACTATCTTGGTAAATTCTTTATCAATCCTCTCAAAGATCCAATCGGAACATTCGTTGGCCTCCTTGAGATGGTGTCTGAACTTGCTAAAATTATCTCTTTCACCTTCCGTCTTTACGGAAACATTTTCGCTGGAGAAGTTCTCCTCGCTGTTATTGGCTTCTTGGTGCCGTATATAGCACCATTGCCATTTTACGGATTGGAACTTTTCGTCGGACTTGTTCAGGGACTTGTCTTCGCATTATTAACTCTCGTATTCTTTAAGATGGGATCAACGGGTCATGGAGATCATGACCATGAAGAAGGGCACTCTTCAGATCCACAACATGCCACCGCTTAGTCATCCATTTATTTACTTAACTTACCAAAAGTATGGATAAAAATCTCTTTGTAGCAATCGTAATCGCTGTCGGATCAGCAATCCCAGCCTTCTCAATCGGTAAAATCGGTGCTCACGGTCTTGACGCTATCGGACGAAACCCAGAAGCTGCTGCAAAAGTTCAGACAGCTATGATTCTCGCTATCGCGTTTGCTGAAGCTATCGCTATTTACGCACTCGTTGTTGCTCTTATCATCAAGTTCGTTTAATTCTTGCCTTTACTCACGTTATTAAGCTCTCATCATGGAACTCATCGCTAAGTTAGGCATCGATGCGAAAATACTCATTGCGCAAATTGTAAACTTTGTCATTCTCCTTCTCGTTCTCGGGAAGTTTGTCTACGGTCCTGTTGTTGAAAAACTCGAACAGCGCCGCGGTATGATTGCTAAGTCGGTTCACGACGCCAAGAAATCAGAAGAACTTCTCAGGGAAATTGAACAGACTCGTTTGGACATGATTGCCCAGACGAAGAAGGTCACATTGGAGATGATTGAACAGGCCGCTAAGACTGCTGAAGAAACTAAAAACAGCATCGTTGAAAGCGCTCGCCAGGCAACTCAGGAAATTCATGAGCAGTCAAAACTCCAGCTCGCTCGCGAGAAGGAAAAGATGCTCAAAGAAGCTTCTGAAGAACTTGGAAGACTCGTTGTAAGTGCTGCTGAAAAGATCATTGAGCGAGAGTTCTCGCCTGAAGATCAGAAGCGCCTTATCGCGAATGCTACTGCTCAATTCACAAAGTAATACGACAACTCTGAGCTTATTTAATCGCAATATTGCATGAAACTCACCGCAAAACAGTACGCCGAAATTCTCGTTAACGTTGTCTCGAAGGCACCAGCTGCCGCTGAGCGTTTCTCTGAAACGTTCTGGGACTTGCTCCGAGAAAATCACCAGGAAAAACTTTTTCCTGCGATCATGCGACGTGCCCAGGTTATCTGGAACGAAAAACATGGTCTCGTTGATGTCGTTGCTACTGTTCCGGCTGAGCTCAGTGATAGCGAAGAAAAGGCTGTCGCGGAAAAACTTGAGACAGCTCTTGCGAAGAAAATTAACCTCAAGGTGAAGGTTGATGCATCGCTTAAGGGCGGTATCATTCTTCAGATCGAAGATAACTCATACGATGCCAGTGTTGCTGGACGCCTCAAGCGTCTCGAGCGACAGTTCCAGATCTCATAATTAATAATTCACTTTTACTCTCTTACGAACGCAACCCTATGCAAGATTCAGTACTCGAAGCCCTCAAACGACACATACAAGAATATCGCTCGACTTCTACCGTTGAACACACTGGAACCGTTCTCGAAGTTGGTGATGGTATTGCCCGCTTGAGCGGTCTCAAAGATGTCAAAGCATCTGAAGTTTTGGAGTTTCCAAACGGTGTATATGGTTGGGCTCTCAATCTCGAAGAAGACACCGTAGGTTGTGTTATTCTTGGTGATCAGAAGGCGGTTCGTGAAGGTGATATTGTGAAATCTACAGGTCAGATTCTTTCTGTTCCTGTTGGTGAGGCGATGTTGGGACGTGTTGTAAACGCTCTCGGACAGCCACTCGATGGCAAAGGCCCTATCGCTACAAAGAAGATGTATCCAGTTGAAAAGATTGCTCCGGGTGTTATGGCCCGAAAGTCTGTCGGTGTTCCGCTCCAGACTGGTATTCGTGCGATCGACGGAATGATTCCGGTTGGTCGTGGTCAGCGTGAGCTTATTATTGGTGATCGTCAGACTGGTAAGACTGCGATCGCTATCGATGCGATTTTAAATCAAAAAGGAAAGGGTGTTATTTCAATTTACGTTGCCATTGGCCAGAAGGAGTCGAAGATTGCGAAGATTGTCGCTGAGTTTGAGAAGCATGGCGTTATGGACAACACGATCGTTGTCGTCGCTGGTGCTGCCGATCCAGCTCCGTTCCAATTCATCGCTCCATACGCTGGTTGTGCTATTGGTGAGTACTTCGTTGATCAGGGCAAAGATGTCTTGGCTGTTTACGACGACCTCTCGAAGCATGCATGGGCATACCGACAGATGTCACTTCTCTTGAAGCGTCCACCTGGTCGTGAAGCCTACCCTGGTGATATTTTCTATCTCCACTCACGTCTTCTCGAACGAGCTGTTTGTTTGAATGAGGACAATGGTGGTGGATCTTTGACTGCGCTCCCAATTATTGAGACACAGGCCGGTGATGTATCCGCATATATTCCTACAAACGTTATTTCAATTACAGACGGTCAGATTTATCTCGAGTCCGATCTCTTCTACAAGGGCGTACGTCCAGCGATCAACGTTGGTCTCTCCGTTTCTCGTGTGGGATCTGCAGCTCAGGTAAAGGGCATGAAGAAAGTTGCTGGTAAGTTGAGGTTGGAGCTCGCTCAGTATCGTGAACTTGCTGCGTTCGCGCAGTTCGGTTCTGATCTTGATGCAACAACTAAGAGACAACTCGATCTTGGTGCACGTTTGACTGAGGTTTTGAAACAAGACCAGTACGAGCCAACTCCAGTTGAACAACAGATCACGATCATTTACGCAGCTATTAACGGCCACTTAAATGACCTCGGTACTGACCAGATCAAATCATTCATGAAAGGATTCTTCGCTCATTTGGGAAGCGCACAGAAGGTCTTCATGGATCAGTTCGCTGCTAAACCAGAAATCACTCCTGAAAACGAGGCTAAGCTCAAGGAAATTATCGCTGGATACAAGGCAGAGTTCTTGGCTAAAGCGTAATACGACACTTTAAAACACTCATATCATGGCAGGAAGCATTCGAGAAATTCGCCGAAAAATTAAATCAACCAAGGCCACGAAGCAGATCACACGAGCTATGGAGCTCGTCTCTGCTGCGAAAATGAAGCGCGCGATGAATCATGCTCTCGGCATGCGAAGTTACGCTGCAACGGCTCTTTTAGTTTTGACACACCTCGCTGACAAAACTCATCCAGAGGCACACCCTCTTCTTGAGGTACGTGAGACGAAGCGAGTTCTCGTGGTTGCCTTCTCGTCAGACCGTGGACTTTGTGGAAGTTTCAATGCGCTTCTCATGAAGAAAGTTATCGAGAATGAGCGTGAAATTAAACAAGAGTTCCCTGGTGTTGAAGTTGACTACATTGCTTCTGGCAAGCGTGTACAGGACTTCTTGTCTCGCTCTGGACGAAATGTGATTGCGGCATTTACCGGACTTACAAACAAGCCAACACTTCAGTCAGTTCTTCCAATTGGAAAGATTGCGACTGATGCCTACCTCGATAAACGTTATGATCGAGTTATTCTTCTCTACCAACACTTTCAGTCGGCTCTTGTTCAGAAACCTACGGCATTTCAGCTCCTTCCTTTTTCAAAGGAAACACTCATCGATATGGAACGAGATCTCAATCTCTTTAGACACATGACGTTTGGTATTGAGCAAGATGGAGCAGAATATCTCTTTGAACCTTCTGCTGATACGATTCTTGAGGCACTTCTTCCGCAACTTACACAAATGCAGGTCTTCCAGTCTGTTCTTGAAACAACCGCTTCTGAGCACTCTGCTCGAATGGTTGCGATGCGATCAGCTACCGACAATGCGAATGAAGTTATGAGTGAGCTCACGCTTCACATGAATCAGGTTCGTCAGGCTTCTATTACTCGCGAGATTGCTGAAATCTCCGCTGGTAAGGCAGCGCTTGCGAACTAGTCGGTTTCAGATTCTGACGAATTCAGATCTTTACTTTCCTGCTGCCTCTGACTCAGCTTTTTTCATCTGGTCAGCGCGCTCTTTGGCGGCTGCACGCTTTTTTTCATCGACTTCATAATCGTAACCCATGAGACCTGTCTCTCGAACAATATTCATGAGCTTCTCTGTTACATGAGGATCTCTTGCGATGGCCTCTTCGAGGACTCGTCCGTAGTTTTTGAAAGCATTATCAATCGACTTTTGCTTTTCGCCCTGCGCCTTATCGGTATCGTAGTTTGGTGTCTCCTGGAAAAGTAAATTTGTTGTCGTTTCGATTCCGAACTCTTTTCCGATTCTTCGAACCAAGTCTTGGAGCTGAACCTGGTGATAAATAACCGGCTGACCATCAACGACTGATGGCTTTCTCATATGGTCTGGGGACATTCGATAGAGATCTGTACGATCTTTCATGTGACGCTTCGAGAGAAGTCCATCGTATCGAACAAACGCCTTGATTGATTGAGCAATCTTTTCTGGTGCTTCAGGATTATCCGATGATGAAAGTGTTTTGAGCCACTCACTGAACCCTGGGTATCCATTGAGATATCCTGCGGTTGTGAAGTACTTCTTCGAACCAGCAGAGTTACCGCAGGCAAGACCTGCCCACTCTTCATCAAGTAGCGGTACGATAAAGTGCGCATCATCGTGGTCGATATTGGCATCAGCATTTCGCATCGCCTTGTTCGTACGAATCTGAGTTTTTTGATGCGTAAGCGCATATTTCCAAAGAAACTCTTTGACACGAGGACCCGGACTGTACTTTCCTTTTTCTGGTACACCAGGATCTTTTGTGAAGAACTTCGCCATTTCTGAAATTTCATTAATGCTGTAAGGACCATCTTTGCTTTGGAACATTTTTTTCGAGCTCGAATCACCAAAGTAATCAAGGAATGGTAGGTTATTACACATATCATTTGCGATCGCACCAAGTCTCTCGAGTGTCATAATACGTGAGGCAATTCCGGTAACGATGTAGAAAACTTTATCTTCAACGGTTGCTTTTCCATTTTTAATAATAAATCTGACATATCCTTCGTATTCCTGCGGATTAACCCAGCCACCTTCGCTCTGATTTTTGAGCATTTGCTTGAGACGACCAGAAACCTTACCCAAACTGAACGGATCACTCTCGAGCTCAGCAGCTGACTTGTTAAAGCCATCCATGCCTGAGTCATACGATCCTGAATTTTTGTTTGCCCAGCCCTGATAAAGCGCATCACCCCAGAGACTATCGATCGCCTTTCCAAAGGCGTCCATGCCATACATTCTCTTTCCTGTTTTTTCGTCGATACCAATTGGCGTATACGGATCACGATTCTGCGGAATAGGAATTCTGTTTTCATTTCTGAGACCCGGAATTCGGTTCATCGCCTCCCATGTTCGGATATCGTCCCATCGCATCTGACCCTTGTCGACGAGCACTTCGATACA
>JBAYUX010000055.1:0-6504 GCA_041674865.1 Candidatus Altimarinota bacterium
CACCAGCTCCGCAAGCTGATGCTCTATCCCCTGAGCTACGAGCGCATGTGTATATGAAGCGGCCTATTTGTGTTTACTGCCAGCGTATCTTAAATGGAGTTTCGCCTTTAGGCAAGAGCTATCTTGCCACTTCACTGATCATAATCCATACCGATTTGAGCAACGGATCTCGGAACCTCTCCTGTAATACCACTACGCTGAACAACACTATTAAGTCCTTCATGAACAAGCTCCTGTAATCGAGCAAGAAGAAACATGGCAGGACGAATATCTGCCACTCCTCGATCAACCTGATAGCGTAATACTCCAGCCGAAGAGTCATCAGCAAAAGGCGTATAAGCAAAATCTTCTGGATGGATAATCCCGCCAAAATCATCCTTATCCCATAAATCCTTATCATTTCGTGCTGAGGATGCATCATGACCAACAAGGCTTCTCTCCACCTCAGCATACAATGGACGAGAAAGAAGAGCTGTAATATCCATACCAAGAAGAGATGCTATAACGGGAGCGTTTGCAGGAAGATAGGCGGACATATATTTTCCAGAAGAACTAGCGTTATTAACAAGAGACACTTGCTGTTTATGGCTCGCAAAAAAACAATAAAACGATGCATAAACCGACGGCAAAAGCACAGCCCGCTCTTCTGGAATCATTGACCGAACAGGTACTGTGTCTTCAGCCTGAAGTGTCCTTTTAATTTTTCTACGAACACGGCGTTGCCCAAAATCAAGCGACTGGTTTACGTCTGATGCCTCATCGATCTGAAAGATTGTCCGAATAGGACCCTCAACATACGACGATAACGTATGCTGAAGACGTACTAATTTTTTTCTTGAATCTCTGTCATTCAAAAGTTGGGCACCATGAAGTTTACCAAATGATTGAATAAACTCAGAACGATCAGTAAAAATACGGGTCACAGCATAACCAAATTTATCTTGGTCTTGAGATAAGTCATCAAGAGAAACGACACCTCCAGGAAGATCGGAACGATACCTATACTGCCTACCAAATGTCGTTTTTTGCTCATCAAAAATCCCATCAACATTAACAGGGAAAAGCTCTTGAATAATTGATTCAATGGCCATTCCTAAGTCCAAAATTCTACTCGGATCATTGCAAACAGGAACAAGATTTATAAAATAATTAAATGCAATACCATGATGCCGAGGATCGTTACTTACAAGCAAACTATCACGCTCAGTTTCAATATCGATTCCACGAATACCTCTTGGGCGAAAATCGATAAAAAGTTCTTTACGATCAAATCCTCTCTTTTCTATCTCTTCATACATGCGATCACAAAATTTAGTGGGAATATCATGAAGGTCCTCAGATTGAGCACGCGCAGTTTCCATTTTTTTACGATCATCAAGCTGAACATGCTGAAGAAGATCGCGAAGCCATTCTGCGCAACTTTGCATATCAAGCGATTCAGCAAGCCAAAGATACACAAAGCACGTCTCAAGCCATATAGCCGCATAACGCTGAGAGTTAAGGCCCTGAATAGTCGACCCATTGTCAGCACGATCTGACAATTTAATAGCAAGAACATGCGGAACGTATTGTTGGAATTCATCGGGAGTCAGTGAGGCAAGATGGTACAAAAGAGCCATGAGAACTTCCGTACGATTTGCAGGTGATCGTAAAAAAATCTGCTCAGCACTTTTCTTATCAACCATTTCCATCAAACGCGTAACCTTCACCACTGATCGATCCGAAGAGCTAGGCGGCTGAACGTGCATATTAATAAACTGCTCAAGACGCTGCTTCAATAAACGAGGATTAACTTTTGAAGCAACAACGGGAAAAGATTTATCAATATCTTCAAAAACATCGTGAAGCAGTGTCGCAGAAAGGGTCTCTTCAGACATTAGTCCAAGCTGACGCATCTGAACATTAAACGCAGCTCGAATAGGATGAGTAACATACGGCAAAGGCTGACCATCAGGGCCAATTTCGCTCTTTCGTTCCTGACCATAATGACAAATAAAAGCCAAATATGCGGCACTACGGATTCTCTGAAAAGAATCTTCAGGAAAATGTTTTTGGTATTCGGGAAAATAGGAAACCTTATCTTCAAGAAAGAGCATTTCTCTTTCTACTTCAACAACATAGTTTGCAAAAGAAGAGGCCAGACGATCAATTTGAGCACGAACATCAGGATTAACTTGAGAAAGTTGTTTACCAAAAAGAGTATGCGACGGAGACATTTGGCAAATAGAATGAAAAAAATCGATCGCAGGACGGAGGTGTTGATGGAATTTCTCGGGAGATATCTCAGGAAAACGCTGTCTAACTAAATCAACAAGACGAGAATAAAAAACCCTGTCAAAAGCTTGAAGATCAGGAGTGCTTGAAGGTGCTGGAATCTTAAGGTCAGGTTGACGCCGAACCCCTGTAGAAAGAGGTAGAAATGTTGATTTTTTTCCTGGCCCCATGGACAAAGATAAAAGGCGATTACGGTATTACAAACAGACACTTTTGTCAAATGGAGCTGCTTCGGGGCAATAGACCTATCGCAAGCTACTTAAAGCTGCTTTTCGATTTTCCGAACCAAAAACATAATTTCCAGCGACCAAAATATTCGCGCCAGCTTCAAGAGCGACCTTCGCAGTCTCTGCATTAATCCCTCCATCCACCTCAATATTCAGATCTGGTCGAAGCTCACGCAGCTTTGCGACTTTTGGCATCACTGACTCTATGAATTTTTGCCCGCCAAAACCAGGATTTACCGTCATACAGAGCACCATATCGACGTCTCCAAGAACCGCTTCAATCGTATCCCAAGGGGTAGCTGGATTGAGAGCGACGCCGGCCTTCATCCCAAGCGATTTAATGAGTTGAACGGTTCGATGCAGATGTTTCGTCGTCTCCTGATGAACTACAAGATAACTTTCTTTGTAGAGTTCTGGACCAACTGCCTTCATCACGCCATCAGCAAAATCCTTCAAATACAGATCAGGATTTTCGATCATGAGATGAACATCGAATGGTTTCTTCGCGTGCATCTTCCCAACTTGCCCCGGACCAAACGTAATATTTGGAACGAAGTGACCGTCCATAATATCAACATGAATAAGATCGCTATTCATATCAATGGTGGCAATTTCTTCGTTAATCTTTCCAAAATCTGCAGAAAGAATAGATGGAGCAATAAGAGTTGGAAGGACTGAACGTGGCATATGTATGCGACTTTATTTTTTATTTTCGATCCTTTTCGATCTGAGTAATTTTATCAACACGTCGCTGATGTCTTTCTTCAGCATCAAACTTGGTCTCAATAAAAATCTTCACGAGTTTCTTGGCCATATCAGGAGTAATCAACCGAGAACCAAGACAGATAACATTTGCATCATTATGACGACGTGCCATCTCTGCCATCTCTTCGTTCACAGCCGGAGCTGCACGAATACCATCAAGTTTATTGGCGACGATACACATACCTGTTCCAGTTCCACAGACGAGGATTCCCTTGTCGCCCGTTGCCTGATTCTCAGAAACTTTCTCAGCAACTTCGCGAGCAATATCCGGGTAGTCCATCGAGTCGGTCGAAAAAACTCCAAGATCGAGAAATTCAACCTTGAGCTCCTGTTGCAAAAAGTCCTTCAGGATATTCTTCAAATCGTAACCGGCATGGTCAGAACCAAGATAAATCATTACGTGTATTATAGCAGAAAATGAGGTAAAAAGCCAGGAGCAAGCTCAGGAAAAGCTCGATTACGAGTCAAAAACCTTCGTAACAGACTTTGAGTCGTGAACGTTCTGGATGATCTGAGCGAGAAGTGGAGCCACAGAAAGAACCGTAAGACCCTTGAATCTCTTCGCGGCAGGAAGTGGAATAGTATTAGAAACAACAACTTCTTTGAACCCGGCCTCTTTGAGACGAGCAACACACGGATCAGAAAACACCGGATGAACGGCAGCCAAATACATATCTTTGTTTGCGCCACGCTGACGGAGTGCCTTTGCGGCATTCACCACACTTCCACCAGTATCAATCATATCGTCATAAATCAAACAGGTCTTACCATCAACATCACCGACAACGTGCAATACTTCAGAGACATTCGCCTTTGGACGAGTCTTGTGAACAAGCGCAAAGTCGACGCCACACATATCAGCAAACTTCTTTACATCTTTAGCGCCGCCGGCATCAGTACTCACAATGATGAGATCTTTGAGTTTCTTCTTTTTGAAATAGTCGACGAAAAGTCTTCGAGGGTTGAGATTATCTACAGGGAAGTTGAAAAACCCCTGTTCCTGATCAGAATGGAGAGCCATCGTAATAACGTGGTCAGCACCAGCTGCAGAAATCAAGTCGGCAATAAGTTTTGCAGTAATCGGCTCACGTGGCTGTGCAACGCGATCCTGACGAGCATATCCATAGTGCGGAATCACGACATGAATCTTTCCAGCGAACGATCGCTTGAGAGAGTCGAGTAAAATAAAGAGCTCCATGAGCTCCTCATTCACACGATCAGTACATGTCTGAATAACAAAAACATCATCGCCTCGAACTGTTTCAACTGGGCGGATGTAAATCTCTCCATTAGCAAAACGATTGTTAATCGTCTCAGAAACCTCAATTTTCAGCTGATGAGCAACCTCCTGCGCCAAAGCAGGATGCGAGCTACCAGAGAAGAGTTTGATGATTTTCTGTGTCATAACGCCCCCATATTAGCACACGAGATGGACTTCACAAAATCTCTTTCGGAAGAAAAAGCTTGTCGCCATCATGAAGACCAAGCTGCTGAGAAACGCCTGCATTAAGCTCCAAAACGTATCTAGAAGGTTTTTGAGAAGGATATGTCGGGCAGTTACGAGATTGATTTTCTGGAAGTTCACATGGAGGAACGTTTGGCAAAATTGACACGACATTCCCCTGATAATCAACAAAAATCATATCAAGCGGAATGAGGGTATTTTTCATCCAAAAGGTTCGAGCCGCGTCATCTTTGAAGACGAAGAGCATCCCGTGATTCGCGGGCATCGATGTTCGGTACATAAGACCTTTCTCGAGCTCTGCATCCGTACGAGCGACTTCTACCTGGAATGTATGCTGTGGATCCTTGAGAGCAACTTGAATCTCGGACATCAATATTTGAGCTGAAGGATGAGCTAGAAGATTCGTCTGCAAACCAGCCGAACCGATACCACCAAACCATGTCTCAAAAAACAGAATAAAGAAAACAAGAAAGATCATAGAGATATTGTAACACGAGATTATAAAGTTGAAACAAAAGGCCCCGGGTTGTTACAACCCGGGGCCCAAAAATCTCTAAAATTTTAACTCCTAAATACCAACTTCCCTTCGACTACTTAATCCATCCAGACTTTGGAAGCTTGTTATAAACAGCCTTCAACCAAGTCATTGCTTCTGGAATCGTAAGTGAGTCGTATGGTCGGAACTGATTTCCAACCCATGGCTCAACATCAGTCGCGTCAACAGCAGCAAGCCAGTAGACGCTCCACATATATGGACTAATGTCAGTATAGATAGGATTACAAATAGTATAACCATTAGAACAATCAGGACCATTCATAAAATCAACATACCAAGACTGCGGCTTCTGTGACTCAGCCAACGGATCAAATGCTCTCTGGAGCATGCCGGCGGCAACGACACGAGAAATATTCTGTCCACCGTAGAAAGAGTTCTTCACCGGAGCAGAAAGAGTTGGCATGATGCCCTTCATAACAACGAAACAAATAATTCCCTGAACATCGGTTGGACTACCGGCACCAAAAAGACGAGGTGTCTTATAATCAACAACCACCTGAGGACAACCAGCGAGAAAAGGTGCTGTAATCTTAGGAGAAACACCTAATGTCTTTTCCATAAGATGCGCGAACTGAACTCGCTTGATCCATGGCTGCTGATTACCTGCAGGAAGATCATTAAAAGGTAGGACCTCTGGAGAAACAACCGTCTGACCAGACGCACTGGCCTTTACAACCTGCGCCTTTGTAAGTTTCACATCAGACCATCCTGGCGGAGTTACCATCTTAGCAGCAGGAACACTCAAGGGCTTAGTAGCACTTACCGGAGAACTAAGAGGGGGAGCACCACGACCACCCCAGTCACCTTTAAAAAGACGACCTTGGGCACCGAGAGCAACGGCAGCAACCACCACGACTGCAAGAGTCGAGACAGCAATATAAAATTTTCTGTTCATGCAGAATGAGTAAGGAGTAATGGAAACACTTTACAAGATCTCATTTTTGTTTGCAATTTTTTCAGCTTGATTTCGTAGTGCGACGACATATCCCGCAAAAAGATAGAGAAGAATATTCGCAGAAACAACGGCAAAATTCATCGCATAATTCAGATGAATAATCACTATCGCAGCAATTGAAAAAAGAAACGCACTCTCTCCAGAAGATTGTAAATAATATTTGCACGCCCTCCACAACAAAATTCCCCAAAACAAAATATATGCCAGAAATCCGACTAACCCCTGCATCACAAGTACATCCAAAAACTCATTGTGCGTGCGA
>JBAYUX010000056.1:0-6316 GCA_041674865.1 Candidatus Altimarinota bacterium
GAGGTGGTTTCCTTATTGTTGAGGTCTTTTTTGTCGGACATGAGGTGTAAATTAAATCTGCATCAATCGAACAACCTTCTTAAGTAGAGTAGAGAGAATATGCTCCTCTCCAACGAAGTCGAGTGTCATATTCGCAAGTGCCATCGGAGTGACGTCCTGAACTTCTTTGAGTAACTTCGTCTCATCATACATATTAGCAACCATCTTTGGATTCAAAAAGCTCACCTGCGGTTTCTTTGGGAAGGGGAGCGTCTTCACCCACTCGCGCGAGTCGAGAACCTCAAAAATTTCCGGCAACTTCGATCCACCTCCGCAGAGATAAATCTTCGTCGGCAAACTATCAACTTCAAACTCACTAAGCGTCAAAATAATGCCACTGAGCCAAACATCGCAATCGCTCTTCATCGCCTCACGAACAATTTTCTGAGAGTGTTTTTCAAGTCGGTCAGCGCTGTAAGTGAACTTAATCATCTCAGCCTCTTCAAAAGAAATATTGAGACTATGCGCAAGTCGTTTCGTAAAGGTGCGTCCACCCATCGTGAACATCTTCGTTCCCTCGACACGGCCATTTTGGACTAAGGCAACATCCGTCGTGCCACCGCCAATATCAATAAAGATCGCATTCACCTGAGAGCCACCCTCTTCTTCTCGTAAACATCGACTCACTGCATATGGCTCAGCCGCAACAGACAAAAGTTCGATATCAAGTTCTGCCGCAATCGTCTGTAAAGCGCCGTAATGTACGAGCGGAGCGAACGCATTAAAGATACTCATAACAACCTCGCGGCCCTGGAATCCAATTGGATTGGTGACCTTGTAGCCATCAATTCGAACATCAACGATCGCTGCATTTACGAGCTTCACGTCGATTTCATTGTAGCCAGTTTCGGCAGAGAGCTGCGATCGAACCTGTTCAAACGCCTTCCACTGAACTTTGTGAACGATATTTTTTAACTCAGAAAGATCAATTTTAATATCAGGATCTCGTCGCGTATAGCTCGTTGTAATCGTCGCGCCTTTTACAAGTTCACCAGCAATACCAATAGCCATCTGTTCAGCGTGAACGCCGGCAGCCTTTTCAGCATCTCGAATAGCGTCCTGACAGTTCCGAATAACGCTCGCAATATCAGTGACGACGCCACTATGCATATCGCCCAATTTTTGCTGTTTCCGACCCACGCCAATAACTCGTCCCTTAGTCCCTTCTGCAGAGCAGATAAGAGCTTTTACGACATCAGTCCCGATATCAAGGGCGAGATAAAAGTTACCTCTTCGGCGAATTCGACGAGAAAAAAATCCCACGGAAATTGAGGAAAAGTTCAAAAAATGGTCACCGATAGTAAAGCATGTTCAGCTTGGAAACTCAAGGAATCTCCCCGGCTCTCTAGGCGACCACCTCACAAATCTATGTACAAAAGACGAAATTTGTGAGATAATACAATGATGCCACACAAGAAGCTCCTTTCGGACAATCTACGAGACATCAAAACAAAAATATAATTTCTAAAACATCGCACCATGGCAAAAGCTCGCGCACACGCACACGCTCGATCACACGTCAGCAAAAAGAAGTCTGCAAAAACTTCTCGCTTCGCAAATTGGAAACTCAAGCACCTCGTCATCGCTGCTGCAATCTTGGTCGCCCTCATGGCATCGATTCCAGTTGGCGCCTACATCAAGGCCTCAGTCCTTGGTTCACCAGTCGTTGTTCAGTTGGCGAAGTAGAAAGATAAAACTAAGAGTAAGAGTCTCTCAAAAATTATGCATTAACAAAACCCTTCTCTTATCCGGAGGGTTTTTTGTAATTTCATCCAATTGGAACCCTCAATAAAAAATGCTATAATGAGCACCCAAACACTAGGGTTGCTCGTACATTTTATATAGATAACCAATAGTCACTATGTATACCTCAGAGACACATCTCGGCAATACGCAGATCACCTCAACCTTCTTCGGTAGAGTAGTGCTGCTCTTCGGACTCGCGCTCGGAGTTTCGGCAATGGGTGCATATGTGGGATTTTCCAATATGCAGAATATTGCCGCCTTCAATAATCTCCCTCTCTATATGATAGGGGCGATGATAGCCGAGCTCGTTCTCATTTTTACAGCACGTTTCTGGAGCCAGACTCGTCCGCTCAACTATATTCTCTTCGCAGTGTTCGCATTTATAAGCGGATTCACACTCGCACCAATTATTTTCCAGATAGTGCTTCGTGGAAATGGGGGAGTTGTCGTCCAGGCACTTCTCGCAACGGCGGTAACGTTCACGGCCGCAGGGCTTATCGCATGGAAAACAAATATTAATATGTTTCGTTTCCAAGGGCTTTTAACGATGGGTCTCATTGGTATGATTATCATAGGGATTATCAGCATGTTCTTTCCAATGAGTGGTCTTACGGAATCAGTTTATAGCTTTGTGGGAATTCTTCTCTTTTCTGGATTTATCATGTTCGATGTTCAGAGGATTCGTTTCAACACCTCTCAGAACGAAATAGAGGTAGCTTTGGCGCTTTATCTAGACATTTTTAACCTCTTCCTTTATATTCTCCGCTTCCTCGATCGTCGCTAAGCCAAACTAAGCCAAAACCACTATGAACAACCCAGATAATCAGCTCATTTTCCCCATCGCCAAAATCTACAAAGAAGAAGAGGGCAAGATGGAAGAGTTTCATCTCGAAGTCGAACAGGATTTTGATGAAGAAGGCTGGAAGCGAATAACACCAATAAATACCGATGTTAGCTTCATGAAGACTGAAAAGGCGATCGTAGTCATGCTCGAAGACTTTACGTGTGACCTAGAGGGAAGCTGCTGCCGTTGTACGAAGAAAATGGAAATTCATCTCGAAATCCCACTTATTACTCGCGACTTTCTCTTCAAGAAGCCAGAAGTAGTTGAGGATAATTTCGACCTCTTTTTGGTCGATTTGAAGCAGATGGAGATCGATCTTTTAGAGGTCTTTAGACAAGAAATTCTCTTGCATTTCCCCGCTTTTCCAGTATGCTCACCTTCGTGCAAGGGTGTATGCCCTGTGTGCGGAAAGGACAAGAACAAAGCTGAATGTGGTCACTCTGACATAGAAAAAGTCGACGCATTTGAGCCAAAAGTAGAGATTATTCACCCTTTCAAGAATCTCAAAAATATTATAAAAAACGATAATTCGTAATTTCTCTCCCCCATGGCTAAACATCCTACACCCAAGCAAAAAAAGAATAGTGCCTCCGGACGTAGTCAATACTCCACATTTGCAAGAATCGCTCGACGAAAGCTCAGCAACGCAACTCCAGTTGTAAAATGTGAGCATTGCAAGCAGCCAAAGGTAAATCACAGAATTTGTCCAAGTTGTGGTTACTACGCTGGAAAGAAGAGCGTTGGAACAGCAAGTCCTCTCGACAAAGTTACCAAGATCAAGGCTTAATTCCTTACTATAAGCCCATGCCTAGTGTTCGTCGTACGGCCCGTATTGCCGTGATGCAGACGCTCTTTTCCTATGAGATGCACGGTGGTGACCCCAAGGAACTTTTGCAATATGTGATTGCGCAGTATCCAACAAGTGAAAATATCTACCCTTTTGCTCTCGAGTCTCTTGAGGGAATTATCAAATATCAGGACGATATTATTACAAAGATCAAAGAATTTGCTGTTGAGTGGCCAATCGAAAAGGTTGCTCCAGTTGATCGAGGCATTCTCGAGCTCGGAGTTTTTGAAATACTATATTCGAAGGACGTTCCGCCAATTGTAGCGATTAACGAGGCGATCGAAGTGGCGAAAGAATACGCAGATCTGAACGCTCCAAAGTTTATTAACGGAGTATTGAGCAAGATACTCGAAAAATATTGTACGCACCGAGATCACAAAACCGGCGCAACGTTGTAAATTTTCGAAAACGAGTTACAATCGAAAGGTCTCTACACACCAACATGAACGAATACGCCAAACTGTTGAAGGAAATTGATGTTGAAATTAAAAATGCTGACCTCTTGAAGGTTGCATTTATTCATAAGTCCTATGTGAATGAGAAGAAGGACCTCAAAGAACATAATGAACGTCTCGAGTTTCTCGGAGATGCGGTTCTTGAACTCGTAGTCACAGAATATCTCTACAAGAGTTATCCAAACAAGCAGGAAGGTGAACTTACCAACTGGCGATCAGCTCTCGTAAAAGGAAATCATCTTTCGCAAGTGGCATCCGAACTCAAGCTCGGAGAATATTTACATCTCAGTCGCGGAGAAGAGCACTCAGGTGGCCGAAACAAGCCACATATTTTAGCGAACGTCATGGAGGCCCTGATTGGTGCCGTTTTTCTTGATCGTGGATATCGGGTCGCGAGGAAATTTATTCATGATTTCATTTTAAAACATCTCGACGATATTATTTCTCAAGGCCTTCATATCGACGGAAAGTCACTCTTCCAAGAAATGGCTCAGGGTAAGGTTGGAAAAACTCCACACTATGTCGTCGTAAGCGAAGTCGGCCCAGACCACAACAAGCGATTCACAATGGGTGCATATATTGGAGAAGACTTAGTCGCCGAAGGCTCAGGCGCAAGTAAGCAAAAAGCTGAAGATGCTGCCGCTCGTGCAGGTATCAAGGCAATGCATTGGGATGAGTAGAATCAGGCAAGGCACATTTCTAAAAAATTATTGACTCACATCTTTACTCTATTTTTCTTTCTTTTCTATGAAGATTTGGCAAAACAATAAGGTCTGGATAACAGTATCGATCGTATTGGCAGTAGGCTTTTACGCACTCGGCATGATGGGAATCGATGACAACTCGGTTACAAGCACCGTAACGCTCGGAATCGTATTTCTTGTTTTGACACTTATTCCAAATAATCTCCTGAGACTTCAGCTATCATCTCTTCAGAAAGCAACTCCATATCTCGCTCGAATAGTGAAGTACCGACGAGACCTCGGCATTATTGCGGGTTTGCTTTTTGTGGCGCATGCAGCATTGGCAATCATGGGCGTGAAGGCCTTTAGTGCGGCGAATGGAATGCCATTTGACCTATCATTTTTAGCAAGTAAGCCGATTATTCTCGGAACACTTTCTGTTATCCTGGTTATTCTCTTACTCCTTACTTCCAGTGATTTTATCCACACCCATCTTGGCAAGAAGTGGAAAGCAATTCAGTCTCTTATCTGGCTCAGTGTGCCACTCGCTCTCGTACACTCGTTGCTCGTGACCAACGAAGCGCCATCTGCACCTATTCTTGGTTTCGGCTTGATCATCACTCTCGTCATCGTCGAAATCTTCATCTACTCCAAAAAACCACCCGTTGGCAAAACGAACTACGTTCGCCACATTTGGTTCGTATCAATCGGAATCGTTATCGCAGTGGCGACGTTAGTATTTATGAAGTAGCGGATCTCCACCACCACGACTTCTATCTTACTGCTTTGCAATATTGCGAGGACCTCGTGCCTCTCGAGTTATTTGAGCAGTTGTGCCAGAAAGTGCATTTTGTAACTCAATTAAAAAACCCTCACAGGCTCCATTAATAATCGCCTGGTCAGTAGCATCTGCAACGGAACGGGGAAAGTGATAGGTAATAGTGTTGTTAGAACTATTTACAGTCGTTGCTCCGGCTTGAACAGCCTTTTTGCCAAAGGGAATAAGTCTTCCGGCAGTATTTGAGTCAATACCACTAACAACAATCGCAGCAGGACATAATGGCTCAGAAGAAGATGGAGAAAGTGTCATAAGAAAAAATAACGGTTAAGATCCGATTATAGCCAACAAGGCCGAATTTTCAAGAAAATTCTGGTGCGGATAAGAGGACTTGAACCTCCACGACCTTGCGGCCACTACGACCTGAACGTAGCGCGTCTGCCATTTCGCCATATCCGCAGGATAAAGCCCTAGAATAAGCTCTAGTAAAAGAGCTCGAGCAGCGGTAATATTACAAGTGACCTTAACAAATAGCAAATGCCGCAAAAGATGCCACATCAAAAACCAGATAAGAAGTTTCAGAAAAAGCCGCAGGGCCAGAAGCCAAAGCCATATAAAACATTTCCGGCGACAGCACCAAAAGGACCACGGGCAAAAGTTATCCAGGAGAAGTCGTGCGGTATTGTGCTGTTCCGCGAAGAGGACGATCAGCGATATTATTTATTGTTGCACTATCCGGGTGGACACTGGGACTTTGGAAAAGGTCACGTTGAAGATGTCGACCAGGACGAGGAAACAACGGCACGTCGTGAGATGACAGAAGAAACTGGAATCGGGAAAATTACATTCATCAAAGGATACCGCCAGAAAATGGACTACTATTATCGACGAGAAAGAAAACTCTATCACAAAGATGTTATCTAC
>JBAYUX010000057.1:0-6251 GCA_041674865.1 Candidatus Altimarinota bacterium
CTGAGCTGGCATCGCTGCCAAATTCTCTTGGGTGAACCATCGGGAAGGGAAGGTCAGGAGATTCTTTGGGTTCAGCTTCACGACCTCCATAAATACAACTTTCCGCCGGCTGATGACGAGGTTATTCGCGAACTTGTCGGATAATTTTAGCTTTAAACTGCTTGATTCTCTTTACTTTTATATAATATATTGTATTATAGTAATCTTGTTATATATGTCCCATGGGTAATACATCTTCCGGACCTTCTTCTTCGCCTCTCGAAATTCCACCAGGAATCGATTATGCATTCAGAGGAGTTGATAAACTTCCTTCCCTCCAGTATCTCCATACATTTCAAGAGTCTTTGGCTGACTTTGCACATATAGATCTCTCTCTTATTGAGCGTATGGGCCAGTATGTTGATGCACCAGCTATCTATGAACATCTTTCTAAACGTGGATATCCGCATGGCTATGATCATATGCTCAAGTGGATTGCTGGTCGTCGATTTCCTCCAGCAACTCCATATCTTGTTCTTAGTAAGGACCATCTTCCTCCCCTCAAGGGATTTGATTTTCCAATGATCCTCCTTCCAAATAATCAACGATTTATCGACATGGCCCGTGATCCTAAGCAGTCATTAGTAGATAGAAAACGTTCTCTTGAGTCGACTGTACACGGAACTCGCGTGGGCGTTAAAAAGGCATTTCGGGGAATGTAATTGTCGAGGTCTCTCGACTCGTTCGCTAATCGCTGCTAATATCTGCTCATGCAAAAGACTGATAAGATAGCGATTTTGGGCTATGGCGTTGAAGGCAGGGCGATGTGCGAGTACCTGTTGCGTCATGGATATTCTGATCTCACTGTGTGTGATCAAAGTGCGTCGATTGATATACCAAGTGGCGTGAAGTTGCGCGGTGGCGATGAATATTTACATGGACTCAGTGATTTTGATGTGGTTTTCAGAAGTCCTGGAACTTCGTATTTTAAAAAAGAAATTCAGGAAATTGCGAGTGACTTAGATGCGCATACGGTTATTTCAAGTATGACGAAGTATTTTTTTGATGAGTGCAAATGCCCGATTATTGGCGTCACTGGAACAAAAGGGAAGGGTACGACTTCTTCACTCATTACAGAAATTTTGCGACGAAGTGGTCGGAAGGTTTTTCTCGGAGGAAATATCGGTGTTCCGTCCGTAAGTTTTCTTGATGAGTTGAGTGAAAATTCTCTGGTTGTCTTGGAATTATCAAGCTTTCAATTGGTCGATCTTGAGAGGAGTCCGCACATTGGCGTTGTTTTAAATGTAACGAGCGACCATCTCGATTACCACTCTTCGATTGAGGAGTATCATGAGTCGAAATATCCCATTATCGAATTTCAGAGTGAGGCGGATTTTGCGATTTTGAATTCTGACTACGCATATGCTGGTGAATTTGGAGCGCTTGGTGATGGGCAAAAAATATATGTTTCGTGCCGGAGCGAAGAGGTAAATGGCGCTTGGGTTGGCGCGCGCGGACGTGATGCGTGGGAAGACACAACTGATGCCGCGCGGATCGACCCCGCATTGCCACGTGCTGTTTATTATTTAGGCGCTGAAGACGTAGATTCACGCGAACGCTATCCTCGACATAACTATGTAAAACTTATAGATACTTCTGCGATTGCGCTTCTTGGCCGACATAACTTGGAAAATGTATTACCTGCGGTAAGTGTCGCACGAATTTTGGGTGTTAGTGATGCGATTATTGCGGATGCATTACGTGAGTTCCGAGGACTTCCTCATCGATTGGAGCCGGTGCATGCCATTGATGTTGATGTGAATCACCGTGCGCGTATTTCATTTTATAATGACTCATTTTCAACAACTCCAGATACCTGTCTTGCGGCCTGCTCAACTTTTAATGACTTAGGAAAGCCATTTTTCTTGATCGCTGGTGGAAGTGAAAAGTGGAGCGACTTCACAAATCTCGGATGGAAGTTGTCACAAATGCCAATGTTACAAAAAGTTTTTTTGATGGGACCGTCTGGTGTGAGAATTGGTGATGCTATTGTTGCTGGACATGCGACGTGTGTCGAAGATGGAACGGTGTGTCGATTACCAGTTGTGTGTGAAGTGGTGGATACTCTCGAAGAGGCTGTTAAAAAGGCTTATGTAGAAGCCAAAAATCTCACACTGGATAGCGTGAACCATGAGGCCGTTATTCTCATGTCTCCAGCTGCGGCAAGCTTCAATGAATTCAAAAACTACAAAGAACGAGGGGAGAAGTTTGGAGAGGTTGCGAAGTGGGTTACAAAAGAGACTGCAAAATAAGTAACGCCCAAGTTGGCACAATCACTGATCGTCACGCGATCGTTTTGTGATAGTTTTGTGACGGTTTTGCATTGAAAATATTTTTCGCATTCATTGACGCCCCTTACTTTTCTTTATCCGCTGCACTTTTTGGTCGATTGTATGCGCTATTGCGTGATGCGTTTTGCATAAAGGAGCGAGGTAGTGTGGATTATGTGTTTTTGCTAATGCAAAACGTTGTGTGTGGTGAATTTCTTGTGCGGACTTGCGGCACGTTGGCATGGAGCACTTGGTGCCGTGTTCTTTTTTGAGAATGTTTTTTATATTTTTTGGAATGTATCTGGATGGATGTTTTGTTGCTGCTGTACCCCGTTCTCGTTCCGCAATTTCTTCTTTTTCTTGCTGAATATTTTCTTCGCGCTGCTTGAGAAAAAGTCTCAATTCTTCATCGATGTCGATTCCTTTGTTTTTGAGCTCTGCTAGCTGATTTTTCACATCTTCCGCTAACTCAAAATTATGATCTATTTCGAGTTTGTGCGTGCGCACAACCAAGTTCTCCCCATGAACAAAATCTGATTCAACACTTCTCATATCCCTCACAAATGTCTCTACCGCAGCCTGAGAAAGAAGTTGCACTTGGTTTGCGATTACTTCTTCATTTTCCTTTGTAGCCACCGAAGCCACTCGTGCCATCTTACTTACGCTGACCTCGCCACTTGTCAGGAGTTCGCGCAAAACTGGCATCTCTTCAAAACGATTATGGAGGCTTAAAATACGCATAACCTGCTCCTTAGAAACTCCGGCTACTTTAAAAGCAAACTCAAATATCGAGCTGCAATGATGTTTTTCATAAAGTTTTCGACGATCAATTTCCGGAAGAAGTCCCAGAAATTTGTTGCGCCACTTACGTGCCTCTTCGCCGTATCGAATACAAGTGCTGAGCAATATTTCGTCGGACCAGCTCTGCGGAGAAAAGTCATGTTGCGCGTTTGTCATAAAAAGAAAGGTTAGGAAAATAATGGGGCTCAAAAGAGCAATTACTTTCGCGGGCCTTTCTTTATATAATGTACTTCGTGCCGCAGATCGATTTGTGTCTATATATTAGCAGAATAAAGCCAAAAATTCAATAAAAATGCAGAAACTTTTCTGAATTTGTATGGTAAAAATTTACTGAAATTCGCGGAAAATTATAGCTCAAGATACAAGTAAAAATGTTGCGTGGAAATTTACACTATCGTTGATCCGGAATACTATCTGGCGCTTCTATTTTTATTTTGTCTGCGTCGATATAATTTCCGAAGATCCTATTTTATTCCCCCTGTGTTGGAACAATCTCCGGCTGCTCTTTTCGTAATACGCTTCTGATTTTTTCTCGACTCAAAACGCCAGTTGCGAAGAGCATTCCTGCGTACATAGCACCGCCTACCGGAATTAAGACTAATAAATTTTTGTTACCGATCAGCCCAGATAATGGCTCTCTAAGTACAAAAACAACGATTCCCATCACAACCGATGACATAATAATTTTGAATATATTTCCGAATCGTAAGTGATATTTCAGATAGTGACGTGATGCCGAGTATGTTGCTGCTAAGATATATAACTCTGCGATGACGCTTGTCATGGCTGCTCCGCGGAATCCCCATTGAGGAATCACGAGTGCGTTGATAATGAGATTCACGACGATCGCGCCGATGTTGATCCAAAGGAGTCGCTTTTGCTGATTCACGCTAATCAGCACAAATGAAAAGAGTGTGTTGATGAATGAAAACATGAGTGCGAAAACGAGTATCTGCAAGCCGATATCTGAGCCATAGACCCCCTCTGCAAATCGACTCAAATATTTCGGATCACTCACGATTGCAATGATTGGATAGGCAAGAACATATCCACCACTCACGATTGCAAAACCCATAACTGCGAGGAAGTCGAAGGCGTTCTGAATAATCGATTCGTGTTTATCGTCACGAGATTCGATAGACTTCGTCAAAACCGGTAATACGGAGTTCATGAAATACAAAGAAATAACGATGAGACTTTCGATGAGACGCATTCCAACACTGTACAAAGCCACTTCTTCCGACCCCTTGATGCGGAACAGCAAGATAGTATTGAGACGGAAATAAATCGTCGAGAGCATAAGGGCGAGACCGTATGGCAATGCTTTCACGAAAACTTCTCGAATAAGTTTCCAATCGAAGCGATATTTGATCTCGGTAATTCGACGTGTGTACCACCATGTACAGAGAAGCATTCCTGCATTGCCCAAAATTCCCGCAGCAATAACGTGATAAAATCCTGTCGATGGATCGCTTGTAAATGCGATCAAAACCGCATAGGCGACATATGCAATTGAGATTATTTTTCCAACAACAAGCGCAACTGCAGACTCACGCATACGATAATGAACCTGGAGAATACTTGTCAGGGTGCTATTCAAAAGCGCTAATAAAATCGTAACTGAGGCGATGGCGATTCCGACGCTCACCCCACTTCCCGCATGCTCTGGCATAAAAACCGGGATCAGAAATCCAACAATAACGGCAAAAAGCATCGCGAGAACTCCCACGACCGTTCGAATGGTTAAGACATTTCCGAGAAGAACTGGAATCTTCGACTCATCTTTTGACATCTCGCGAACGGCAACCGTATACAAACCGAGATCGGCAATAATTCCGAAAACCGCCAAGAAATCGTAAATGAAATTATAGTTTCCGTACTGTTCTTGAGAGAGGTAGCGCGTCAATAATCTGATAATGACGATACTAAGCAGCCCCACTAATAGCTTTCCAACAAACTGGGAAATGGTACTTCCGAGGATTTTTCGAGCGGTAGACATGGGTACACTGTAGCCTTGAAGCAGCTTTTTTACAATGGAAGGGGAAGGCCGTTTATGGTACAGTAGCGCCCGATGCATGAAGTAAAAACACAACTAGACGAGTTGCAAACTCAGATTACAACGGCACTCAAGGCGATCGATCTCGACACGCGTCGTCATCGGATTATAGAACTTGAGATTCTTATGCAGGAGTCTGATTTTTGGAATGACCAGAAAAAAGCACAGGACATTTCGCGAGAGGCGAGCCATACTCGTACGTTCGTTGAACGCTGGGAAAAACTCCAACAAGATCTCAAAGAACTTCAGGAACTTTTTCCAACGATTGATCCAGAAACAGATCCGACGACTGCGCAGGAGTACAAAGCCATGGTCGCGAAACTCGCGCAAGATTGGCGTGCGCTTGAAATTCAGACATTCCTCAACGGAAAGTACGATACAAATAACGTAATTCTTTCTTTGCATGCGGGAACTGGCGGAAAAGATGCACAGGATTTTGCTGAGATGCTCATGCGAATGTATTTGCGATGGGCGGAAAAACATGAGTTCAAAGCGACGATTCTCGATCAGTCACAAGGCGAAGAAGTTGGACTCAAAAGTGCCGATATTCTCATCGAAGGCGAGTTCGCTTATGGCTATTTGAAGAGCGAAAATGGCGTTCACCGACTTGTACGACAAAGCCCATTCAATGCAAAAGCTTCTCGCGAAACATCATTCGTTCTTATAGAAGTGTTACCGGAAATTTCCGATGCCGCGCAAATCGATATCAAAAAAGATGATCTTCGTGTCGATACGTATCGGTCGTCCGCTCCTGGTGGGCAAAATGTTCAGAAGACGGACTCGGCGATACGCATCACGCACCTCCCTACAAATATTGTCGTCTCTTGTCAGACCGAACGCAGTCAACTTCAGAATAAAGAAACGGCGATGAAAATTCTCGCGGCAAAACTTGCAGACATGATGGAGCGTGCTCATGCCAAAACGCTCAGCGACCTCAAGGGCGGCAAGATCGAGATGTCATGGGGAAATCAGATACGTTCCTATGTACTTCATCCATACAAAATGGTAAAAGATCATCGAACAGACTATGAAGAGCGCAACGTAGAGCCGATTTTGGATGGTGACATTGATGGCTTTATCGAGGC
>JBAYUX010000058.1:0-4652 GCA_041674865.1 Candidatus Altimarinota bacterium
TACTACCTCCTTTTGCAATACGCACTCAAAACTTCATCACCGCTCGCAACCTCAACAACCCTCTACCTTCAACCACTTTTCGCCATTATCTGGGCATCAATCCTGCTCGGCGAACATCTCACATCTGGTCTCGTTATAGGCGGCATCTTGGCATTTATTGGAATTGGATTAGTCATGAGTAAGAAAACAGCACGCTAAAAACGTGACGAAAAAGAAAAAAACTGAGATGATATGCGCGGCTACATATTCATCATTTTATCTTACTTTCTATGTGGAAAACGTTTGGGATTATTGCTGGAGTTTTAGTACTCGGTTTTCTCTTTCTCGTATTCTGGGGAAGCGGAGACTACAACAAAGATGCAGACCTCATTACCGCTAGGACAAAGCAAATTTTACAGCAGTTCAAAGACAATAAAATAGATGAGGCTTACCAGGATGCAGATCCGGAATTTATAAAAACAGCAAGAAAAGAAGATCTCCTTCAGCTCCCAGCAGCATTCCCAATACTTTCTCAATATGCAGAAATGAGAGTCGATGGAATGACGCACGACGAAAAAACAGCAGAAGTAAAAGGAACGCTCATAAATGCAGAAAAAAAAGAGGCAAAATTTGTACTCAATTTAAGTAAAAACAGTGGTAGCTGGAAACTCTACTCTCTCGACATCAACAGTCAAGAAGCCACACCTACAGACAAAGATGCAGGAAAAACGGATACCAAGGCGAAGATTACAAAAGTTACGGTTGGAGATGGATTTGATAGCGATGGAATTACTGTTGCACAGGAAAAAATACCAGCTACAACAAGCGCTCTCTACGTCTCTGTCGTAACCGATCAAACGGCAGATATCATGATGACAAACGTGAAGTTAGTTCACGTCGCAACAAATGACTCGATTGATGAGTCTATGCCAATTTATAAAACAACCACAGGCGCACAATTCACAACACGATTCAAGTTCACCAAACCTACAAACAACTGGCCAATGGGGAAAAACAAAGTCGTTGTCACGCTTGCTAACGGCGCAACAAAAGAAGTCTCTTACGAAGTGAAGTAGGTCAACTAAAGTAATTCAAAAAAAACCGCTTACTCCTGCCAATATCTCTTCCCCTTCAACTCCTCAGGAAGGAGGTCATCTCGAGTGTATTTCTCGTAACCTTTTCCATATCCCAAATCCTTCATGAGTTTTGTAGGTGCATTGCGAATTTTCATCGGCACTGGCAAGTTTCCTAACTGCTTGGCATCTTCCATGGCCGCCTTGTAAGCATCATTCACCGCTCTACTCTTCGGAGCCTTCGACAAATAAATCACACCATGCGAAAGGTTAATCCCCGCTTCTGGGTATCCGATCGTTTCAACCGCACGGAAGACAGCATTTGCAATCACGAGCGCCTGCGAGTCCTCCATCCCAATATCTTCTGATGCAAAAATCACCATACGACGAGCAATGAATTTCGGATCTTCTCCGGACTCAATCATTCTCGCCAAGTAATACAAAGCCGCATCTGGCTGAGACGCACGCATACTCTTAATAAATGCAGAAATCGTATTGTAGTGTTCATCGCCTTTTTTATCATACCGAAGAAACTTCGACTGAAGCGTCTGTTTGAAATGTTCGAGCGTAATTTCGCCATAGAGCTTCGCAGTATTTTCGATCATCGCAATCGCCTGACGCGCATCACCACCCGACATCGATACCAGCCAGGAAGTCGCATCCACATCTAATGAATAACCAGTCCTCTCAATGATCTGTCGCATATCATCTTCGGGAATCTCATCCAAAACAAAAACACGGCATCGTGACAAAAGTGCAGGGATCACCTCAAATGAAGGATTTTCTGTCGTAGCACCAATCAAATAGAGCTGTCCCGACTCAACCGCCGGTAACAAATAGTCCTGCTGCGCCTTGTTAAACCGATGGATTTCATCCAAGAAAAGAATCTTCGGTCCAAACAAATCCCCACTCGACTCCACAATTTTCCGAATATCTTCCTTCCCAGCCGACACCGCGGAAAGCTCATGATACTCAGCGTTGAGAGCATTCGCATAAATCCTCGCAAGCGTCGTCTTCCCTACTCCCGGCGGCCCCCACAACAAAAACGAGAACAGGTGCTTTTCTTGAATGGCAATTCTCAAAGGCCCATTCGGTCCAACCAAATGCTCCTGCCCAATATACTCATCCAGATTTTTCGGCCGAATTTTCGATGCAAGTGGTTCCATAGGAAGGCTATTATACACCACCACGAAACACATTACATCCTATCCCACACTGAAACGGTATCCTGACGCGGAAAAGTCGGAGGGATAAGCATCTGGCCATAGAGACCTTCTGCCCGTAACTGATCCTTGATTTCAGCCACTTTTTTAAAATAATCCTCTTTCGAGTAAGGCTGATTCAAAATGTAATACTGTTTTCGATGCAATGAAATACAGCCAAAACAGTCATGAGAATTGATCATGTATTCGCAGTACTCCAAATTACTCGAATCAACGCAGAAATAACAAAAATTACAGTTATTCAAAACATGCGCACTGCACACCTGATAACACAGCTCTGACTTCTCCAAAACCGTAATGTCCCAAGAGTCCTTGAGATTCTTCGTCTCGAGCAAATAGCCAGAATCCTGACACTCCGAGGCATCATACGACTCGTGTACACGCTGACAGTGAAAGATGTTATTACCCGTAGAATCCTCGCAATTAACCTCAAGAAATCCAAGACGTGGAACGCTCTTTTTTAACTCTTCAAATCGAACACGAATCTCCGCATCGCTCAAGGAAGCCAACTTCGCCCGATAATCTGCCTCGGTATACGGCTCATTGAAAATATGAAACTGCTTTTGTTTCAATCCAACGCATCCCACGCAATCGCGACAACCCTTCAAAAAATACCCATAACGACAGTCATTACAGTTCAGAGAATCCTGAAGGTAATCAGAGTTATAGCAATCGCCACAATTCAAACACTGGTAACACAATGTGCAATTCCTTATGTGATCGCAGTCGTTACAGTCCTTGCAGCCATAGTAATCACGACCATACATACAGTCCTCATCATCGCAGGCATTCGCCAAAAGATAGCAATTCTTCGCACCATCGCAGTTGTAGTTGTAATCACTATTTACCGCATTCAACTGAAAAAAACTCAACCGTGGAGTCACGAGTTGAAGCTTTTTGAATTCGGTAACAAAATCGATAGCCATAGAAAAATCTATCAAAAAGAACTACCCAACATACTCCCAAAAACACTTCTGACAGTAGATCACATATGGCGAGTCCGGCGCATACGTCGCGATCATATCATTGCCGCACTTATCGCACTTTCGCTTATACAAATTTCGCTCATTACGCATCGCCAACCGTTCATCCTGCCGACACTTCGGGCAGATAACCGGCATCGGAAGCTCTTTTTTTGCATAAAAGGCCTGCTCCTGATCAATGATCAAAAAGTCCTTCCCGCACGTCTTACATGTACTTCTCTGTGATGCCATGGGAGAATTGTAGCATTTGATAAGAAGGAGTAAAGGGGTATAATCCGTCCATAATCAAAAAACACTATGAATGAACAAGGCATCTCGAATAAGTTTGGCGTACCGGTTTCAAAAACGTCACCCAAAGAACGGATTCGAGAACTCATGGCAATGAGAAATGAATGGAAATTATATCGAAGAAAATGTGACGCAACAGGAAAAGATATCATCAGTGCCTATGCTGCAGACGCACCATTCACAATATACAAAAATGATATTTGGTGGGGAGACACATGGGATGCAACTCAATATGGAAGAGATTTTGATTTTACGCGACCATTTTTTGAGCAGTTCGCCGAACTTCAAAAGGTAGTCCCACGAGAAGGCACGTCTGTTTTTAATTCAGAAAATTGCGATTATAACGGCCACGTACGAAATTCAAGAAACTGTTATCTGAATGGACTAGCGGCAAATTGTGAAGATCTCCTCTACTCATACTGGATGGTAAATACAAAGGACACCGCCGACTCCATATTCACCAATAATTCAACATTGTGTTACGAATGTACGCATGGAGAAAATCTCTATGATTGCATTATGGTTGAAGAATCAAATGGCGTAAGTGAATCATATTTTTGTTATCAGATGAAAGGGTGTGATCACTGTATGTTTTCTGCAAATCTAAACAACAAAAGTTATTATTTGTTCAACAAGCCGTGTACAAAAGAAGAATTCGAAGTTGCAAAAAAGAAGTATATTAATGGCTCATATCAAGCCTTTCAGGAGGGAGTGAGACAATTTGAAGAAATAAAATCACAAACCATTCGCCGAGCAACAAATAATGTGAATTGTGAAGATTGTGCTGGAGATCATATGCTTAACTCTCGAAACTGCTCTGACGGTTATGAAGTAAAAGATAGTGAAGACGTATATAACACCGTATCAGCTGCAAATTCAAAAGACATTTACAGCTCATATTCAGCAGGGTGGCCCGCGTGTGAAGAAATTTACTATTGCTCAACGACGCGCGGATCAATGAAATGTAAATTTTGCTATTACTGCTGGACGTCGAGCGATCTCACATACTGCGAAAACTGCGTAAGCTCAAAAGATAGCTTTGGATGCATCGGGCTGCGACAAAAGAAATACTGCATTCTCAATAAACAATATACGAAAGAAGAATA
>JBAYUX010000059.1:0-4604 GCA_041674865.1 Candidatus Altimarinota bacterium
AACCTCGTCATCAGCCGGCGGAAAGTTGTATTTATGGAGGTCGTGAAGCTGAACCCAAAGAATCTCCTGACCTTCCCTTCCCGATGGTTCACCCAAGAGAATTTGGCAGCGATGCCAGCTCAGCAAAACGGAGTACTCACCATAGTTATGCTCTGTTCGCATAAATCGGGGTCTTACCGCCGCCTCAATACCAAGCTCCTCTTGAAGTTCTCTTTTGAGGCAAGCCCGTTCACTTTCTCGATGTTCCAATTTTCCACCAGGGAACTCGTACAAGTTATTATGCATTTTTTTGTTCGTGCGTTTTTGAATAAGAACTTCTTTTTGTTTTCCACTACCACGCCAAATAATAGCTGCGGCAACTTTGATTTTTGGAAGAGATAATTCGGTATTTTGAGAGATTGCTGCGGCCTTTCGAGAAATAGTTTTTCTTGCGGTACGCTTTTGTATTGTATCTATCTTCAATTTTTTTAATTCCCCCGCGGCATAATCCATCAATCCTTGATAAAACTCCCGCGCGCGGCCAGTCGGGCATGCCTTCGCAGCGATAACTTTCAGTTCATCGTCTTTCATCGTCGCATCCGGATCAAAAAAATGCCGCAACATCTGTCGCACATTCGTGTCCATCGCCACACGATCTTCGCCATACGCAAAGGATAAAATCGCACCCGCAGTATACTCCCCAACACCAGGAATCTTTCGCAAATCCTCATACGTCGACGGAAACTTTCCATCAAATTCATCAACTACTATCCGCGCTCCAACAATTAAATTTCGAAATCTCCGATAGTATCCAAGCCCACGAACATATTCCATTACCTCTTCCCACTCAGCCTGTGCTAACACATCGACATCAGGAAATTTCCGCATGAAATTCACAAAAAATGGCACCACTCTTTCCGCCTGTGTCTGCTGTAGCATCACTTCAGAAATCCAAATTGCATACGGATCTGTCTGAAATTTCTTATCTCTCCATGGCAAATCTCGTCGATGTTCCCTGAACCAGTCGACGATGAATGTGCCAAATTGTTTCGGAGTAAACTTCATGCGCAGGGCGCAAACGCGTAATATGATTAATACATAATAACTCGGTCGTTGCCATCATTAGGCTCTTTCGCCAACGTGACGCTTCCCTGTTCAGATAAATCACTCAAGCTATTCGCGCTGATTTTTTTCATCGAGATTGAATATAGCGTATTGCCGATATATGCGAGTCGATTGATAATGGCCTCGTAGTTATTGAAATAAGGACCACTTGGACTCCAGATCTTCATCATTGGCATAGGAACACCAACTCCGCCAGATCCAGATCCACTCGCATCTGGTGTGGCAAAATCACTCGCATCTACATGCGTAATCTTTCCTTTCAATGTAAATCCTTTTACGAGATCAACACCGTACACATACGCACCACGGAAGACAGTCTCGCCATATGTTGAAGGATCAACTTTTGCATTTGTCTTATCTTTAATTTCAGAAACTTCAATCGGGAACGCCATCAAGCCCTTTTCTTTGCTAAATAAGAGCGCCTTGTGATTGTACAATAACTCACTCGACGTCCCACGATCACCAATGGTTTCCTTGAACATCTCTTTTGGATTCACCGGATCGGTTACATCAAACATCGCAATCTTCATGCCCTGATACCATGCAAAATTTTCACGACCAGGAAGAAATCCATCATTGAGATCCTTGAACTGACTTGCATCAACGGCTTCCTTTCCAAATCCAATAATATGATTTTCATCATAAGGGTGGAGGTAGTCGGAATATCCAGGAATCTTCAACTCACCAAGAATTTTTGGCGCCGAAGGATTTTCAACATCGATCACAAAGAACGGATCGGTATTTTTGAACGTTACAACATAGGCACGTTTTCCCATAAACCGTACCGCCTTAATCTTCTCACCTTTTCCAATATCTTCTACTTTTCCAAGGACAGTAGAAAGGTTGTTTTTATCGAGAACGTAGAGCTGATTCGTTGGTTGGCTATTCGGATTCCAGAAGTCACCTTGTGAAGTTGCTACGCGGAATGCGTTTCCACTTTCATCCATAGAAAACTGATTCAAAAGAGTTCCAGGAACCGTCCCATTCGTCTTGAATTCAACTTGTCCATTATTCAAAGCGAATCGGTGGAAAACAGTTGATGTCTTGGTGATTGGCGGAGCCCAGATGTTGTAAATTTGGTTATCGTTGTATTCGTATTTCTGTGTTGCAACATACAACCCCTCTGACGAAGAGTAGACAGTACTTCCAGATCCGAGATAAACCTGCTTAGAAACAGAAGAATTGGCGGCATCATTCAATGCTACACCCGCAACAATCAAGAAATTTGGTTCATCGTAACGTGGAAATACTCGGATAGATGTACATCCAGTAACTGGTACCGTCTTGCCATTCTTTGAGTCAGTAAATCTTGGAACAACAGCATCAGTCGCGATAGGAGTAGTTCCTTCATTTTGCAAAAGTTCATAACGTGGGTAAGCATTCATCACGAAATATGCATACTGTCCAATACGTCGAGAAGAAACATAACTTCCCTCAAACGAGAGTCGTCGTAACTGTTTTGGATTACTTCGATCAGTAATGTCGTACATATACACAACCGTCTCAGACATTTTCGCATATGCATTGCCAACAACAACGAGTGTATTTCCAGTGACGAACATTTCATTCGGAGTGTATGAGGTTTCATCAACAGCTGTTCGTGAAAGTTCCTTCATGTCATTCGCAGGAGAAGCCTTCACAATGCGAATACTTCGTCCTTTGATCATGTAAATATACTGGCCATCATTCTTGATAATATCCGCCTCATCAACTCCTTGTACCTGAACATTGGTCGTAGAAAAATCCTCCGTCAACGCACCTCCCTTATCTCCAGTACTCTTTTCACTCGCACCAGTATTGGCTGAGTCGACAGTTGGAGCCGGAGAGATAACAGCTTCTTCAGGAGAAGCGCCAACCATAGTGCTCTTCATCATAAGACCCATTGGTCGATAAAGGCGATAACTCTGCATAGAAACTTTATCTTTCAGCGCACTGCAAGATTCAATCGAAGAAAGGTCACTTGTTAAACTCGCATAGGTTTTTGACGATTTTGTCGTAACTGACGACGTAATTCTCCATGCCATCTCGACTACCTCACCACGAGTAATTTTCTTTTCTGGATAATCGATAGAAACAGGAATAGCATTTTTAAGTTCCAGCGCCTCAACATAACGCTTATACCAAGGATCGTTCATATCAGGTTTTGTTTTTGAATCCTTGAGTCCATTTGCAAGCGCTAAAATCTTACTCGCCTCCACGATACTAATATTAAGATCCGGTTGAAATGTTCCGTTAGCATATCCTTGAATGATTCCTCGGCTCTTCGCCTCACAAACATATGGTGCAAACCACTCAGTTTTTACATCTTTGAAGCAGTTATTTCCTTTTGGATCTTTGGTAAGAGACGCAATAACAACCTTTACAAACTCAGCACGATTAATCGTATTGTCTGGGAGAAAATTCCCATCTTCGTATCCATGGATAACTCCAGAAGATTGTAAATTTTTGATCGCGTCATAATATGGATAGTTATCTTCGACATCTTGATACTTTGTCGTCGTATTATAGTCAGCACTCGCCGTAACAGCACTCATTAGGACCAAAAGACTCGTCCCAACAAAAAGGGACAACGTGCGCTTCAAGATATTCATAGAAAAAGGGTTAAAATTCATGCTTCACTTATCATACCATTTAAAGCTCAAAAAGGTTACTAATTTGCCACAAGAAGAAAAATGAGATATAATACCCGTAGAAGCAGATAGAAGAGCGCCGAACATATATAAGAGTTACTCTAGGTCCATCTTTCATCATTAATAAGCTTCAGGCCAGACTTGTCCAAGTCGGTCTGAAATTTACTTCATACATTTTTAACCCCTTTTTAGTACATGTCAGACGACAAACTTACGAAGTGGCTTGCTGAGAAACTTCTCGGTACACGCGAGCCAACGGCGAGTGTGGGCCCTGTCCCCGCTCCCCGCTCAAGTGCAGCAAAACCTGCTCCCACTTCCCCGGTGCACAAAGCACCACAACACCCTGCTCACAAGGCAGTTCCACAAAGCGCATTAAAAGCGCATCCACATCCTGTTGCCAGCAGGCCACCTCCACGAGGAATTCAGGCAAATCGACCAAATCCACCTGCTCACACAGCCCATCCGGCTACGAAACCAGGACAACCACCTCATGTAAAAACTGCAGGCGCAACTCGAATTGTTGCACTTGGTGGTCTCGACGAGGTTGGACGAAACTGTATGGTATTCGAGCACGATAAAGATATCTTGATCGTGGATATGGGATTCCAATTCCCTGATTCAAATATGCTTGGTATTGATTACATCATTCCTGATGTGTCATATCTTGACGATAAGAAGGATCGTATTCGCGGTATCTTATTGACTCACGGTCACCTCGATCACGTTGGTGCTATCCCCTACCTTATTGAACGACTTGGATTTCCAACCATCTATGGAACGAAACTCACGCTCGGTATCGTTGAACGAAAACTTGAAGAGTTCGGACTCACAAAACGTGTCCGTCTCGAACGCATTACCGCCGATGACCAC
>JBAYUX010000060.1:0-4575 GCA_041674865.1 Candidatus Altimarinota bacterium
CCGTCCACGACGCAGCTTCGCACCACGCGAACAGCGTGACGAGCAATCATGGTAATTCGTGATTGTTTGAATTCATTTTGAATTTAGGAGCGACCCTTCAGCAATGAGGGGTCGTTTTTTGTTGGATGGCATATTGCGAATGCCTCTGCTTGCAAATTGCTATACATTCTGTGCGGGGGTATTGGGTCTTCAAAGTGTGCTTTGTGTATGTATTGCAGATTGATTGCTCAGTGATAGCTATTTGATAGCGTGGTGATATACATTCAAAAAATGGGGTTTTAGAAGGTGCCACCTGGGGCGCTCTTTGTATTGCAGATTGCATATGCTATATTCGAAAAACCATGACCCACTCTTCAAAAATTATTCTCGCCTCCAGATCGCCGGCTCGCCGTGAGCTGATGAAAAAACTCGCTCAGGAGATGCGTTTTACTTTTGAATGTCATACCAGTGACTATCCGGAAGATATGCGCGTCTACAAGCAATCCTGGCGCCTGGCAGAGCATTTGGCACTCGGAAAGGCGCAGCATGTTGCGGAAAAATTTCCGGATTCAATTATTATTGGTGCGGATACATTTATCACGTGTGGGCGAGATAAGCATGGGCAGAAAAAAATCGGTAAACCAACTTCGATCGAAGATGCGAAGCGAATTATCCGATCTATGAGCGGAAAAATGATTGGTGTCTATAGCGGTGTGGCGGTGATACAAACGGACTCACGCGGAAATATTGTCAGTGAAAAAACGGCCTACGCTCTCACAAAACTTCGAATCAAAAAAATGTCACCATCAGAAGTTGATCTTCTCGCGCATCAAAAAGATGCGCTTCATATTTCTGGTGCGTTTTCTATTGAGGGCGAAGGCGGCAAGATGATCACGAAAATCGATGGCGACTATGATAACGTCATTGGTCTTCCGATATCTCTTCTCAAGAAAATGCTGAAGAGTTTGGTGTAATTTTATCTCCAATCAATTTCCTTTTGACCGTGCGACTGTAAATATTCGTTTGCTTTTGAGAAGTGCTTGCAGCCGAAAAAACCGCTGTAGGCTGAGAAAGGGGACGGGTGTGGTGATTTCAAAACGAGGTGTTTGTTCGTATCGATGTGCGCGCCTTTTTCTTGTGCGTATCGACCCCAGAGGACAAAGACGAGATTGGATTTCTTTTCGGAGAGAAGTTGAATAACGCGATCGGTAAACTCTTCCCAACCTTTTTTCTGATGCGATCCTGGATGACTATCCTCGACGGTTAGTGTCGCATTCAAGAGCAAGACTCCTTGTCGTGCCCAGCGATCGAGATTGCCTGTTTTTTCAACGGACATACCGGTATCACTTTCGATTTCTTTGAAAATATTTTGTAGAGAAGGTGGAAGGACGACGCCATCGTTGACTGAAAATGAGAGGCCGTTTGCCTGACCCTTTCCATGGTAGGGATCTTGGCCAAGGATAACCACTTTTACCGCATCAAATGGGCACATTTCGAATGCGCGGAAGATAAACTTTGGTGAGGGATAGATCGTTTTGCTCGCGTATTCTTTTTTCACAAAATCCGTGAGAGCTCGGAAGTATTCTTTTCCAAATTCTTCGACGAGATGCTCTTTCCACGACGGCTCCATTTTGATGTCTCTGCTGTCTGCTTTGCTGTCCATGGCCGCATTATACGGACTGAATTCCTCGGTTACAATTCCTTTACACCTCGTAGAGATAGATCGAATAGTGATGCTCTTCTGAATCTTTTTTGACTGGCGTCCAGCCTGGAATTGGCCAGACGTAGGCGATAACTTTTGAGTTTGGCTTGAGCTCTTTTTTGAGCTTGGCTTTGAGCTTTTCCATCTTGTCCGGCATGAGAAATGTGTAGACGATGTCGGCATCTTCGAGACTCGTATTCCAAAAATCTCGATAACGAATTGCTGTACGCTTGCGAATTTCTGATGGCTGAAAAAGTCCATGAATATGCGCCAGGATAAATGGAAAGAGGGAAATTTCATAACCGGTTGCACTGGCTCCAGCCTCTGCTGCTGCGATAACCAATCGACCATCACCACATCCAAGATCGACAAAATGCTGGCCCGGCTTGATGTGCGCGAGCTTGAGTAATCTCTCCACATCATGCGACTTCGTCGGCACCCACGGCGCACCTCGAAACCCCGCATACGCGAACGTCAGCAAGATTATAAAAACGATAAGAAAGAGGAGGGGGAACATAATTAAATTCTGGCGGAGAGAGTGAGATTCGAACTCACGAGAGCCTTGCGACCCTAATAGTTTTCAAGACTATCGCCTTCAACCACTCGGCCATCTCTCCGCATTTGTTTGCCAACAGATTATACCAAGGGTTCGGGAATTTGCACGATGATTTTCGTTGAGGCTGATTTGAGGGGAATTCAGCTTTGGAATTTGGTTCATTTTTATTTTAACAAAATGTTAGAAAAAGTTTAGAAATCCTTCATTTTGGTCTGATATTTTTAGTTTGTCAGTTATGCATGGGGGTGCCTCTTGGTGAGGACAGTAAAATCGACACTTACTTAGGCGGGTTCGAATCCCGTCACCTCCACCATTCTGACACGTCGAACAAAAAGGAGGGCGATTCACTCGCTGCTCCTTTTTGTTATATTCAGCAAAATCGACACTTACGTCCTCATTCTAGCACAGGGCTGCGTGTTTTTCAATATTCGTGGGCTTCTACATCTCCTCTGGAACCTCGATGCCGATGAGTTCGAGGCCTTCTTTGAGCATGGCCTTGGTGGCTTCGGTGAGTTTCAAGCGGTAAGCACGAAGTGACTCTGACTCGGCCTGGAGGACCGGGACTTCGTGGTAGAAGGTGTTGAAGAGCTTTGCGAGCTCGTAGAGGTAGTTGGTGATGATGTTTGGACGGTATTCTTGCGCAGCACGGAAGGCGACCTCTGGGAACTTGAGAAGGAAGTGAGAGAGCTCTTTTTCTGAAGGTTTTTTTGAGGCTTCGATCTCTGATGTATTTTCGGATTCGCTTCCTGCGATCGCATCGAAGAGTGTGAACTGCTTGTCGCCGCCTTTCTTTTTTTCGGTACGTTTTTCGGTCGCAGCTTTTTTGAGAATGCTGTTGGCACGAGCGTGAGTGTACTGAAGATATGGCGCACTATTGCCATCAAGTGAAAGCATCTTGTCCCACTGGAAGACGATATCTGTCGTTCGATTTTGAGAGAGAATGTTGTACTTTACCGCACCAATACCGATGATGCGCGCGAGTTCGGCATGCTTTTTTTCAGGGATATCGAGCGATTTTTGAGCGACGATCTTTTTCGCGCGCTCTACTGCTTCGAGAAGCACTTCATTGAGTCTGACAATATTTCCTTTTCGTGTGCTCATCTGGCCATCTTCAAATCGCATACGTCCAAATGAAACGTGTGTGAGCTCTGTATTGTATTCTCCCGCGGACTTATCCACATCTTCTCCATTCACCCATCCAAGCTTCTTAGATGTCTCAAAGAGCTGCTGAAAATGGAGAGATTGCGCAACATCAACTACATAAATAATTTTCTGCGGACTCCATGTGGCGAGACGATACTTCACAGTTGCTAAATCACGAGTTCCGTAAAGCGTCGCTCCATCTGACTTCAGAACTAAAAATGGAGGATATTTGTCGTTTTCGAACTTTACAATGAGCGAACCCTCTTCGCCAACTTCAAAGACGTGCTTCGCCTTTCCTTCTTCGAGAACAGCGTCCATCTTGTCGCTATAAAAACTTTCTCCCTGAATTTTGTCGAAGTGAATACCACCAAGTGCGTCGTATGTTTTCTGTGCATCCTTCAAGCTCATCGCAACAAACCACTGCCAAAGTTTTGTATTTTCTTTATCGCCTTCTTCAAGCTTTTTAAATTCATCGCGAGCCTGCTGTTCGAGTTTTATCCCTTCTTCTGGATCTTTTTCGACGATGTCATGAAACTGAACATAGAGCTTGAGAAGCTCTTCAATTGGATCTTTTTCGACTTTTTTCTTATCGCCCCAGAGTTTGTACGCAACGGTAAGTTTCCCAAACTGAGTACCCCAGTCGCCGATATGATTAATACCAACGGTTTTGTATCCAAGAAAATCATAAATATTATATAACGCCTGCCCAATAATCGTCGAAAGGAGGTGATGTACACCAAGAGGTTTCGCAATATTTGGTGCCGAGTACTCGACAAGAATCGTCGTCTGCTTATTTCCAATTTCTGGCTTCATGTAGGGCGCTTTCTTGGCTGTGATTTTTGGAAGTTCCTGTTCAACCCAATCTTCTTTGAGTGCAAAGTTGATAAATCCTGGTGGTGCGAAAATCGCATTTTCAAAAGATTCCGGTGTTTCGAGTTGTGCGAGAACTCGTTGCGCAACTTCTTGCGGCGGCTGTTTTACAATTTTGCTGAGCGACATTGCAACGTTTGTTGCGTAATCGCCGTGAGCAAAATCTTTGGCCTGTTCAATAAATGGTTCGACGTTTTGTGCATCTGTATTTTCTGGGTATGCCTTTTTTACCGCATCTTTAAGGACTTTTTTGAGCTGATCACTGAGGAGTCCGGTGAGATTTGGTTTGGTCGGTTCAGATTTTCGTGTGAACTTTTTCGTGAGC
>JBAYUX010000061.1:0-4536 GCA_041674865.1 Candidatus Altimarinota bacterium
AAACTTCTCTACTTTTGAACATAACGGAAAAAAACATCTCTTGATCGAAGGTAGCGGTGACCCAACATTTCACCGAGAAGATATCCAAGCAATAGCGCAAACACTTCGAGAAAAAAACATACTCATCACCGGAAATCTCTACTACAACGACAGCTACTTTCAGGGTGAAAAATATGGTCCAGACTGGAAAGCAGAATGGAAAGATATTCACTTTGGTGTGCCAATTTCAGCGCTTCAGATTGACGACAACATTCTCTACATTAAAGGCAAAGGAAGTGCGGCAAAAAAGAATCTGACCACCTCAACAGCATCACTTGAAAACTATCCAGCTATCATCGATAAACGAGTAGTCGTAACTACACCAGCACCCCACAAAGTAACGACAAAAATGGATGTCACGGGCACCATCATTATCGAAGGAGAAACATCTGGCGACGAAGAATTCTCGACCACAACCAATCTACAAAACCCAAGTCAGATAACCGCCGAAGTTTTCAGACAAGAACTCTCACAAAATGGCATCATATCAGCAAAATCTCAAGTTATCGCGCTCGAAAATCTCACACCAGAAAAAACACTCATCTACCAACAAGTATCAGCGCCTCTCAGCGAAATAGTAAGAAGAATGCTCACCTTCAGCAAAAACAACTACGGAGAAACGCTCATCCGAACTCTCGGAGAGGAAGTAAATAAGAGCTCAAAAAACCCGAATAGTCAGGCGAAAGGCGTAGAGCTTCTCAGAAAATTTCTACAAACAGAGGTGAATATTCAGGAGGGAGATTTCACCGGCCTCGATGGGTCGGGAATGTCACCATCCTCACGCATTACAGGAAGAGGCATTATGCAGCTCTTCGAGTATGTAAACAAACAGCCATGGAAAGACATCTATTGGAACGCCCTTCCAACGTCCAGTAATGAAGGAACACTTCACTATCGCTTCATGGGAGCAGAGCTCCAACACCAAGTCATTGCCAAAACAGGCACACACGATTTTGCCTCAAGCCTCTCAGGAAAAATCCCTCGTGAACACGACACCATTCTCTTTAGTATTCACATCTTCAATCATCACGTCGCAAGTGAATTCATCGGATCAGACGTACAGCCAATCATCGACATGATCGTGAAAATGCTCGATGAACGATTGTAAAATTACCACCTCTCACGAGAAGCAAAGATCTCGTGCTCATCTTTTGAATTTCGTAGTACATCAGCAATAGTTTGTTGTAAAACTGGATGCACTACCTCCGCAGCAATTTCAGCAAAGGGAACAAGAACAAAATTTCTTTCCTGCATCAGTGGATGAGGAACCACGAGCTCAGGCGGCTGATAAACAACCTGATCACCATAGAGAAGGAGATCGATATCCATCGTCCTCGCACCCCACTTCTCGTGACGCACACGACCAAGAAGCGTCTCCACTTCCATGCACACCTGAAGAAGTTCACGCGGAGATAACTCTGTCTCAACTTCAACAACCGCATTGAGAAAGTTCTGTCGAGTATCGCCATTCGGATTGCGATCAGAATCTTGCCAATCACCAACAACCGGCTCTGTTTCGTATATCGACGACTTCGCAACCGCAACCACTCCCCGCTCCTCCAGCAACACAAGAGCATCACGGAGTAATCGCGAGCACTCACCACAATTCGAACCTAGTCCAAGAAAAATTTCACGCATTTTTTTATGAGTCAGCCCTCTTAGAAACACTCGACCCCTCAGTCTCCCACAGTCGAACTTCATACAGTCGAATATCAAGATTCGTCTCCTTCTTCACATTTTCCACTTCGATCTTCTCTCCATCCATCAAGAATTTTCGCATACCCTCGGTGATATTTGGATCACTCACTTCTTCCTTTAATAGCTCTGAAAATTTTTCCAGCTGACCCCAGATCCACTCACACACACGCTCCGCAGACGGATTCTCAAACAAATCATTCAAATGATGATGATCAAGCTTATCGATCACCCGACGCACTACAATCCTCTTCAGAATACCAAAATCAATCACCATATCATTTTCGCCGACATCCCCTTCTACCGTCACTTCTAATTTGTAAGAATGGCCGTGCAATCGCTCGCACTGACCGTAATATTTCGTTAGAAAATGAGAAGCATGAAAAGTAAACTCTTTTGTGACGAACATAGTTGTATTGGATATAAATTAGCCATACAATGGAACCTTAACATACCACATCCTCTACTTTCTACAACCCCTCTGTGTATGCTCGAAGGCGGACCAACAACGATATTCCTCAGCGGTAAGCGAGGTGTTGTTTCTGATACCCAGTTCCGCGGAGAGGTAGAACCCTGCGATAACGTACGAAGAGCCGTACGTGGAGCAAAGGCCCAAGGTTCAAGCCGGCTCGCAATCCAAAAACCTCAAATACGCATCGATGAAGGAGGGGGCACGGTACTCACATTCGAGCCAGGAGATAGAAAAACGCCATGCACGATTCAATACAAAGACTCAGAAACCGCATTTGGCGGAAATACGTACAACACTGCTGTCGCCTACCAGACAACGCTTGAGGCCTTTGATACCTACGGCGCACACATCGCATCAACAATTTTTCACACAGAGATAGTAAGCAGGGCACTTCGAGATGAACTTGAAAAAGTATTCGGAGACAGGCAGTTCACCATGCCGCAACCTCCAGTACGAGAACCAATGCGATTAGGATGGTACCTTCCAGAAGAAAAACCTAAAAGCGGAGCAAACGAACACTTCTATCTCTCACATACCCCACAACACGCGCCAATCAATTACGACCTTCCAGGAACAAAATTACGAGGAAAAACCTACGTCATCAGCTCAACGGAACCAAACTCAAAAGAATGGAAACAGCTTATTGAAGCCAAAAATCAAGATCAAACCGCAGAAATAGTCGTCTCTCCAGGAAGAAATCAAATGGGTCTCGATCTCGAACGAGAAGTTCTCGAAAAAGTTGATCTCATTGCATTCAACATGCGAGAGGCCAAAGACTTTCTTGGAAGAGTAAATCCTCGACTCCTCGCCTATGTCGAAAATGAAGGTAAAAATGGAATATCGAATTACGAAATTGCAAAACTTCTCGCAAAAGCCGTATGCATCATGGGGCCAAGGTCAGCGCTCGTCACAAATGGGGGCTATTCAGTAGCATTTTATGATGCTCAGGCTGACCAACTCACCTCCGTCGATCCACCAAGAGTTCTCGATCTACAGGACTTAATTAGGCAAAGTATCGGCAAGACGCTCCCCGACCAAGAGGTTAGTTTCATCGGGTGTGGAGATACATTATTAGGAGTTTTTCTGGCTCTTCAGAAGCTTGAAAAATCCAGACAAATCCCATTTTCAACCCAAGAACAGCTTCAAATCGCAGTCAATATCGCCAGATACCACGGCTGGAGTAGCAAGCCAAATATTCAATATCTCGGTGCTGGTGAGTTCCAAAAAATCGCAGACCACAGCGCAAAACATGTAACGAGTATAGAGGCATAGCGTATATGTAGGCGAAAGTTCACTTATTCGCTTATTACTTCCTCATGAAGTACGTTACAAAAACCGTCAAATCCGGTGCCGAGCAGTTCGCTATCTTGGCCATCTCGGGAAGTTGGCTCACTGCCTTGATCTGGCTCACTCGTTAATCAAAGTGCTACCTCACTCTCTTTGATTGCGTAGATCATATCCAAACTTCGTCTCGCTGCTTTTACATCGTGCATTCGAAGAATTTCAGCTCCATTCAGATACGCCACATTGGCACTCGCAAGCGACCCTTCGAGTCTTTCTTCGAGTTTCCCTGGAATGAAAGATTTTCGTGATGTTCCAATAAGAACTGGAAGTCCGAAAACTTTGAGCTCACCAAGCCGATTAAGAACTTCGAAACTGTACTTCGGATCACTGCTTACAAAAGCGCCAATACCAGGATCAAGTATCAACTGCTCACGCTTCACTCCTTGTGACTCTGCATAGGAAATTCTTTCCTGGAAAAATTGCACAATCGTCTCCATCACATCATCGTATTGCGTAGGTTCTCGAGTCGTTCGTGGTGTCGAATCTTTCGCGTACATGATTGTGGACATCACACCCGACTTGGCGATGAGTGATGCCATCTTTGAATCACCTCGCAATGCAGTCACATCATTCACCATCGAAATTCCTGATTCTATAGCCATTTTTGCAACTTCAGATTTCCATGTATCAATCGAAAACTTGATACGATCGGTAAATTTCTTTTCTCGAATAAGCTCAAATACCGGGGTAAGTCGTGCGAGTTCTTCTTCGAGAGAAACATCTTTTGATGCTGGACCCGTCGACTCAGCACCGATATCGATCCAATCTGCGCCATCGACGATGTACTGTTCGATCGCCTGCTCGATCTTATCTTTATCTACTAAATTGTTTGTAAATAACTCTCCTCCATCCGATAGCATAGCATCCCTTTGGGAAAAAGAATCCGGAGTCACATTCAAAACAGCCATAACTTGTGGCTTCTGATAGACAGATTTCATACGTCGCAATATTCCGTTCAACTCCTCGCCAACCTGTTTGAGTCCAAA
>JBAYUX010000062.1:0-4340 GCA_041674865.1 Candidatus Altimarinota bacterium
TACTACTTCGGTGAAAAATCCGCAGCAGTATCAAGTGGTATCTATGGTATCGCTATCGCAGCTGTCGCCATGCTTTCTACAACAGGTATGGTTATTGCTACTGACTCGTACGGTCCAATCACGGACAATGCTGGTGGTATAGCAGAAATGACCAAGCTTCCTGCAGAAGTTCGAAAGATCACTGACGAACTCGACTCAGTTGGAAACACCACGAAGGCAGTTACAAAAGGATACGCAATCGGATCAGCCGCACTCGCTGCGCTCGTGCTCTTCCAAGCATTCACAAGTGAACTTACAAAGTACGCTGGTGGTACATCATTCTCATTCAACATCGACAATCACATCGTATTGATCGGTCTCATGATCGGAGGTCTCCTTCCATTCGCATTCTCATCATCATGCATGCGATCAGTCGGAGTTGCCGCTCACGCTGTCGTTGAAGAAGTTCGAAAGCAGTTCCGAGAAATCCCAGGAATCATGGAAGGAACAGGAAAACCTCTCTATGGTCGATGCGTTGATATCGTTACAAAAGCCGCTCTCAAGGAAATGGTCGTTCCAGCACTTATGGCTGTCATCTCCCCTGTCGCCGTTGGATTCATTCTCGGTCCACGCGCACTCGGAGGCATGCTCGCAGGTGTTATCTTGAGTGGATTCTTGATGGCTCTCTTCATGTCTACCGGCGGTGCCGCATGGGACAATGGAAAGAAGTTCATCGAAGATGGTAACTATGGTGGCAAGGGTTCTGACGCTCACAAGGCAGCAGTTGTTGGTGACACTGTCGGTGATCCGTTCAAGGACACAGCAGGTCCAGCGTTGAACGCCCTCATCAAGGTTATCAACACGATCGCCGTCATCATCGCTCCGATGATCGCAACGAACTTTTTGTTGAAGTAAGAATTAAGAATATCGAAAGAGGGAAGGTTGAATTTCTCGGGGAACGGCTTCGCCAATCACAGATTGGCTGCAGATTGTCCCCCTCCGAAATATCATCACTTCCCTCTTTTTTTGTATTCAGGAATCAACTCAGATACAATGGCCTCATGGCGCTAGAAGCAACTCATATTCGGTTCTCACTCGATCTCAAAGATCATTATAAAATTACGGATCTCAAGAAATACGTAGTAGGAACGATCTATCCTGACAGTCGGTTTACAACAGGAGTGGATCGAAAAATAACTCATCCAGAAGATTTTCTAAACAATAATTTCTTCATCGCAACAGATTTCCAAAAGGGATGGTTTTCGCATCTTCTTTGTGACAAATTACAGGCAGAAGTTTTCATGGAAGACTTTTCAGATGTACTCCTTGTCGTCCCAGCAGGCGAGGAACGCTGGATTCGACAAACTGCCTTGAAAATTCTTGCCGACATGGATGACGTAATGAAATTTGATATACAAAATTTTCTACCACTCCTAGAGCATGGAGAGAATCCAAACAACGAAGATATAACAAAAATCCTCGACTTCAATAAGATATTTCAAGATATGTATTCTGACCTCAGCAAGCTTTCTATTGAGAGTTATTACTCAATGTGGAACAAGCTCAGAATCGACCAAGTACTCGCTGAAAAAGTAAGAAAAACAGCAGAGGGGTATGGAAATAATAAGAATATTATGGAACGAATTCCTGGAGCCTATTCAGAAATGATTCGAAGGGCAAAAATCTAAACTCACACTACATGTCCATCCTCAAATACATTCCCGGCGGAGAAACGGCAAAGAAGCTCGGAGGTCGAGCTATCAATAGCGTGGTCGACAAGGGAAAGGAAATTCTAGGTGGCCTCAGGAACAAGACCATCGAGGGAATCCAAAACACCACGAAAAGCGCAATTAAAGGAATCTTCAAAGGCCTGAGCCATTTACCGATCTTCAGTTTTTGGAGGAAATAGAACGAATCAAGAATCCAATAGCTCCCGTCACAACAAAAAAAAGAGAGAAGTGTTGAGTCCCCGGAGGTCACAATCTGCAGGTTCTCTTGAGAACCGAAGCCGTGACCGAGGAGAAGCAACCTTCTCTCTTTTGTAGTATTTATTATTACTTCTTCGCAGCAGGCTTTGCGGCAGCAGCTGGAGCTTTTGTGACAGCACCACCAGTTGTAGCAGCAGGAGCGCCCGTAGGAGCAGCAACGACAGCAGCGACGGCAACCTCTTCTTCCTTACGTGGAGGAAGGACAGTTACGACCGTTGCATCTGGATCAAGCATGATATGAATCTTGTCTGAAACCTTGAGGTCTCGAGCATGGATTGAATCCTGGAACGTCTTGAGACCAGAAACATCAATAACGATTGTTTTAACAAGGTCACCAGGAAGACATCGAACCTGAATTTCGTGACGTGGAAGAGTCAAGTTACCGTTAAGATCCTTTACAGCTGGAGCAACACCAACAAGTTCAACTGGAATAAGAGTTGTAAGGAGGTGATCCATTCGAACGTTCAAAAGATCAATGTGTGTAATTTCATCTGAGATTGGATCGAACTGAACAGCGTGGACGAGAACTTTGTAGTCCTTCTTGCCATCAACTTTCAAATCAATAAGTGAACTCTCGCCAGCTTCACGGAAAATACGTCGGAACATCTGGTACTCCATAGAAACCTGGAATGGTTCGCTACCTGGACCATAGACGATAGCTGGGATCTGCTTAGCTCGTCGCAAAGCGGAAGGGCTAACGGTATTATCTCGTGATTGAGCTTCTAAAACTTGTGATTCCTGAGTTTCCATAGAAAGTAACCTAAAAAATACGTAAAATAAAATTGACAAAGCGGGCGCATTCTAACGAAAATTGCACCCCAAGACAAGTCGTTTTTGCCAGTTTTTGGCGAAGACTTTGACTGGTCGAGTCAGCTTCAGTACAATCACCAAGGACGTAAGACCGATTTTATTACCTTAATACAATACAACCATGGGAATGTTTCAACAGGCAAAGGACATGTACAAGCTCCAAAAGGAGGCAAAAACCATCAAAAAGGAACTCGCAAACATTCATATTGAAGCTGAAGAAGATGGCGTTATCGTCACAATCAATGCTGAAATGGAGGTTATGGACGTAAAAATCTCTGACGAAGCGCTTCAGAACAAGGTCTCTCTCGAAAAATCCCTCGTCAAAGCCTTTAATAAAGGATTAAAGAAAGGCCAGGAAATTGCCGCAGAAAAGATGAAAGGCGTTATGAGTATGATGGGAATGGGTGCAGAACCAGGGGCTATCGAAGAACCAAAGTCCTAAGGCCATCAATTTAAACCATCCTCTCAATGGCCTTCACTCCACTCAGCCACCGCCGAAAAACGGGCAATCCAACAAGTCGACGAACAAAGGGAATCATTGTCGTCTGTCTTATTATAGGATTTCTGATCTTTCGACATATTAAGTATACCGAGGCGGTGAATAATGGTTTTAACCCGGCGGACACAAAAACCCAGCTCGTCCTTATTCAAAAAGGTGATTCAGCCAAAAGCGTCGGGAAACTTCTCGAACAAAAAAAGATCATCAAAAACGCATCATACTTTAGCGACTACTTGAGCGACCAAAACGAAGAAGACAAAATTCTTGCGGGTCGTTTCGAACTCAACCCATCGATGCCAATCAAGCAAATCGCCGAAATTGTCACCGACTCCAAACAGGCGAGAAATTATCTCACGGTTCCAGAGGGCTACACGGTAAAGCAAATCGACGATAAGCTCGCAGAAGAACAACTCATCAAGTCGGGAGATTTTATTGATAGTGTAAAGAAGTTCACGAACTGGCAAGCGTATCCATTTCTTCCAAAACAAGAGATGATAGCAACCCAAATACCACTCGAAGGATTTCTTTTCCCAGACACGTACAAAATTGATGCGGGAAATTTCTCATCAGAAAGCCTTATCGACCTGATGCTCCAAAATTTCAAACGAAAACTTCCTGCAGACATTACAACACAGCTTTCTGTAAAAAATATCTCACTCTTCGAGCTGATCACAACGGCATCTATGATCGAAAAAGAAGTTCGTCATCCAGAAGATCTCCCTATCGTCGCAGGAATTATCTGGAAACGTGCACAAAGCGGCTGGATGCTCAATATCGACGCCACACTCATCTATGACCTCAAGAGACAAAATCTCACCAAGAACGATCTCAAACAGGACTCCCCTTACAACACCTATACTCGAAAAGGGCTTCCGCCAGGCCCGATTGGAAATCCAGGAATCAAAACAATCCTCGCATCACTCAATCCAGTAAAAACCTCACACTGGTTTTACATCACCGATCCAAAGTCGGGAAAAGCCATATTTGCAGATAGCAACGATCAGCAAAACAGGAATCGAGCAATATACTTGAAGTAACGTCATAACAAAAAACCAGAAAGATCA
>JBAYUX010000063.1:0-4259 GCA_041674865.1 Candidatus Altimarinota bacterium
ACAAAGGATGAGAGCCTCATCTTTGTATCAAATCTCTCAGAGTCTGTAAAAAAGGGAATTGCAAAACTTAACGCCGGCGAAGTTACAAAAGACCTCGTTACTGCAGATGGTAATTACACTATTGACGAGTCAGGACAAACGCAAAAACAAGACGGTGTATACATCGTAAAACTTCTTGAAAAAGGACAAGCTGTAAAAAACAAGAAAGAAGTTTCCGTAGAACACATCCTCATTAGCTACAAAGAAGCTGCTGACAAGGCAGGTCTCAAGAACATTACACGAACAGAAGATGAGGCAAAGAAACTCATCGCAGATCTCAAGACGAAAGCAACTTCACAGGATGAGTTCGAAAAGCTCGCAAAAGAAAATTCAGACGATGCTTCAAATAAATCAGAGGGAGGAAAGCTCAAGGAACCAGTTACAACAGATGCAGGCTACGTCCAGGAATTCAAAGATGCTGCCCTCAAGCTCAATGCAGCAGGAGAAACAAGCGATGTTGTTAAGACAGAATTTGGTTATCACTTAATTCGTGCCCTTGATGTAAAGAGTGACGTTAAAGAAGATCAGGTTAAACTTCAAAAGATCTTCGTATCAACAATGCCTGATCCATGGAAGACAACAGAACTTACGGGTGAGCACTTCGTTCATGCAGACGTTCAGGTAAGTCAGATTGGCGAGCCGTATGTCTCAATCCAGTTCAATGAAAAGGGTGGCCAGCTCTTCGAAGAGATCACAGGACGAAATGTACAGAAACCAATCGCTATCTTCGTAGGAGGAACAATGATCTCATCTCCAAATGTTTCTGAGAAAATTTCAGGAGGAAAAGCTCAGATCTCTGGAAACTTCACATTTGATAGTGCAAACGAACTTTCACGAAACCTCAATACAGGTGCTATTCCAGCTCCTATCTCTCTCACAGGTCAGCACACAATCGGATCAACTCTCGGCGCAGACGCACTCCACAAGAGTATTAACGCAGGTATCATCGGTCTCGTCGCTCTCGCGATTGCCATGGTTCTCTACTACCGTCTTCCAGGCCTTATTGCTATTGGAGCTCTCTCTATCTACACAATACTTCTCCTCTTCCTCATCAAAAGTGCGCTTCCAATTGCAGCAGCTCTTATGATCGCTCTCGTTGTATTCGGAGTACTTGTTTACAAAATTCTCAATAACAACGATCCGGGCTGGGAAAAGTTTATTTCCTTCTGTCTCTCAGTTGTTGTATTAATCTTCCTCGCATCTCTTCTTCAGTCCCCTATCGTTCTTACACTTGCGGGTATCGCCGGTGTGATTCTTTCGATCGGTATGGCTGTCGATGCAAACATTCTTATCTTCGAACGTATTCGTGAAGAAATTGGAGAAGGTCACACGCTCTCTGCATCTATCGAACATGGTTTCGACCGAGCATGGAGCTCAATCCGAGACTCAAACTTCTCATCACTCATTACATGTAGCATTCTCTTCTACTTCGGTAGCTCATTGATCCGAGGATTCGCCCTCAACCTTGCAGCAGGTATTTTGATCTCAATGTTCTCAGCAATCACACTTACTCGAACATTCCTTCGAATTGCAGCGACAACAAAGTGGGGTCAGAATCTCGCACTCTACGGTGTAAAAAATAAGAACAAGGTTTCATACAAGATCATCGAGAAATCAAACTGGATGTTTATCTTCTCAGGAGTTCTCATCGCGCTCAGTGTTATCGGAACACTTGTATTTGGTGTCAAACTTGGTCTCGACTTCACAGGTGGAACAATGTCTCAACTTAAGTTTGCCAAAACGGTAAGCATCGAAGATTTCAAGGCAGCACTTCCAGAAATCGAGACAAAACTTAACAACGGAACAGCTACTTCACCAGTAACAAGTGGAAGTGTCGTTGCAACAGGAACGCAGCCAGTCGTAGCGGCAGCAGAAAAAGTCGACCTCAAATCAGTACAGATCATACATGGCGAAAATGGAGTGTTGGAGGTCAAGACCAAGCCAATGACCAATGATCAACATGAGACGTTCATCAAGGATCTTAAGAATAAGTTTGGAGATGTTGAAGTATTGAAGTTCCAGACTGTTGGACCAACCATCGGAGACTCTCTTAAACAGAAAGCTCTCGTTGCAATCGTTCTCGCATCGTTCATGATCATCATGTATCTCTCATTTGCATTCCGAAAGGTTCCTCAGGAATTCAACTCATGGACATTTGGTATCGCAGCTGTCGTCGCACTCTTACATGACCTTTTGATTACCTTTGGACTCTTTGTCTTCCTAGGTGAATTCATGGGAGTAGAGATCGATGCGCTCTTCATCACAGCGATGCTCACCGTCCTCGGCTTCTCTGTCCACGATACGATCGTCGTATTCGACCGACTTCGAGAACACCTCGGACGTGGCGAAAAAGGCACACTCACTGAGATTGCAAACCGGGCTCTTACCGAAACAATGTCACGATCTATCAACACATCTGTCTCAGTAATCATCACCTTGGTAGCTCTTCTCGTCTTCGGAAGTTTCTCAATCTTCTACTTCATCCTCGCACTCGTTGTCGGTATCGTTATTGGTACCTACTCATCCGTGGGTGTTGCAACCGCTCTCCTCGTCTGGTCTCACAACCGAAAAGGAAGCAAGAACTAAGAAATTCTAGGGTTTTATCCCCTGATTTCCAGCTTCAAAACAACAAAAAGGGCGTTTCTGTAGAAACGCCCTTTTGAAAATCTAAAATTTAAGTATAATGGTCAGGCAATTCACACGCACCAGTAGCTCAGGGGATAGAGCATTTGTCTTCGGAACAAAGGGTCGGGGGTTCGAATCCCTCCTGGTGCACCAGTTCAACACAAAACTGAAACAATTAAACCACGGTAGACGTGGAACTTTTAACTATGATAATCTCATAGAGGAATTATCATAATAATCGAAATTCATGCGTAAAAAATTAATTCTATCGATCCTCAACATTCTAGCACTCTGCGTAACGATCGGAGCGATTAGTATCTATTTTGTGGATAGTGCAAAATGGATGGGCCCAGTTTTAATGATACTCGGACTCCTGTGTCTCGCCTCCCTCGTACCATTTAAAATAAAATTAAAATCCACCCTGCCAGATATTTTTTTTGGCGTGATCGATAACGGAATTCTAGCGATCATGGCAATTTTTGGTGGACACATAGCTGGCGTAACTGGCGCCATTTTGGGAGGCGTCGTCGGCAATGCGATAACAGACGGCATTGCAGGGATCTTTGAAGGGTATATAGCCGAAAAATTACGGCAAGAATCAATATCAGAAGAAAGAACTATGCTCAAATCCGCTGTTGGAAAAATGGCAGGCTGCCTGTTGAGCGCAGGAACTGTACTCGCCATTGCATATCTATTAAACTTCTAAAAGAGGAGTGGTTTTGTACTCCCCCTTTAGCTGAAATATTACTCTAACGCTGTTCACAGTCGTGCACCAGATATTTTACTGAGCTGACTGACCGAGGATTGGTGCGCCACCATGTCCTGGAGCTCGTGCAACAGGGCCACTACCAGGAGTTTTATCAACTGCCTGATCGGTAGCCGGAGCTTTTTGCATATTACGAGCAACAACATCTTGTGCAGAACTATCAGCAGATGCGATCATACTTTTATAGACACCTTTTTCGGAAAAATATCCCACATCAGCGACTGTAAGCGGTGTTAAAACCATACCTCTAAAATTTCTCTCAAGGCTTCCTGGTCGAGCATTAACGGTCATATCTGCAATCTTCAAAGGTATTGAATCTGGAACACCCTTGAACTCTTGGAGCATTTTGTCATATTGATTAAGCGAAGCAAACTCTCCAGCAGCCTTTGTATAAAATTTTCGAAATAAATCATATCGCATTTCTGAAGTCTGGGGAAGATCTTTGACCGTATCTTCATATTCCTTAGAAGCAGCGAACAAACGTCCACCAATCGCTTCCAATGCCTGCTTAGCTTTTGCGATATCCTTTTCGCCAAATGTATCTCCAGCAACTTCCGCAGGCTTCTGTCCCTTGGCTTCTGCAATCATACGATCTGCCTGTGCAGGATCTTCTCCACCGTCAATCATAGCCTGACGAAGCTGTGCTTCGCTCATACGACCCTTACCTCCAAAAGTAACTTCTTGACCTTCGTACTTAGCGACAGGCTTACCATCTGGTCCAAGTTCGGTACCTGTGTGCTCAACAGCAAATTTATTATCACCCTGAGGAGCAGCTCCAGCAACTTCCGCAGGCTTCTGTCCCTTGGCTTCTGCAATCATACGATCTGCC
>JBAYUX010000064.1:0-4154 GCA_041674865.1 Candidatus Altimarinota bacterium
CAAAGGATGTCCCATTCAATCTCGAAAATCGACCAGGGTACAAATTCCCCTACCACGCCTTCATATTCAAGCCATTCGATGAGAGAGCTAATGAAAAACTTCCACCGAGAATCGGAAAAGTAAGAGGCGGACAAAGACTCGTCGATCTTTTCAATGATGTGACGATTTACAAGGCAGACAACCCAAAAGACATCGAGGCGATAAAAGCAATTCTCGTCGCTAGTTTTGATTTCTCGTTTAACATTCACCTAAATCCAAACGCCATAGAGATCACTCCAGATGCAAAAGGAAAAATTCACAGCATATGTTACAAAGATCCTAATGCGAAAAACCTTTCCGTAGAGACAACTCTCACGGGAAAGACGGAAAAAGATGAGAGAAATTCTGAAAATAGATATGTATCCGAAACAAAGGATAAAAAATTTAAAATTGTTGATGATAAAGGAAATCTACGACTACCTCCATCGATTATGGTTGATCAAGGTATAGCAATACCGCCAAGCGCCATACCAGAATACAAAGAAGTTACCTATGAGCAACACTTCACGTCAGGAGGTAAGAAAATAACCATTCCGATAAAGGTTGAAATTTCGGGAGTCGGAGAACAAACCAAGGCACTCAGAGAACAGGGGCGAGTAGTAAGAATGAAATTAAATGAGAATGATCAATGGCTCAATCCAGGTTGGTATATTCTCAACAACGATCCATTTGTAAAAAGCATCGCAAACCAAGTCACAGAAAAATTCAAAGGAAAAAGAGAAAAAATGCAGGCAATCGTCGATTTCGTACACTCATTTTATTATGTACCAGACGCCTACGGAGAGGCTCCGAAAAGCCCCCTTATGTCACTTCTCAGTAGAGGAGGAGATTGCGAGGACTCAAGCATCATGACAGTAGCACTCGCAAGAGCGGTAGGAATCGACTGCGTCTTTATATATCTTCCAGATCATCAGGCTATAGCATGTGAGATCGGTGGACCCGGAACGGCATTCGAGCTAGAAGGAAGAAAATATGAATGGGTCGAAACAACCGGAGGTCCAAATAGACGAAATTACGACATCGGAAAAATACCGCCAAGAGATAAGGGAAAGATGTTTGGCGTTAGCAGAGTAGATGGATCAGAGATGCTTCATCCGGAAGTGAAAAGTAAATAGCGAGAAATCATTCCAAAACCGTGTCAAATTTGAAGCTAGAGTTCTGCCCGGGCAGAGAATTCTACGCCACAAGAAAAGCTTTACTTGTCAAACAGGCCAAAAAAGTGCATACTCCTACGTACTGGAATGTTCTTTGACGATTGCCGGAGCTGAAAGTTGACCAAGTGTCAGCACAAGTTCTGGAGGAAAGTCCGAGCACCATCGGAACGCTTAGCAGGTAACGCCTGCCGGTCTCATAGCAATATGAGGCAAGGGAAAGTGCCACAGAGACAATACTAATTCTTCAGTCTTTAAATATTGAAGAACAAAAGGTGAAAAGTCCGCTTCAGGCGGAGTGAGATTCTTGGGGACTCTGGTTTCAGGGCAACAAAATCTTAGTGGCAAACCCTAGGTGGTGCAAGGTGGCTGGGAAGAAAGGATACGTGTACGAAAGTGCTCCAAACGTCGGTTCCGACCGTCCTTCTCTTCTCCACTGCATGAGCGCGCCCGCGAGGGCGCGCCTAGATAGATAGTCGTCTCACGGCAGCCTCAGCAATGAAGCTTCTGTGTACAGAACTCGGCTTATAGGGAACATTCCAGTATCCTATATAAAAATACAAAGGGGCTCTTTGCCCCTTTTCTCAATACCGGCTTTGAAGTAGTATGTGTCCGCATGAAACCCATTCGTATATTTTTTGGCATCATCAAAGTTCCGCTCGACTTCGGATTAACCGTAGCGGCGTTTTTTGTAGCGCTTAAATTTAGAACACTCCCCTCTTTTCTTTCATATCAAAGTCCATTCGACTTCACGACACTTCCAACGCATGAAGACTTTTTCACTTTCACGCTCAAGTGCGCACTTCTTCTTGTAGTGATTTTTGCAATCAATCAAATGTATCTGTTGAAAGTTTCTCGAGCACTCGCACGCGACCTCGCAAAAATGTTCTTTCTGATATTCGCATGGATCATGGTCATCATCGCATACTTTTTTGCGATACGAACCTTCCCTTTTTCGCGTCTCCTCCTTATGTACGCGACGATACTCACAACAATATTCTTAGGAGCAGAGCGAATTATTATTCATCTCATCAGGCAACAACTTCTTAAAAAAGGCATGGGTCAGTATCGAGTAGCAATCATCGGAGAAAATGATTTCGCACGAGACTTCATGAACAAAATCAAAAATCACATCGACTACAAATTGATCGGATTCATCGGAGAAACGTCGAAACACGAACAAAAAGATCATTTTCTAGGAACAACAGCATCGCTCGAAAAGCTCATAAAAAAGCACAAAATCGAACAGATTATTCAGACAGGAGAAGTGAGTAAGTTCGGATCAGAAGTACTCGCAACATGTCGTGAACTTCATGTGAAGTACTCTTTCGTTCCAGATCTCATGGAGGTTCAACGAACGAATGTAGAGATTTCCACCATGCGTGGTATTCCCATTCTCGAGCTCAAACCAACGCCACTCGACGGCTGGGGGAACATTGTGAAGCGATCATTTGATATTATTGGATCGCTACTTGGACTCATCGTCGGACTTCCATTTCTCTTGCTTATCGCGCTCGCGATTAAAATCGACTCGCGCGGCCCAGTCTTCTTCACCAAACTCGATGACGGCCAGCCTGTCGTACGCGTCGGACAGCATGGACGAGTCTTCAAGTTCTACAAGTTCCGCACCATGCACCCAAATACGCACAATCAGAGGTACACAACCCTCGCTGACAAAAATCTTCGTAAAAACTCCCCTCTTGTAAAAATCGAAAACGATCCACGTATCACACGTGTTGGAAAATTCCTCAGAAGATTTTCAATTGATGAACTTCCTCAACTCTGGAACATCTTCGCTGGCGACATGAGTATCGTCGGACCACGACCACACTTTCCAGAAGAAGTAGAAAAATACTCACGAGGTGACAAGTTCGTCCTCGAGGTAAAACCGGGCCTCACCGGGATGGCACAAATCTCCGGCCGATCAGATCTCGACTTCCGAGAAGAGGTCCGCCTCGACACCTTCTACATCCAAAACTGGTCCATGGATCTCGACTTAAAGGTGATCCTGAAGACATTCTTCATTGTCTTGAGGGGGTACAAAGAGTAACATGACTCCGCTATCTCCTAATTCCAAAGTTCATATGAAAACACCATTCAAAACTTCAGCCTACATTATTGCGACACTTGCCGCAGTTGCTACAAATTCAACAGCACTCGCAGCAACTTCATACAAAGACATCAAGTCATACAAGGATCAAAAGAGCTATGTAAATTCTTTGAGTAGAAAATTAGACGCAAGTTATCGTAGCCAAAAAACAAAGGTAAAGCTCACGATGATCAAACAAGAGAAGGCATACAAGGACTACTCAAAATCAAATCCAGATAGCTCAGCGAAAGCAGAACAGACCTACAAAGATCAGAAGTCATATCTTCAAGGAGTACTTGATGAGGCACAAACAACCTACAAAGATCAGAAGTCATATCTTCAGCAAATTTTGACAGATTCAAAATCAAACAAAGATGATATCACTTATCTTCAGGAAAAAAGCCAAAAAGCAGAGCAGACATACAAGGATCAGGTTACGTACAAACAAGACGTCCAGTACAAAGCAAACAAGTCTTACGCTGACGTAAAGTCTTCTTTCAATAAACCAAATACAGACTCAACTCGAACTGGAAACTAATATCTAGTCTCTCTCATACTTCTCAACAAATACCTCGTATGCATCTGGTTGAAAGATGTAATCATACGCTCCCATAAAATTGAGTTGTTCTCCGCCGAATCCAGATTTAAAAGTACTGAGCCCGTGCCAATCATGAGTCTCATCTTTAAGTGAAGGTGAGACGCCCCAGAAATCATATTCCAAGCATCCATTTCGCTTGGCATCTCTCATGATGTTCCAATGAAGCGCATACGGCGCCATGAGATTACGATGAGCATTTCCAGAGGCACCGTAAAGATACGTGGCTCTTTTGGCGAAGGTTACAACAAGCGCACTTGCAAGAGGAACACCCTGATAC
>JBAYUX010000065.1:0-3714 GCA_041674865.1 Candidatus Altimarinota bacterium
AGACTTCCTATTACAAGCGGCGCTCACAACGAAATTCTCAGAACGATTTCGAGCCCGGTAAAAACGGTTGATAAAAAACTTCTCAAGCTTATCAATGATATGCGTGAGACGATGGATCTTGAAGATGGCATTGGAATTGCGGCCTCACAGGTTGGAGTGAATTTGCGACTTGCGTTGGTAAAACTCAATCCCGGAACAAAAAATGAAAATATTGTGACGATGATTAATCCAGAAATCATCACGCACGCTGTCAAAAAAGAACTCGCCGAAGAAGGCTGTCTGAGTTTGCGCCGAAAGTGGGGAAGTGTTCCGCGATGGGTGAGCCTCACTGTCCAGTTTTACAATAAAAAGATGGAGAAGGTCACGTTAGCTTTGACTGATTTGAATGCTCGAATTGTCCAGCACGAGGTCGACCACCTCGATGCAAAGCTGTTTATCGACCGGGTTGAAGGTGAGGTGAGGGAGGAGGATTAATCTTTTTTAGCTTTAATATCCCCTGGAGTGAAGCTAAGGTATTGTCACTACTTAGTTGACAATTTTTAACTTTGCTCTATAATGCCAGTCCTTAGTTTGGTTTTTAAAAATATTGTCGCCCGAATATGACAACACCGTCCACTCAACCATCGACGTCGTCTATGTTGCCTACCCAACCTGCTTCAATGACTGAAACCCTTCAGTCCTCTGTTCCGTTTGGCCTTGGTGCAAATGGACCTCATGTCGTATCGCTACAAACTGCGCTCAAACAGCTTGGGTTTTTTCCTGGAAAAACTAATGGCAACTTCGGGCCCATTACTCAAGCAAGCCTTATTCAGTTTCAGCTGTCTCGTGGAATCATCGTCAGTAAAGAACAAAAAGGTGCTGGATGGTTTGGACCTAACACAAAGAGGGGGCTTTTAGCTGCACTTAGCAATTTTATTCCACAATCACCATCTCAAGCTCCAGCAATTACTCGTGTCGCTAAAACAACTTCAGCTGCTGTTCGTGCCGTCAATCCGATCGTTCCTCCTACAAATGAAACTACAAAAAAGGGGGTTGATGCTCAGCGGCAACATATTCAACAATATATAGACTACCTTTCGCAAATTGATACGACTTGGCAGGGACTTTTCCGTGATCTCCATGAGACTCTTAGCCAAGAAACATATATCGAGTTTTGTGATCAAGACATGGCACCTTGCATAACTGTCGATCTACAAAAGCTCTCACGTTTTTCTAAGAATGGTTTTCTTCCTACTCAATTTAGTTTTATAAAAAGAGCTTTTGAGTTGTATGGAAAAAAATATGATACTCAAACTCTTGAGAGTCTTACGTCTGACTTGCAGGCCATAACCAAGACTTTCACAAAAGATATTTGGTTGCAATTCCAGGATATTTTTGCTGGTACATATATCACCTCTCGTCAGGCAACTCTTTCAGAATTAGCTCAGAAAATTAATTTCGTCTTGGCTTATACAATAGGAAAAGGCTATAAGGTTAAGCCTTCTCATGATCCCAATCATATTGTTGATATTTCTGGGGAACATATTGCTATGGTGGATTTAGTGCCTAAGACATTATCAAATGGACTCAACTCCGGATTTGCATTTGAAGCTCCTGACCATACTGCATCCGAACTTCTCCCTCCAAAAATTCAAGTTTCCTAAAAATGACACGCGATTCACAGCTTCAATCAGGTAGCTCAGAAGTAGCGGCACTCAGTAATTCTACTGCTCCACTTATTGACCGAATCAAAGATATTCCTGCTATCGAGTTAAAGTCCAAAGGTGAAAACGTTATTGTTTTACAAGAGGCTCTGACTCGTTTGGGTTTTTTCCAAGGACAACTCATTGGAAACTTTGGGCCGAAGACACACACAGCTGTCTTGCAGTTCCAGATTCAACACAATATTATTTCTGATTCATCTGTAAAAGGGGCTGGGGTTTTTGGGCCGAGGACAAAGGCTGCTTTGTTGGCAGCACTAAGTCAGTTGGCACAAACAGTACCAACACAGACGCAGGCACCGGTGCCGACTCATTCTGATAGTTCACCTGATGCTCAGCGTACTCAGGAACAAGAGCTCACGGAATTAATTGCTCAACTTCGCCAAGCTTTGAGCGAGACGATTCCGGAACTTGGCGCTCGAGTTGATGGGCAAGATAAGGATATTTCCACACTTCGATCTCAACTTGATACTGGAGAACTTCCTGCACTTCTCACGTCTCTACGTGAAATTCATGCTGCATCCAGGCCTCTTATGGATCGTCTTCGAGATTTAGCGGAGGCGGCCACGCCTGATCAAGAAACTACTGCGAAAATTGATACCCATTCATCTGCTATCCTTAAGACGCAGCAGCACCTTCTTCATCTTCGAGACTTAGCCTCAAAATTCGAAAATAACGTTGGAAGACGTCTCCAAGTTGCACAATCTGATCCTCGTAAATTGACCATTTCTTGCGGAGATTTTATTGATAAACTCACTAAAACAGACGGTCATTGGAAAAGTGCAATTACAGGATTCTGCCTTGGACTACTCCAGCATGATAGTCGCATTCTTACTGATAAAAATATTCATCTCAATTTTCCAGTTGTCGATATTAAGGAGTTACAAAAACTTGGAACTCATGGTTTCCTTCCTGCTGATTTTTCTAAACTCAAAAAACAATACGAAACTCTCTCTTCCGGCGCTGATCCTGAAAAGTTGCAAATGCTTTTGAAAGATGTTGTTTTTATCGGTGCTGAGTATCCACAAATGGTTCTCCAAGAGCTACAGCGTGTCCTTGGTGGCGCTTATCTCACTATTGATCAGGGTCTCTTGAATCAGTTTGCCCAGGATCTGACATTTCTTTTTCATGAAGTCACTGCCTTTGAATGTTCCGCTATCCCTGATGGTGATACCAATCGTATCCGAACTATTCCGAGCTCTTATGCTCCCATGCCCTACGTAATGGGTGTTGATCGTCCCGATAATCCCGCTCCCGACTTGAAATATGCCGTACTACCATCCGGTTTGTCCTTTATTGATGCTACTAATGGCAGCTATCTCTTTCCTTCTTCTCGACCTCCGGCCATCAAGGTGGCGCTCGATGATGAATAATACATTACTCCTTTGCGATGACTTCATCATTGGACACACTGGTTTCTGAGGCGCGTGATCTTCTGGATCAGGTGCAACGTCGTGAGACTGATTTGTCTCAGCGAGTTGACGAGCATCAGCTTCAGATTGGTTATTTACATGAAGATCTTCAGGGTCTTGGCGGTGCTATGGGTGATAAAGAAATTGCATTGATCCAGCATACCCTTCGAAATATGGCCCTCATTCTCGAGACTCTTGAGGCAAAAGCTACCTCAATTGAGCTTCAATATGGCAATATGGCCGAATCTGTTCATGAGCAGGGTCAACATATCGATAAACAAACGCATGAAACAAAGCTGCTTCTTGCGCGTTACCAGGTTCTTGGACGTGCCATACAGGCGTTACGTCTTCTGGAAAGCCAATAGGGTACTTTACAAGCTTCGGGGAAAGTGATATAATGACTAGAAAAATAAAAAACCAAAACATATGGAAACAAAAACTCTCGCCTATATTACATTGCAGAATAGTTTAAAACTTTTTCTCGCAAATGAACTCGAACGAAAGCGAATTACTGTCCATGAGATCATGGCAATTCTCTTGATCTTCGGACAGACATCTACGGTCGAAGAGATCGATGGATTTGTTGAAATCTTCAAAGATAC
>JBAYUX010000066.1:0-3582 GCA_041674865.1 Candidatus Altimarinota bacterium
CGGTTACCAATGTTTCTGTTGGTAAAGTTATTGTTACGGTTACTACCGATGACCAGCTGACGTTTCGTCAGTTTGCGTTTACTACCAAGCCTTCTGCTGACAACCCAACTCCATCTACCACGATGGTACTAGCTGATGTCCATGGAGGATTTCGAGTATGGATTGATAAGCCAAATGCACCAATTTTTCTTTACGACTCTACAAATCCTCAGGCTAAAAATACACTATCCTTTCAGCAGACTGCTATTTTACGTAAGCTTATAGCTGATTATCACGGTGTATTGAAAGCTGCAGAAATTGATAGTCTTCAAGCTTCACTGCCACCTTTTTTAAAAGGTTAGTATTTTGAGGTGAGCCTTCACTCACTGTATACAATTGTTATGCAACAACGGATAAGTTGTGCAATTTCATCTGCATAAGGCTGTTTTTGATTCTACGATTCAAAAAAGCACATAGAATCTCTTTTTGTGTACAGTTTTTGTGCACAGTTTTTGGCAAACGCATTGACGGCTTTGGTCGGCTTCCTTATATTACTATCCAGTTTAGAGTACAAAAGTTATACGCACATTGGATACAAGATTTGAACAGCCAGGAAACGAGTTCTTTCATCAGCCAGTTCTTCGACAATCGGTAAAGGAATTTTTGTCTTTGAAAAGCGGTGATATTGCTGTTGATGCGACACTCGGTTTGGGAGGTCATACGATGGATATGATGGAGGCGGTTGGTCCAAAGGGACACGTCTACTCATTCGATCAGGATCTCACACACCTTGAGGTGGCACGTCAGCGAATTACTGAGAAGTTTGGTACGGAAGGTTTGGGTCGAATTACATTGATTCATTCCAATTTTGTCTCTCTTCAGGAAAAGCTTCTCGAGGCTGGTGTAGAAATTACATCGGTCAACGGAATACTTTTTGATCTTGGCCTTGCACTTCCTCATCTCACACGCAGCGAGCGTGGGTTTTCATTTCAACATGAAGGTCCGCTTGATATGCGAATGAGTCGGGAGTTCACAGCGCTTACTGCCGCGGACATTCTCAATACGTATAGCGAGCATGATCTCGCGGATATCTTTTTCCAGTTTGGAGAAGAGCGTCTCTCTCGAAGGATTGCGAAAGCGGTCGTAGAGTTTCGCCGTAAAGATCAGTTTGCTACCACGAAGCAGCTCGAAGATCTCGTTTTTCACGCCTATCCTGCAAATCTCCGACACGGAAAATCTCATCCAGCGACACGCGTCTTTCAGGCGCTTCGTATCGCGGTTAATTCTGAACTTGATGTTTTAGAAAAAGTTTTACCGCAAGCAGTTACCATGCTTGCCCCTCATGGAAAGTTGGTAGCTATCAGCTATCACTCCCTCGAGGATCGAATCGTGAAACATTTTCTAAGATCTCAAACTCGGGACTGCATCTGTCCTCCTGAAGTTCTTCGCTGTGAGTGTTCTGCGACTCCGGTCTTGTCCGTCTTGACCAAGAGTCCTGTCACCCCAACTGACGAAGAAATTGCGGAAAATCCCCGCAGCAGGAGTGCTAAAATGCGCGTTGCCGAAAAGATCTAGTTCGATTCCTCTACCGTTCTACCCCTCACCCTCACCCCTCATATGTTTCGTTTGTTTTCTCGCGGTCGCCGCGTACGCCACGTTTCATCCCGTCACTCTTCTGCTCCTGTTTTACAGTGCGGTTTTGCTCGACGTACTCACGATAATTCATCAACTCAATCTTCATCGGATTATTCAGGTGTCAGTATGAGTTCTAGTATGAACTCTGGTGCTGGTGCACTTCGATCTTCAGATATGTTTTCTGCATTCCAACTTGGCGATTTTAATCCAGCGAGAATGCTTCGAGATATCATGAAAGGTGATAAGGAAAGCGTTGCATTGAATCTTGATATCAAACCTTCCTTTTTTATTATTACAATCGTTGGAGCGATTGCGGTGAGTACGGTTATGACACTCGTTTTTTCAACACGAGGCGTTACGCAGGGTTACCAACTTCGTGATCTTGAAACCAAAAGTCAGGCTCTCGTTCGTCAAAATGAAGTCATGACGATGGAGCTCGCTCAGGCACAATCTCTCGATGCCGTTGTCCACAATGATATCCTTCTCAATATGCGTCCTGCTCAGAAAACCTATTATATGAGCGGAAGTAACGCGATTGCGAGTCGGTAGTAGATTGATTTGCATTAGCTCAGCTTTGATTGGGTTTTTTGTTGTATTTCTCAAAATTTGACAGATATTGCCGTTGGGGTAGGCTACTAGCACGTATTTTTATCTTACGACAATGGTTCCAAATACTGTTTCTTTTGCTTCTCGCGATATTCTTCCTTTGATTGATCAGTTGGCTAGTACTCGGGCTTTACTTGATCCTGCTTTGCAAGGAGAGTTGGATAGTGTTCGAAGTCAGCTAGGGCTTACGGAGACAGAGATTCGTTTTGAAGTTCCGGATGCTATCATGGTGAGTCAGCGACTCGATCAACTTTTGAGGGATGTTCGAATGCTTCCGCAGGGCGTTGGAAGCGCTCGTCCAACGAATGACGATATTCAGACTGTTGATAATCTTTCACTGAGTGGTGCATTTGATGAAATTGCAGCAGGACTTTTTTCTATTATGAATCAAGATGGCGCTTCTGCTGTTTCTGATTATTACAATCGTCTTACGATATATGATTCAAAACAGGCTGCGTTTATTTGGGAGAAGTGCATGAGTCATCCTGAAATTGCATCTGCTCTTTCTCGAGTTGCCGATATTCTTGCGCAATCTATTCCTGGGACAGATCTTTCTGATCAACAGAAAAAAGAGTTGGCCTATGCTGATATTCAAAAAAATCTTACTCATCTTCCTCCTCAATATATTACGGCAAAAACACCTGTAATGATTTTGCTCGGACGTGTTAAACAGGGTCTTATTGATTCGTTTATGCATATCGTTACCGACAAGGTTGCCGTTGATGACATGCCTCTTATTGAAGGAGGTGAGTCGGTAAAAAATCCAGAACTATTTCAAAGAAGTTTTGAAGTCGCCGGTTTATTTCAGAACATGGATCAACTTGCATACATAGATATGCTCGATAATCCTCTTGGGCAAGCGCAAACTGCCAATCCAACTCAGGCCGAGTCGTACTTCCGTCAGCGCGAGGCGATTCCTGAGATGAAGGTTCAGAATAATTTTGGATATGTGTATTTGAGCGCAGCCCAGGCGGAGAGTCTTGGATTAAGTCCTCAGCAGGATGCTATTTTTCCGTTCAGTTATTACAATGAACAATATGTCGCTATTCCTGCTGGCTTGTATTTTTCAAAAAAATCTCCTGATGTATTTCAGGCGTCCATGGATCATCTTCATGCCCTTGCTGATGCTTATTCTGGAACTCCAGCTGAAGAGTATTACAGCTCTTTGATTGCTTATTATATGTGCGGTGTTGATGGGTCAGCGAATGTGTCAGATTCAAAAACTTTTGTGAAACAGTATTACGATTTATGTTATGTGTCTGAGCGAGCATGGGTTCGTTATATCTCTTTTGCAGAAAAGGAGCAGCATCAGTTTATTCATATTCATCCTTTCGAGAAATACAGCACGGTTTCTACAAAGTC
>JBAYUX010000067.1:0-3451 GCA_041674865.1 Candidatus Altimarinota bacterium
CCAATGGGCGGCCAGATGGGTGGATATCAACCACAGGGCGGAGGATTTCCTCCAATGCCACCAGCAGGTCAAGCAGGTGGTTTTCCGCCAGCTCCACCAATGCCACCAGTAGAAGATGAAACTCCAGCAAACTTCCGTCTCGGAGAAAAACTTCCAGCAGTTTTGAAGGTACAGATTCCTGCCCACAACCTCAGTTTCGATGAGCAATACTTCCTTCACATGCTCGCCGGATCAATTTCCCTGACACGCGACGAAAAAAAGAAAATCGTCGAGTCTGTCCCAAAACTCAAACAGTCACAGGTTGACGAACTCATTCGTATCTTCGAAGAAGAGCGCGAGAAGTTCGCACAACTTTCCAAGAAGCACATCGACCAGCTCGAAAAGCTCGCTCAGAAACACTTCGAAGAATGGATGGACCTCGAATCCGAATTCGCCCAACAAAACAAAGCCCAAGAAGACGCCGCCAAGGCCGAAGAAATCCGCAAACAACTCGGACTCTAACAGTCCGCCCAAAACCTCCTCACCCCTCATTCACATGAAAAAACTCTCACTTTTCATACTCCTTGCCTTAACGGCAGGTTGTTCAATATATAGACCAACAAGTGTAGCGGAAGATATTACAAAAAAAGCACTCAGTCTTCAGGATAAAACAATGTGCGGAGGGATCCAAGATCAAAAAGGAGTGAAATATTGTGAGGGTATCGTGAACGACTCTCTTATTGTTAATTCAGCTGGAATAAATGGCGACATTGTTCTTTGTGAGAAAGTGCAGGATAGTGAATACAGGAAAGCATGTGAATTAGCAGCAACTTCAAAGAAGAGAAAGCTAGAAATAGACGCAAAAGAAGCTCAAAAACTTAACGACTTACAAAACGGAACCTCAATTGAGGCTTGCGGAGGACTTCAGGACGAGGCTTCGAAATCTCAGTGTGAAATCAACGTGGCATCAAAACTTTCATTTGAACAGGGTAAGCCAGAGCTATGCAAAGTAATTAAAGATAAAGCCCTAGAGGCTACGTGCGAGAGGCTCGCAGAGTCTGCAAAATAGTAAAGATGAACCACTCAGTCTTAAATAAAATAAAGATCCTAGTAGGATCTTTATTTTATTTCCATGAAAATACTTCAATATTTAGTTTTGAGTTGGATCAAAACACGTTGCCTCTGTTTGGTATCCAAAATCAACTTGGCTTCCGTCGTTAAACAATGTTGTAACAATAGAGCATGATTCATCAGTTATTGTAGCGTTGAATGACGTACCGGCTGCAGAAACTCCATTAACACAACCAAGAAGACGACCATTCGGGTGGTTATTTGCTGTACATGAAGCAGTGGACATCGCTCCAAATTGAGCAAGCTGTCCAGGCTTGAATTTAGACGAATGCAGGGCTCCATAGGCGCCAGTGGCCTTATAGAATTTACCAACAGACTTTGCAGAAAAGTTACCATTTATATCAATACTTGCTACGGCTGCACCTCCATTTGGGCTAAGGGCAGTAAAACCTCCATATGCTTTAACACTGCCGCTTGTTTTTAGATTTCCAGAGGAATCAATCGTAGCCCCTGATGTCATATCAGGAATAAAGTTTAAGCTTACATTATCAAGATTTCCTGCACCAGGTCCTGCGACAATAAAGCGATTGGCATATAAGGTGCCCTGGCCAGTAAGAGCTCCAAGATTTTTCCCATCATCATTAAGCATCTGAATCCCATCTTTTGAGATTAAGACCTTTTCCTTGTCTGAGTCCTTGACTGAAATACCGGTATCCGTACTAACTTTTCCAGTAAAATAGGCTTCGCCGTCACTTTGAGTTAAGGAAGCGTCAAGAGTTAATGTTCCACCAGTTTTTGGCATGATCACATTGCCAACCCTTAAGTTTCCGCCCGCAACAACATCGCCAGAAGTTGTGACGCTCGTAAACGTCGGACTCACATTTCCGGAAGGCGGTGTTTTATATGGGACGATGTTGTCGGCAATGGCGAAGCGGGTGCCGAGAGCGAGCAGAATGCTCAAACCAAAAGCGCTGGTTACGGCCAACGACGAACGAGAAGAAAAACGTGATGATTTCATGAGTGGGGGGTGAGGTGAAAACTTCAAGTGAATGATACCAGAAAAGATGAATGCTCTGCAACAAAACCTGCAATAAAATTTTTAGATTATCGGAAATTTACTGCGACGAAGAAACCTGTACGGAAATGTTATCCGGAATACTTGGAATAGTAGGGGCCCATACCGGCCAGTTTTTAATTTCAACCGCAGCAACTTCAGGTAAATTCAAAATATAATCTTTTGCATCTTGAACCTTTCGACCGACAATGTGGTCTTTGATTTTTTCTATGAGACGCTCGCCGTTTTCACGTGAAGGGTTGATATCGTATTCCTCGATACCCTTGAGATTTGCGGTGACCTTGAATTTCTTCGTATTCTTATCGACGTCGAAGATGTGGTAAGAGATAGTTGAATCATCAATCTTTACAATTCGTTTGCTTGGACTCTTTCGGACCTTGAGCTCATCTTTCATAATCTGAAGAACTTCGTTGAGATTGAAGTAGACACCAGTAACATCCAGCTCTCCGCTTACTTCAAAGTGTTCCATTTCTTTATCGATGATGTCGGTAGGTAGGACGATACGCGGTTCACTGATGTTATAGGCAAGTTTTCCGGTGAGAAGCGTGAATTTGGATCGATCAGTCATGGCAGTATTTTTGTCCTGGATCGCTTTTGTGAGCTCACCTTCTACGGCATCCTGAAGATCTTTTTTGAGTTTATTATTCGCAGCATCGAGGTCTGCTTTTGACACTTTATTTTTCACAGACGTAGTTCCTCCGGTAAATGCCACCTTGGAATCGGCATAAATTTTCTTTTGATTGTCGGCGTTGAGACCAGGGAGGAAGAGTTTAGCTGGCTGAATATTTCCACGTTCACCAACGGCCTGACCATAAGCGTCAAATGGGTCCGCGAGAACATCCACATCAAGACTTCCAGGTTGACCGCCGCGGGCCGCCGGCACCGTCAAAAACTGTCCAATACGGAAGACGACACCATCTTGCGTTTGGAATCTCGTATTGGGAATAAGTGGCCAAGGCTTTGGCTCGGTATTGTAAACAGTAATTCGTCCCTTGGCATTAGCTCCTTGGAAAATTTTTCCAGTCGCACCTTGTAATATCGTTCGACGAATCGTCGTCGTAATCATGTGGGAGGCGAGGACGTTTGCAGGGTGATTATCCAACTCTGCTTTATTGGCATCATAGTCAGCAAAAGTGATATTCACGGTATGATCGATCACATCAGATTTTGGAGTAAGCGTCACGGTTGATCCCGGAAGTGCGACGTAAAAAATAATCAACACCAAGAGAAAGCTAATCGTAATCAAAGCGATAAGTGCCTGGCGATTTGGGGAGACAACGACGAACTTCATCTCCTTGTCTTTTTTATCCTTTTTGAAAAAACTGA
>JBAYUX010000068.1:0-3129 GCA_041674865.1 Candidatus Altimarinota bacterium
ATGATACAATTTTTTCCAATGTATGCCGGTCCTTGAATCACTGCATGATCAAAAACTTTTACACCATCTTCAATAATCACCGCGCCGCGAATAATAGCGTTTTTTGCGACTACGGCTTTTTTAGAAATTCTCGGTTTTTTTATACCAAGATCGTGCACCAACTTCTCAAAAATGGCCTGCCATACACTGATTAAATGCCACGGATATTTCACCGCCTGCCACTCGCCATCATATGGAAGTGCAAAAAATTTCGCACCACCCTGAATAAGTGAGTCGAGTGCAACTTCGTACTTATCATCACGACTCGTCTTCACTTTCTTGAGTGCGGCAAATAATTTCTTCGGTTCATTGTGATAATGGAAGACAAGATTTACGAGATCACTCGGCTCTTTTCCAGCGCCAGGCTTCTCAACGATACCTTCAATTTTTCCTTTTTGTGAGCCATTTTTGACGATCTTTAAGTATCCACCAGGGAAGTATGAGGTGACTTTTTTCGCGATCAAAAATCCGGAGGATTTTTGGCTTCCCGTTCCCGCCCCAATTTTCATTCCGGACTTTTCAGAATTTTTAATCGCAGTTTTGAGAAGCGCAAAAATCGAACTCTCCACAATATCATTTGAGCTCACAACGAGAAACGCATCATCGCCAATCCACTTTTCAGCGCTCAATACAGCCCCCGCCATACCTTCTTCTAATTTTTTCTGTTCCAAAATCGCAAATGGTTTTTTCATTTGCACATCAATTTTCGCGAGATCATCGAGATTGTGTCGTCCACCAATTACCGCGATATCCGAAAATCCAGCCGCAACGAGCTGCTCGATTTGCCAAGCCAGGAGCGGCTTCCCGCAAAACTCAATAAAGTTTTTATCAGGAAGGGGATCCATACGTTTACTCTGACCAGCGGCGAGAATGATAACTTTCGGAAATTTCATGTGAGGGAAATTATGTACGTAAGTCGAACTAGCTAACTAATTAACTCACGAGTTTATCAAGCATATCGGTATTAATCGCACTTCGTAATTCGATACCAATTCGTTCACCGTAACTCAATGAGTCGCCAAATAAATATCCGCTATACGGAGTGAACTTGGTTCCAGGAGAGCCAGGAATGCGCATGCTGACGTCGAAAATCACGAATTCCTCTTTGCCATCTTCAGCGACAACGGCGCCCTGAAGTGCAAACGGTCCGATCATTCCAGGAGAAACTTCTTTCGCCATCACCTTCACGAACTTCTCACCAATCGCATATGCCTTTTCGACAAGCGACTCTTTCATCGTGACGGCATAGTGTCCCGTCTCAATCATTTTTGGCTGCTGATATTTCAAAACATCGAGCTGTTGATCGGCAGGAAGTCGCAAGTAGCCATCCAAATTCGTCTGTCGTCGAGTATCAGTTCCGATCAATTCAAGTCGCTCACTCAATGGCGAATAAAAGAAATTCAAGTTCACGTGCGCACCGAGAACGTACTCTTCGATCGTTGCTTTTTTGAATGACTCCATCGTAATTTTGCCTTCTGCAGCCATTTTTTCAGCCGTTTCAAGACACTGTCCTGGTGTCGATGCGAGGAAGAACGCACGCTCATATCCACGTGTCGCTTCATTCACTTTTACAATCGCGAGTCGATCGATCTCTTTGTATGATTTGAAAATTTTTGGTGTTCGAATTCCGGCCTGATCGAGTAACCAATACTGATTCTTTGGCTGATCACGCTCTTCGAGTTTTACGGCTTCACGATTGCCATAAATCGGTACGTTGAACTCTGTTTCAATTTTTTCAAAGTCGCAATATACCCAGAAATATCGGTTGTGAACGAAGATCACGTTCATCTTTCGAAGTCGCTCCTGAATCGCTGGATTCACGATATCGGAAAATTTATCAACGACGATCACGTCATCAACGCATCCAATTTCGAAACCTTGTTTTGCGCCTTCATTTCCGCAACCACCTTCTTCATCATCGCCACAGCCGCCACCCTCACTTCCACAACCTCCTCCTCCACAGCAACCCCCTTGTTCTTTTTCCATTTCCTCTTCGACCGCGCTGCATGCACAAGCGCTCGTCCCAGCGTCTTTTCCACCGCAGCATGTTCCTTGTTCTTTTCGTGCGTCACGCTCCATTTCTGTATCCGATTTTCCAGATTTCCCTGAAGGCTTCTCCCAAAACGATCGAACTTTATAATATTCCGTATACGTTTTTTCACGACCCTTCTGCGCAATAACCAAAGTCTTAAATCCAAACTTCTTCACGCCATGACAAACGTCGAGTGCGCTGTGTCCGCCGAGAACACCAATCGTAATTTTGCTTGGATCGTATTTTGCAACGAGCTCTTGAATATGTTTCTGAGTAATTTTTGAGGCCATGAATATGAGATAGTTTAGAAAGTGTAGAATCAAAGGCGAGTCGCCTATTTGTGCGCGCAGTATAGCAAGTTTACGGCAAGCTGCACACCAAAAATTGACTTTCACAAAAATAATGACCTGATCTCAAATTTCGGCGCCGAAATTTTCAGCTTCAAAAACGGCGATTTTCCGATGAAGATATTGTATTAAAATAGTAATATTAAAAAGTCAATATTGGCATAAAGCCAACTCATATTTATCTCGCCGATATCGCGTAGCTATTTCTATTTTTCTCGGCTTCTCTATACCCCCTTCGCTAAATACCCGCGAATATTGCGAATGCCTTCCAGATCGCCACTTCGTACATAAGCATTTTCCGCATCCGCCAATAGCCGCTGAATTTGAGCATCACCTTTTCGTAACCGAGTGAGCCAGTGTTTAAACGCATCATCACGCACATCATTGTCCTGAAAAACCACACGAATCACAGAAAAAAGATATCGATAGACTCCAGGAGATTTTTCGCGAGCACTTGGTTTGAAAAGATCACGAATGTCATATGATCGACCTGCCGTTGGATCGACAACGAAATAACGTGCATGTCCACCATCAAAACGTTTTACGACGACATATCCATGTCCAGAGGTATCATTTTCGAGTGGATCATATTGCGTATCTGCAACATAGCGAACATCGGTATCTGAACGGATGCGCATGTGAGGATTATTTTTATCGCGTAAATGTTCGAGAGTAGAGCCAAAAAGCAGAGCCATATGCCGACAAATCATA
>JBAYUX010000069.1:0-2965 GCA_041674865.1 Candidatus Altimarinota bacterium
ATCTTATCCGCTAACATCCTCGATTTTTATGGGAACATCATTAGTATCAAAAGCATCAAAGTCCTACATGTTCAAAACATCAGCAGATATTTTGAAACTTTGTAAGAAGTACAAGAAGCCAATATCTGAAATTGTTATTCGATACGAAATGGAAATAGCTGAGATGACGCGTCAAGAAGTGATGAACAAGATGCGGAAAGTTGCAGCCGTGATGAAAGAGGCGATTAACGGCGGCATATACGAGCCGAAAAGATCATTGAGCGGAATGTCGGGTGGAAATGCAGGAAAGTTGATGAAGTATTTTCAGAAAAAAAGAGGTGGAACACTTTTGAATGAGCTGGCGATTCGCGCAATGACCTATGCAATCGCAACAGGTGAGACAAATGCGTGCATGGGAAGAATTGCGGCGTTTCCGACGGCTGGAGGATCTGGAGTGATTCCAGGGACGATTATGGCGCTCAAAGAAATTGGGTTGGGGAAAATTTCAAAAGAAAAGTCAGAAGAAATAATGTTGAGGGGGCTGTTCGCCGCCTCGGGAATTGGAATTGTGATTGCGGAAAATGCGACATTATCTGCAGCGGCCGCAGGATGTCAGGCAGAAGTTGGGGCGGCGAACAGTTGTGCCGCGGCCGCCGCGGTAGAAATGCGTGGCGGGACGCCTGAACAAGCCGTAACCGCGGCGGCCATGGCCATGAAATCCGCGCTCGGTCTCGCCTGCGATCCACTTGGCGGTCTCGTCGAAGTTCCTTGTATCAAACGCAACGCCCTTGGCACACAGCATGCCCTAGGAGCGGCAGACCTCGCACTTTCAGGCATCATATCATTTGTTCCATTCGACGAAGTCGTAGAGGCAATGTGGAACATTGGGAAGCTTATGTCACCAAAGATCCGCGAGACCGCCCTTGGCGGTCTCGCCGTCACCCCCACCGGCATGAAAATCCGAAAACAACTTGGCCTGCCAGCGCTCAAAAAATCTGCTATGCTAGACGCGTAACAACCGCCAAACCATGAACTCCATCGAAACATCACCACGCCTCTTCCGCATCGTCGTCCTCGCCTCCACAAATGGCACCGATCTCCAGGCGATTATCGATGAGATGAAGGCCAATAAAATGCCAAATATCGAGCTCGCCGCGGTCATCTCCAACAAAAAAAACTGCTACGCCCTCGAGCGAGCAAAAACTCAAGGCTTCAAAACCATCTACATCTCATCAAAAAATCCTCAAACTCACACGCCTCGCACCCGCGAAGAGTTTGACGCACAGCTCTCAAAATCCATCACGGCACTCAAGCCAAACCTCATCTGTCTCGTTGGCTATATGCGCATTCTTACGCCAGAATTCGTTCGACACTGCACCACCCAAAACATTCAAATCATCAACGTTCACCCAGCGCTTATTCCGAAGTTCTCCGGTCCGGCCTTCTTTGGAAAAGCCGTTCACGAAGCCGTTCTCGCCGCAGGCGAAACGGAAACCGGCATGACGATTCATCGTGTAGATGAAAATGTCGACTCAGGTGAAATTCTCATTCAGAAAAAAGTTTCCATCGATCCAGCTGATACACTAGAATCCCTCAAAACCAAGGTCGTTGCACTCGAGAAGCAGTACTACCCAGAAATAATTCGCCAACTCGCCGAAGAAAAATTCAGACACGGTTAGTAACAAGAAAATAGCTAGTTCTTATTAGTTCCAGTTGTCTCGATCCGTATCGTCCATAAGGTAGAACGTTAATTCCGCACGAACGAGATCAAGCGTATCGCGAAGGTCGACGTTCGCATGCTGAACATCTTTTTTGAAATCAGTTGCATCTGGAGGCGCATATGAAAGAGCCTTGGTTCGAATGAGATAATGGACATATTGCGCAGGATTTACACCTCTGTGCATAGCCTCTTCTTGAAGCATTCTCGGTCCATGATGTTCCCGTCCAATTTGATGAAGAGTACCGCCAAGACAAAGAGCAAAATTCTTTCCAACAGGATCGGTAAGTGTATAAGCGCACTCATCTCGATTGATAGGATATTTCGCACAAATATTGAAACAGGTAAGCGTCTCGAGAGCTTTAAGTTCAGATGAAATCGCCATCGGCTTTGATCCAACATGAGAAGGAAGTTGTGTCTGAATCGTCTGACCAGGAGACTGCTCGATTTTTTTAACGGTATCAACGAGATTTCCAAACGCCTCGAGCGATTTTGTAATCATCGTCAAAGAAAGAAGGCTACGGAGAAATTCTTCGTACTCAATCGACTCAGCACCTTCATCTAAAACAAATGGCCCACCTGATTCCGGAATATCTGTATCTGCTGACATAAATGTTTTTAAAATAACCCAAGGGCCCAGTATAAGGAAAAATCCCTTAGAATCAAGCCTTTTTCAGCTTTGCCATCATCTTCTCGCGGGCAGAAGCGTCCATAGTTGCTGTGTTGTCCTTCATCGCGAGCTCCCACTTTCCATAGACGAATTTGTTGTCAGGAATATCCTGCCAGACGGTAATGCCTGCTCCAATGAAACAGTTATTTCCAACTCGTACGCCAGGCATCAGGCTGACATTAATTCCAACGCGCACATTTTCGCCAATAATCGCACCAAGTTTATTCGTTCCGCAGTCGACGCGAGTAGGTTCGTCGCTATTTCCAACATTCACCGCGATATTCTTTTCATCAAGCCGCAAATTACCAGTCACCGTTCCAGAACCAAACGAACTATTCGATCCGATAACGCTATCACCGACATAATTGGTATGTGTCCAAACGCCATTTCCGAGGAAACTTCTCGCGATTTCCGTTCCAAAACCAGCGACACTTCCCGCACCCAAATGCGACTCACGCACGAGCGAGTTATTGGCAATGATACAATTTTTTCCAATGTATGCCGGTCCTTGAATCACTGCATGATCAAAAACTTTTACACCATCTTCAATAATCACCGCGCCGCGAATAATAGCGTTTTTTGCGACTACGGCTTTTTTA
>JBAYUX010000070.1:0-2753 GCA_041674865.1 Candidatus Altimarinota bacterium
CTCGGACATGATCTCCTTTTTCATTGAGACCGAAAGATGATGATGCTTTGAGAATGTCAGTATTTGAAGCTGGCGTAGAAGTTGGTCGAGATGATGGTACTTGAGCCATATTTGAGAGATATAAGTCTGGTTTTCAGTTATACTATAATTTTCTATTTTATGCAAGCTCTCCTTGATGAGAATTACGCTATAAACAGCCGAGAAAATCATTCGCTCGCCGTGCAAAATATGCTAGCATGAGGCCCCATGTAATACACCTATGAGCGACGTCTCCCTCTATCGAAAATTTCGACCACAAACCTTCGCCAACTTGGTTGGACAGGATCACGTGCGCGTAACGCTGACCAATGCCTTGAAAAAGGGCCAGCTGGCGCATGCGTATCTTTTTACTGGACCGCGTGGGACGGGAAAGACATCGACGGCGAGGCTTTTTGCAAAGGCGATCAACTGTTTGAATTTGGGCGAGAATGCCGAGCCATGTGAAGAGTGCGATATTTGTAAGGATATTACGATTGGTCGACTCATTGATGTTATTGAAATTGATGCCGCCTCGAATACGGGCGTAGATGATATGCGCGAACTTATCGACAAACTTCATTTTGCGCCGACTCGGGCGAAGAATAAGGTCTACATCGTAGATGAAGTTCATATGCTTTCTAAGGGCGCGTTTAATGCGTTCTTGAAGACTCTCGAAGAACCACCTACAAATGTATTCTTCATTCTTGCGACAACTGAATCACACAAAGTTCCAGAGACGATCATTTCTCGATGTCAGCGATTTGATTTTAAGCGAATTGATGTGAAGACGGTCATGACTCGACTTGCATATATTGCGCAGAGCGAGGGTGTTACGGCCGAAGATGAGGCACTCGAGATGATTGCTCGACATGTTGACGGAGGTCTTCGTGATGCGATTGGTTTGTTCGAACAGCTCCTCGTTGACGGGAAGTTAACCAAGGATCATGTAAGACTTATTCTCGGTGTTGCTGGAAGTTCTGCTATCGAAAATTTTTATAGTCTTTTGAAGAATCGAGATTCCGCTGGAGCGCTGAAGTTTATTCAGGAACTCTATGAAGAGGGTGTTGATTTTGCTCAACTTACCAAGGAACTCCTTGAGAAGATGCGAGATGAAATGCTCCGGGCTGTTGAGTCGAAGAAAATGGATGAGGCAAGTCAGCTCATCGTTATGATTGAGCATTTCCAGAAGGCGTTCGATCAGCTCAAAAATGCCATGATTACTCAGCTCCCTCTCGAGGTGGCGGTTATTAAGACCCTTCATCCGAATGTGGTGGTCATACAGGCTGCATTAGCTCCTGTCGCTATTCCCGCTGCGGCTGTTAATATCCCTACCCAACCAGCAAAAACCGTATCAGCTCCTATTGTTGAACAAAAAAATAGTACAGTTTCTACGCCCGCTTTCTCAACTCCTGTAGCTACAAATTCTGCTCCGCCTGCACAGCAAGAACCTGAAAAAGTTCTGACTGGTCGTGCGATCACGCACGATGAGCTTAAAAAAGAGTGGCCTCGCATTATCGAGCGTATCAAAACTCCAAAATTACGTATTTCCCTGAAAGATGTCCGCGGATTTACCGTTGAAGGACATGTTGTCACTCTTGCCTTCACTGCGAAGTTTCACCAAGATGGCGTGATGGAAAGTGCCTCACGCGCTGAACTTGAAAAAATCATCGAAGAAACTCTCGGCGCGAGCGTAAAACTTGAATCAAAACTTGAACGCGTCGAACTTCACTCGCCTATCGAGCATCACAAAGAAGAAACTACTTCTTCTGAGCCAGACTTCGCTGACGACGTCGCCGCGATGTTTGGAGGCGAGGTGGTGGAATAGGCTATCTGATAGGATAAACTCTCTGTAATTCCATTACGAGATTTTCTACTAAGACTTTCGCAGGAGGAAAGTTATATTTTTTTGGAAGTCCCAAGACCATCCTTTTCACAACTTCATCAGTACTCTTCCCGTCGAGACCTGGTACGTTTTTCCTGATGACCTCTTCGAGCCATTTTAAAAATTGATCACCGTCTTGCAAAATCCTTTGCATTGTTTTTTCTATTTCATCAATATTTGCACCTCTCTTTGTTTCTCTTTGGACACGCGCATCAAATAATTCAGGTAATCTGTCATTCTGATAAAACTGAGAAATATACCAGATATCGAAGATATCCTTCATTCTTGAGGTTTTTGCCATGTCATTTTCGTCCGAAAGTCGATTCATTAATGCAAATAACTTATCGGAGTGAATTTTTCTAATGTCTTCTACTGTTAGCGTTCCCATATCCAACTCTGCAGCGTCTCCATATCTATGGAGCAATGGGAGAACTCTTGGTGGCAATGCGCCATCCTCGGTTCTTGTTGCATTTGTCTCAACCTTAATCTTGAGATCGTCATATTTTAAAAATCTCGGAAACTTTATATGTGTTCTTAGCGTCGCCAAAGGACCTCCTCGGATTAATCGCCTCTCTACATCCATAATAATTCCATTCGGCGACATGGCCTTAGAACCATAAACTTTCTTTACTTTTTCGCGAACGATACTAGCGGCATCCTGCATGCGATCCCCATAATAATCTGCGTCCAGAGATCCTCTTCCCTCAAAAAATGTTCTCTGTGTGCTGTAATCGATGTCAGTTGTGAATCTTGGAAAGTCGATAAGATATCCTTTTTTCAATGCAATTCCACCTATTAAAACAGGTACCGCTTCGTTCTGTCGCGCTTCGCCATTATAAACTTCACTCAAGGC